>JAUIEM010000188.1 GCA_030428695.1 bacterium
GCGCTGGCGGCGGGCGCGGCGCCTCCTCTGCCGCCCGCGCCGCGCCCGCCGTCGCCGGTGTCGGCGCCGCCCGCGTCGGGGCGGCTGCCCGCGACCGCCGCGCCAAACGCGGCTCCGCTTCCGCACGCGCCGGCCCCTCCCTCCGAGCGGCTGCCGGCGGCCTCCGAGATGCCGCCGGTGTCCGAACGCCCGGCTGGGCGGATGCGGGCCGCGCAGAAGGACAAGAGCGACGACATCCACATCCGCATCCGCCGGGACAACACGCCCCAGCGCGACGAGGACGCCCTGCAGACGGTCTTCTTCCGCCGCTCGCCCCAGGAGCAGGCGGCCGTCGCCGCCACCGCCACGAGCGGGGGGACGCCGCCGATCGCTCCGGTGGGCTCCTCGGCGGCGCAACCGGTCGTGTCGACGCCTGCGCCGCCGCCTCCGTCCACGCCCGGGCCGCCCGCTCTGCCGACCGTCCCGCCGGCGGCGCGCGCCCGCCCCGAGAAACCCGCCTCTTCCGGCCGCTACCGCAGCGGCCGGGTGACCGATTCGACGCCGGGTGTCGAGCTGGAGAGTCGGGCCGCGGCGGTGTCGCGAGCGCGCGACATGTTGCGGGAGCCCGAGGACCCCGCCGTGGCGCCGAGTCCGACGGACTCCGGACGGGTGCCGGACTTCCGGGACGAAGCGCCGAAGCGCACCCGGCGCGTCGAAGACGACGCTCCGGACGGGCTCGCCAAGGCGATCCGCACGGCCACCCGGCGGACCTACCTCGAGGACGAGGGCGACCAGCCGCTCCCCGACTCGGTCGAGCTGCCCGGGGCGCTGCGCGCCGACGACTACGAGGACGACGAGTCCGAGATCGTCGCGGTCGGCATCGAAGACCTGACCCATCCTCCCGAGCCCCCGCCGACGCCGAGGCTGTCGACCAAGCGCTCGTCCGATCGCAGCCCCGACCCCCGGCGCTACGTCCGCGCGCCGCGCCTGTACGACGGCGTGGGCCAGCGGGTCTTCCCGCTCGTCGCGCCGGTGTGTCGGATCGGACGCAGCGATGAGATGGAGCTGACCGTGCGCGACCGGTCGGTGTCGAAGCACCACGCGACCATCCACTACCAGGACGGCGTCGTGACGATCACCGACCACGAGAGCCGCAACCGCACCCGCATCTTCAACCGGCTGATCCAGCCCCTGGTGCCGACCACCCTCAAGGACGGTGATCTGGTGTTCCTCGGCAAGGCCGAGCTGGTCTTCATGAGCAGCGGCAGCGCCGAGACCACGGGCAAGTACGGCGATGTGAAGCTCGCGGACGGGCTCGTCCGCAGCGACACCCTGCCGATCACGCTCCTCGATGGGGCGCTGAAGACCGCAGCGGAGAATCAGCGGCGGCTGCTCGAGCAGCTGTTCGTCGACGGCGTGCTGTCGCCGCGGCAGTGGGGGGAGTTCGCGCTCGCGCCCCGGCGGGGGCCCCACCTGGCGACCCTCGGCATCGGGGTCGCGGTCGTGGTCGTCCTGATCCTGGTGCTGGTGTTCCTGGTGTTCTACCCGCCCTAGGAGTGCGGGGGCTTGCACGGTTCTGATCGCTCGGGTAGGCTTGCGGCCCGGCGGCAACGAGGGGGATGGGCGTGGACGACCTGATCGAGAAGTACAAGATCCGTGAGGAGATCGACAAGGACCCCAACGCGGTGTTGCCCGCGGAGGCGCCGGTTCCCAGCGATCCCAACGATCCTCACGAGCTGCGCGACCTGCTGGTCGACTACCTGCGCGATGCCCTGGTCGCCCTGCGCCTCAAGCAGCGCGGTCTGGCGACCTTCCTGCTCAACCGGGCCGAAGAGATCCAGCCCGACCACATGGACATCGACCTCGGCCGCCGCAAGGCCAAGGCGATCCGCCCCTTCAGCGAGGTCGTGCGCGCCCTGAGCGGACCCGACGACAGCGTCGAGCTGCCGAAGAACTTCGCGATCGTGACCGACAAGGGCACCGCCTACACCGTCGAGTACTTCGAGGAGTGCGGCGAGACGGTCGACCCGGCCTGGCTCAACCGGGGCGTCTAAGGGACTGTCAGGGAACAAATGCTCGTTCTCGGTGAGGCATCGGCGTCGATGGCAAGGAGCGAGGAGCTCGCATACGGGCTGTATTCGGGCGACGAGCGACGCAGCCAGCGGCGGCGAGGGCCAGCGAGAACGAGCATTTGTTCCCTGACAGGCCCTAAGGGCCCGGAAAGGAATAAGTCGGGCATTCGGGCGCGCCTGCGGCGTAATTGTGGCACTTGCCTCAATCCACCTTCACTGGCACCACTCGTACCTCGTGGTGTCGGTGTTCGGCCGCTGCGGCCTCTGCCCCTCGTTCCTCGGTGCCGAGACCTTGCTGTCGGGATGGGTATGCGTCACTCGCCAAGCACCAAAATTCCTGCCGCATCCGCACCCTCGGTGCTCGACTTATTCCTCTCCGGCCCCTGAGCCCGACGATCCCCCCCCATCTCCCCTCTGCGAGCGCGTCGGCGTTCGCTCCGGGCCGTGCGCTGCCTGGGCTTTGCGCGCCACCTGCCAGCCCTGGTAGAATGCCGTGCCACGGCAGAGGAGATCGACGTGCACGCGACCCTGGAGTTGTCCTTCGGCGACAAGACCCTGACCCTCGAGACCGGCCGCGTCGCCCGCCAGGCACACGGCTCCGTGGTCGCCCGCATGGCCGAGAGCGTCGTGCTCGCGACCTGCGTCGGCGACACGAGCCCCCGCCCCGGCATCGGCTTCTTCCCGCTGACGGTCGAGTTCCGCAACCTGGCCGCGGCGAGCGGCCGCATCCCGGGCGGCTACGGTCGTCGCGAAGGCCGGCTGAGCGTGGTCGAGACCCTCGCCTCGCGGGTGATCGACCGGGCCCTGCGGCCGCTCTTCCCCGACGGCTACCGCTGCGAGGTGCAGGTCGTCGCCAAGGTATTGAGCGGCGACCCCGAGGGCGACCCGGCGATGCTCGCGGCCAACGCGGCGGCGGCGGCGGTCGCCCTGTCCGACCTGCCCTGGGGCGGTCCGGTATGCTTCGCGCGCGTCGCCCAGCTCGGCGGGCGCTGGATCGTGTTCCCCAGCCCTGAGGAGAGAGCGCTGGCCGACCTCGACCTCGCGGTCGCCTCGAGCCTCGACGGGCTGGTGATGCTCGAGGGCTCCGCGCGGCAGGTGTCGGAGGCCGACTTCCTCGAGGCTCTGGACGAGGTCGAGCGCATCCTCCGGCCCAACCTCGAGCAGCTCGTCGCCTGGCGGGCCAAGGTCGGGCGCCCCGCCCGCGCCTGGGACGCGCCCGTCGGCCTGAGCGCCGAGGGTATGGAGAAGATCGGAAGCCACGCCGAGCGCATGCAGAGCGCCCTCGCCACGCCGGGCAAGCACGCCCGCAAGGCGGCCTTGTCCGCGCTGAAGAAGGAGGTCCTCGCGGGCTTCCCGGACGAGGAACGCGGGCTGGCTGCCGAGGGCTTCTCGCGCTGGACGAAGAAGCTGATCCGGGCGCAGACCCTCGGTGACAAGAGACGCATCGACGGGCGCGCGCTCGACGAGGTCCGGCCGATCAGCGCCGAGGCCGGCTGGCTCCCGCGCGCCCACGGCTCGAGCCTGTTCACCCGCGGCGAGACGCAGGCGATCGTGACCTGCACCCTCGGCGGGCCGGGGGATGCGCTGACCGAAGACACCCTGTTCGGCCGCGAGCGGCGGCGCTTCTTCCTGCACTACAACTTCCCCTCCTACAGCGTCGGCGAGATCCGGCCGATGCGGGGCCCGGGGCGCCGGGAGATCGGCCACGGCACCCTCGCGGCCACCGCGCTGCAGCCGGTGATGCCGGCGGACGGCGACTTCCCCTACGTCGTGCGGGTCGTGTCGGAGATCAGCGAGTCGAACGGCTCGAGCTCGATGGCGTCGGTGTGCGGGGGCTCGCTGGCGATGATGGACGCGGGGGTGCCGATCGCGGCGCCGGTCGCGGGCATCGCGATGGGGCTGATGAAGGAAGGCGAGGAGGTCGCGATTCTGTCCGACATCCTCGGCGACGAGGACCATGTCGGCGACATGGACTTCAAAGTCGCCGGCACGGCCCACGGCATCACCGCTGTGCAGATGGACAACAAGCTCGGGAGCCTGCCGCGCGAGATCCTCGAGCAGGCGATGGAGCAGGCGCGCCGCGGGCGGCTCGAGATCCTCGAGACGATGGCCGGCGCGCTCGCGAAGCCGCGCGCCGAGACCTCCTCCCACGCGCCGATGCTGACCTCGGTCAAGATCCGCCCGAACCGGATCCGCACGCTGGTCGGCCCGCGCGGCGCCCACCTCAAGGAGATCGAAGCGCAGACCGGGGTGCGGGTCGAGGTCGACGACAGCGGCCTGGTCACCCTGTCGGCGCCGGAGGCGGAGAGCGGCCGCCGGGCCCGGGCGATGGTGCTCGACTGGGCCGGCGAGGTCGAGCTCGACCGGATCTACGCCGGGACGATTACCAGCGTGAAGGACTTCGGCTGCTTCGTGCGCATCTTCGAGGGCATCGAGGGCATGGTGCACGTGTCCGAGCTCGAGGGGCCGGTCAAGGCCGGCGAGACCCTCAACGTCAAGGTCGTCGGGGTCGATCACGCCGGGCGCCTGCGGGTCTCGCACCGGGATGCGCGGGGCGCGGTCGCCGGCGGCGTGTAGGAGGAGTGCCGTGAAGATCTACAACCTGAACCCGACCTGCCACCTCGTGCTCGAGCAGGCCGACCTGACCAAGGCGGACGTCGACGCGATCGTCAACGCGGCCAACCAGACGATGCTCGGCGGGGGCGGCGTCGACGGCGCGATCCACCGCGCCGCCGGCCCCGAGCTGAAGCAGGCCTGCCGGGCGGTCGCGGAGGTGCGGCCCGGGGTGCGCTGCCCGACCGGCGAGGCCCGCATCACGCCGGGCTTCAAGCTGACCGCGCGGCACGTGATCCACACCGTCGGGCCGGTCTACAAGAGCCGGACCCACTCCGCTCCCCTGCTCGCGGCGGCCTACCGCTCCTCGCTGGAGCTGGCCAGCAACGAGGGGCTGCGCAGCGTCGCCTTCCCGGCGATCTCCTGCGGCGTGTTCGGCTATCCCCTCGACGAGGCCTCCGAGGTCGCGCTGATCACCTGCCGGGACGCCTGCGGCGAGCTCGAGGAGATCCGCTTCTGCCTGTTCGGGGACGAAGCCTGGAACGCGTGGCACCACGCGGCCGAGCGGCTGTTCGGCTGAGCGGCGGGTTTTTGCCTCGACGCCGCGCGCGGCCCGCGCCACAATAGCATCCGCGCCAAACCCGAAAGGAGCACACGTGGATCAGTACGCCGACCTGTACACCAAGAAGATCGAGGCGACCCGCAACCGGCTCGCACGGGTCCGCAAGGTTCTGCGCTACTATCCCGACGCGCGCTTCGTCGCCGACTACGTCGATGAGGTGCAGCAGCTGGTCGACGTGGTCGAAGAGCGCCTGCAGGACGTCCTGCGGCTGACCAAGCTCGAGGAAGAGGCGGGCGTCGCGCTCGACAACACCCAGGAGCTGTACAAGTCGATGCGCCGGATCTACGGGGCGCTGCTGTTGTACAACGTGCCGGACGAGCTGCGCCGCTCCCTGTTCCCCCGAGGCCTGCCGAAGAAGACCCGCATCCCCGTCGAGACGCTGCGTGTGGTCGGCAAGCAGCTCGTCGCCGAGCGCGACGGCTCCCTGACGAAGTACAAGGACATCCACCCGCTGATCGACGAGATCCGCTTCCATCTCGAGGACAGCCTCAGCGTCGCGGCAGCCGAAGTCTCGGTCGGCAGCGAAGCCGCGCTCGCCAAGACCGTGCTCGACCAGGCGAACGCCAACCTCGACTCGGCCGTCTCGGTGATGTTCCACCTCGCCAAGGCCGACAACGTGCTCAACCCCGGGTTCTACCGGAAGATGTACCCGATCGAGGGGGTCCCGGACGAGGTGCCGCTCGAGAGCGACCTCGAGGGGGACGGGCTCGAGGACGACGACCCGATGACCCTCGAAGGTTCCGAAGAGCCTGATTCCTGAGGGAGCGCAGCTCTCGAGCGGGTGCGCAGGCGGGGTCGGACCCCGCCTGTTTGCATCGGATTGTGGCGACCGGGGAAAGCACCGTAACGCACACCGGTCCCCGGCGAACGAGGTGTTTGTTGGCTTGTTGATGCCCCCCTGTGAGTCCCCCGGTGGGGGACCACCGTGTAGAACACAACACTGTCGGAGGTTGGGCGACCATCGCCCTGATTGCGCCACCTCCTCGATCTCCTCTCCTCGTACCTCGGAGAAGAGATCTGCGGTGGTGTCGCAAACAGGGCTGCCGCCCAACTCCTCTTGTGTAGCCTGCAGCCCTTGACCCTCGCTCCTCGTACCTCGGAGCGAGGGTCGGCGGGAACGTGTGCCAAGGCCTGGCGACAAGCCGATCGATTGTCGTCTCCGGGGGTCGGCGAAACGCAAACGTTCGGATGTTCGGCGACAGACAGGCCTCCGGGCACCCAGGTAGGCGCAACACCAACACAGGACCGCTCCGCCCCTTGTCCGTGTAGGGAGGTGTGTACGGTCGGCAGATAGATGGGAGCCTCGGCGAGCTGCGCGCCCGCTGACCGCCAACAAACGCAAACCGCGCCCGAAGGCGCGGCTCGTCAGCACAGACCGTGGCCTGAATGAAGCTCAGAACATCGCGGCGATGCTGCCCACCATGCCGGAGATCGACTCGGCGAAGTCGGTCAGCCAGGCCGGCTCGGAGTTGCGCATCCGGTGGAACAGGATGATCAGCGGCGACATCGCGGCGATCGCGGAGAAGGTCAGCAGGGTGGTCCACAGCGCGTGGCCCTTCTGCTGCTCCATGCTCATCGCGGCCATCCGCGCCGAGACGCTGACCTTCCGCGAGGAGGGCTTGCTCGGAGCGAGCTGGATCTCCGCCGACTCCTGGGAGTCTTCGACGTCGATCACGTCGAAGGCGTCGTGCTCGGCCGAGCTCGCGCTGACCTCGACGAGCGCGGCGTCGGAGTCGGACTCGGCCAGGCCGAGGTCCTCTTCGATCCGCGGCACCTCGACGGTCGGAATCGCCGCCTCGGGGTCGCTGTCGTGCGGACTGATGGCGAACTCTTCGGTCGTGTCGAAGACGATCTCGTCCGAGCCGGCGCCGGTCATGATGTCGCCGACGTTGAGCACCGTGTCGGCGGTCGAGCTGTCGTCGAGGATCAGCTCGTCGCTCGACTCGGCGATGCCCATCTCCTGGTCGGAGTCGGTCAGGATGATCGTCGGCTCGGTCTCACGCCCGCGCTTCAGGTTCAGCACGTCATCGCGCTTGAACTTGATGCTGTTGCCCTCACGGAAGCTCGGAAGCTCGCCGTGCGACACCAGGCGGTTGATCTCTTCTTCGTCGACACCGAGCTCTTCGAGAACTTCCTCGAAGGTCATGTATTCGATCGCCATGGGCTGTCCTCACTTCGCGTGCGTCAGACGCACAGTCCGATCAATCGTCGAGCAGTTCCTGCACATCCTGGACGGTCGGATCCTGCTTGAAGCCGCGGGCATTGTAGAAGTCCAGGGTCAGGTCGTTCTCGATGTTCCGGGCGACGAGCAGCTTCATCGTGTTGCCCTTCACCTCGTACAGGCACATGTGCTTGTTCGAGTCGACGACCGCGAGCAGGTCGTAGTTGTTCTGCAGCAGGGAGACGACGGCCAGGCCGGCGTCGCCGCCACCCGAGCTGTCCGCGTGCACGGGCGCGGGGGGCGTGTTCAGGTTGAACGCGATCAGGCCGAGGAAGACGGCGATCACGCCGAGAAGGAACGAGCTGAGGTTGAAGTTCTTCATGTCGAAGGTCTCCTGGGTTGACGCGGAGTCGACAACTCCGGACACGGAAAGCTACTGTGCTGCGACGCCACGAGATGCACCGCTATTCACGCACAAAGCCGCTCCCACATCAAGGTCGAGATCGACTCGGGCTTCTACCCGATACGGAGCGGGATTGTCCCGCTCCCTCGTCATCATTGCGTCATCCGCAGGAGATTCTTGCGAGCTCAGCGGTAGCTGCGCTCGCCGAGCCGCGCAGGCGCGTTGTCGAGGGTGCCGAGGCGGGTGACCACCCGGGTGGCGAGGCGTCCGACGCGGGCGATCTTCTCGGCGTTGATCTTCTCGACGTGGTCGCCGACGCCGTGGTAGTCGTCGTGGAACCCGGAGAAGAAGAAGACGAAGGGGATGTCGTTCTGGGCGAAGGGCATGTGGTCGCTGCCGCCGCTGAGCTCGGTCGGCATGCTCATGCGGAAGTTCTCGACGTTCTCGTTCTCGACCAGGGTGCGCATGAAGGGGCTGAGCGCGGCGCCGTAGACGTCGATCTCGTCGGTCGCGTTGCGGCCGACCATGTCGAGGTTGATCATCGCGACGGTCTTCGCGAGCGGGTACAGCGGCTCGCGCACGTACCAGCGGCTGCCCCACAGCCCCATCTCCTCGGCCGCGAAGGCGATGAACAGCACGCTGCGCCGCAGCGGACCGCGCGCGGCGAGCGCCTCGGCGATCTCGAGCATGCAGGCGGTGCCGGAGGCGTTGTCGTCGGCGCCGTTGTGGATCGTGTCCTCGCCGTCGCCGTAGTCGCCGACGTGGTCGTAGTGGCCGCCGACGACGATGATCTCGTCCGCGAGGTCGGTGCCGGGCAGGAAGCCGACGACGTTGCGCGTCCGCAGCGGCTTGTCGACGATGCCGCAACGCAGGGCCGCGGTCAGGCCTTCGATCGCCTGGCTGCAGGGGGCGCCCTCGGCGCTGATCTTGTCTTCGTGGGCGAACAGGTCGAAGCCGTGGGCGCTGGCGAGGCTACGGGCCGCCGAGCGGGACAGGTGCACGGCCGGGAAGCCGGCCTCGCGCTCGCGCGGGCCCTCGTAGAAGCCGCGGCCGCCGCCACCGCCGCCGACGAAGTTGTCGCCGCCCTCGTTGCGGGCGCCGGTGACGAGGATGACGCCGGCCGCGCCGTGCTCGATCGCGTTGCTGATCTTGCGGTCGAAGGTCGCGTGCCGGCGTCCGGCGCGGCCCGCGAAGGCGCCGTCGAGCTCGGGGGTGTAGCGCAGGATCAGGACGATCTTGCCCTCGACGTCGAGGCCCTCGTAGTCATCGTAGCCTTCCTCCGGCGCCGTCACGCCGTAGCCGGCGAAGACGACCGGCAGCGCCTCGGTGTCGGCGTTGCCGCAGCCGGGCAGCAGGGCCAGGGCCTCGCCATAGCCGAAGGACATCGTGCCGTTCCCCATCCCGAAGGACACCTGCGAGGCCGGGTCGGCGTCGGTGCCTTCGAGGGCGAAGTCCTGGAACCAGCTCCCGTTCGGGGCCTGCAGGCCGTAGCCCTCGAAGCGGGTCGCGATGTACTGCGCGGCGATGCGCAGGTACTCGGTCCCGCTGTCGCGGCCCCGCAGCTCGTCGGCGGCGAGGAAGGCGACGTGGGTCCGCGCCTCCTGGGCGGTGATCGCCTCGTCGGCGCTCAATAGCGAGCAGGCCAGACCGAGGCCTAGAAGCAGTCTCTTCATGGCATCTCCATAGGGGTGACAGGATCCTGTGCTCCTCTCTACGAAGATGCGTCGCGCCGCGTTGGGCTCAGTCCGGAAACAGCCTCCGGATGCGCCCCCCGTGGGGACCGTCCTCGAGCGCCCGCCAGGTAGGATCGCCCGGCACGAAGTCCTCCCGCGTCGCTCCGAGCTCGAGCGCCCGCTGCACGTGCCGGGCGATCCGCTCGGCGAGGGCCCCGGGCGACGGCAGCCCCCCCTGCTCGCCATGGCGGGTGTAGACGGCGGCCAGGCCGCGCGCGACCGTCGCGTGACCGCTCTTCCACGTCACCAGCTCGCTCGCGAGGTCGAGGTCGCGCCAGGCCCAGTACACCTCCCCGTAGAACTGCAGGAAGACCGACGCCCGCAACAAGAGCGCCGGGGACGAGGTCGGGTCGATCTCGAGCAGCCGGTCGAGGTCGGCGAGCGCCCCTTCGGGCTGGTCGAGGGCGAGCCGCACCTCGCCGCGCAGGAGCAGCGCCCGAGGGTGGTCCCGCGCCAGGGCCAGGGCGGTGCCGGCGGCCTGCAGCGCGGCCTCGGGGAGCTGATTTTCCCACAGCACCAGGCCGCGCCCGAAGTGCGCGTCGGCGAGCATGCGGTCGGCACTGAGCGCGGCCTCGAAGTGCTCGTAGGCGGCCGCGTTGTCGCCGAGGCGGAAGGCCTGGTGGCCGAGGAAGGTGTGGGCGAGCGCGAACGAGGGGTCGAGCTCGAGGGCGGCCTCGGCCTCGCGTGTCGCCCCGGCCTCATCGGCGAGCCGGACCAGCGCGCGGGCCCGCAGGAGCCGCACCCGCGCCTCAGCGGTCTCGACCAGCAGGCTGTCGCAGAGCTGCAGCGCCGCTTCCGGCCGGTCCTCCGCGAGCAGCAGGTCGACGTCGAGCCGCCGCAGCTCCCGCGTCTCGCCGACCAGCTCCGTCCCGCGCCGCCAGGCGACGCGCGCCTTGACGACCTCGCGGGCCAGCAGCAGCTGGTGGCTGAGCCGCACCCAGTGGGCGACCTGGTTCCCGTCGACCAGGGCGATCCAGTACAGCTCGCGCAACGCCTCGGAGCTCTGTCCGCGCCGGTTGAACAGGACCGAGCGCAGCAGGTAGGCATCGCTGAGGAAGGGATCGATGCGGTGGGCCTGCGCGAGGTCGGTCAGGGCCTCGCGGCTGCGCTGGCCGTCGAGGTGCAGCGCGGCGCGACGCATGTACGCGATCAGGTCCTGCGGGTCGAGGAGCAGCGCGCGGTCGTAGGCCGCGATCGCCTCGTTCGGCCGGCCGAGCGCGACCAGGGCGTCGCCGCGCGCGGTGTGCAGAAGTCCGACCTCCGGGAAACGCTCGAGCGCGTCCTCGGCGGCGGTCAGCGCGGCGTCGTAGCGCTCCTGGGCGTGCAGGCAGGCCGTGAGCAGCTGGTACAGGTCGGGATCCTCCGGAGCGAGGACGAGGGCCCGCAGCACGTCGGCTTCCGCAAGCTCCGGCTCCTGCTGCACCAGCTGCACGATCGCGCGCGTCGCGAGCTCTTCCCAGGCGCTCTCGTCCCAGGCCATCGTCGCGACCGGGAGCCGCGGGAGCAGCGGCATCACCGCCTGCCAGATCGAGCTCTGCGGTCCGAAGCGCACGAGCACGTGGTCGACCAGGGCGCGCAGCGCCGCCGGCGAGCGCAGGCTGCACAGGGCGTCCGCGCAGGCGAGCAGCAGCCGCCGGTCGCTGGTCGCGGCGAGGAAGTCCCGCAGCGGCCCGACGGTGTGCTCCGGCAGGCGCAGGATGCCGAGGGCGCGCAACAGCACCCGCAGCTCTCGCCGCTCGCCGGTCGAGAACTGCGCGTCCGGGACGGCCGCCCGCGCGGTGTAGGGAGCGAGCCGCGCGGCGAGGAAGGCGGCGAAGTCCTCGCTGCGCTGGCTGCCGAGCCAGCTCGCGTAGAAGTCGTCGCGCTCGCGGCTCAGGCGGTTCGCCCAGCCCTGGCGCGCCTCCCGCAGCTCGTCGAGGATCGCCGCCGCCGCCGTCGTCCGCGCCGCGAGGTGCGCCCGGCGCGCCGTCCGCACCTGCTCGCGCCACTCCTCGCGGCGCTCGCGCTGCGAGGTGCCGGCGGCGATCGCCTCGGCGAGCTCGAAGGAGCCGAGGGCGAGGGCGAGCCGCAGGGCGAGCTGCCGGTGCCGGTGCAGCGCCTGCAGACGCTCCGCGAGCTCGGTCTCGGCGACGAGGGGTGCGCCGCTGCCGCGCAGGTCGCGGGCGGCGAGCTCGTACCAGTCCTCTTCGGCCGCCGCCTGGGCGAGCAGGGCGTGGATCGAGCGCAGGTGCGCCTGCCGCTGCTCGTCGCCGATCCGGCTGTCGAGCCCGACCCCGTGGGCGCGCAGCGCCTCTACGTCCGCCTCGAGCATGCGCACGTCCAGGCCGACCCGGGCGTCGTCCACCGCCGCCTGCAGGGCGGCGAGCTCGCTGCGCCGCAGCTTCCGCTCCTCGTGCACCGCGGCGGAGCGCGTCAGCCATACGAAGCCGAGGGAGCACAGCGCGAGCAGCACCGCGAAACCCGCCCCGAGCTGCAGCCGCAGGCGCGCGCGGCGCCGTCGGGCCCGCGCGCCCGCCAGCTCTTCGCCGAGACGCGCGCAAGCGGCTTCCGCCCCGATCGCCTCGAGGGCCCGCAGCTGCTCGTCGGCGAGGGAGAAGTCCCGGCGCGCGATCGCCGTCTCCGCGAACAGCGCCCGCGCCGCCCGCTCGCCGGCGAGGGCGCGCGGGTTCGCTTCCCACAGCCGCCGCGCCTGCGAGAAGCCGGCGACGACCTCGGCGAAGGCGCGGTACAGCCCGGGATCCTTGCCCTCGGCGAGCACCCGCGCGCGGACGGCTTCCAGCTCGACGCCGGTCGCCTCGGCCAGGGCGAGGCTCTCCCGGTGGCGCAGGTGGTCGCGGATCGCCGCGGCGAAGCCCGCGACCTCCTGGAAACGCGCGCCCTGCTCGCGGGCCAGGGCCTTCTCGCAGGCCGCGACCAGGGCCCCGGGGAGCCCTTCGTCGAAGGCGGGCAGCTCCCCGGAGATGGCGTGGGCGAGGGCCTCGTAGAAGCGCTTGCCAGCATGCGGCGGGCGACCGGTCAGCAGCTTGCAGAGGATGCCGCCGAGCAGGTACACGTCGGTCGTCGGACCGAGCAGCTCCCCTTCGCCGAGGGCGAGCTCGGGAGCGATGTAGGCCGGCGTCCCGCAGCCGTCGACGATGCTCGAGCGGTGGCGGATGCCGAGGGAGGCGTGGTCGCGGAAGCTGACCGCCAGCCCCCAGTCGACCAGCACGACCTCGCCGAAGGCGCCGACCAGCACGTTGCTCGGCTTGAGGTCGTTGTGGGCGATGCCGCGGCTGTGGGCGAAGCCGACCGCGTTGCAGAGCTGGAGCAGGATCTCGAGGTGGAAGTCGAGATCGCCGGCCTCCGGGTC
This sequence comes from bacterium, assembly GCA_030428695.1. Next base: position 12,873 of record JAUIEM010000188.1, read on the forward strand.
GTCGAGCAGCTCCTCCCAGGTGCGGCCCTCGACCAGCTTCATCGCGAGGAAGACCTCGCCGTCGTCGTTCTGGCCGAGGTCGTGCACCGGCACGATGTTCGGGTGCTCGAGGTAGCCGGTGACGCGCGCCTCGGCGAGGAAGTTGCGCCGGGCGCCCGGGTCCCGGGCGGTCAGCGTCTTGACCGCGACGTCGCGGCGCAGGCTCTCCTGCCGGGCCCGGACCACCACCCCCATGCCGCCCTGGCCGATCGCCTGGGAGGGGGTGAAGCGCGCGGTCTCCAGCAGCTCCTCGGGGCCCCCGTCCGCGCCGTCGGCGCGGTAGGTGACGAGGGTGGGCAGGTCGTCCAGCCGCACATCCGCGGGGACGGTCCGCTCCCACACGCTCTCGAGCTCTTCGCGTTCCATCACATCCTCCGGAGGTCCCATCATACATGGTGCCCCCGCCGCGCCTCGAGCGAGGTGGTGCGCGCGCTGTTATCATGCCGGAGAACCATGGATGGAGAGCATGGGATGGCCGCCCCGGACAGCCGATCTCCCCTCGTCGCCGCCCTGTTCGAGGCGGTCCGCGCCCTCGGCGAGGGGCCGGAGGAGCTCTGGACGCTCGCCCCCGCCTTCGCCCGCTTCGTCGCCGCCGACCCGCTCGTCCCGCTGCTCGCGACCAAGCTGGGCCGGCTGCTGACCCGGCCGGGCGACACCCTCAACCTGCAGCCCGGCCTGAGCTGGCGCGTCGGCGGCCTGCCCGCCGCGAGCCTGTTCCTGCGGGTGCTGCTGCCGGCGGACTACGACCCCGAGGACGCCCCCGCCCACCGCCTCTGGGCGAGCGCTGACGGCGCCCCGCTGAAGCTGCGCCGGCACGCGGTCGAGGGCCTGGCCGACCCGGACGTGCTCGACCCCGCGCTCCACCTCGGGCCGGCCCGGGAAGAGCTGCTGCCGGCCGGCGAGACCGCCCGGCTGCCCGCCCGCACGGAGGTCGTCATCCCCGACGTCGAGCGGGTGCGCCTGGTCTGGGAGCTGTGCGCCGCGCCGCTCTACGGCCAGCGCTGGATCTACGACCCGGAGACGCTCCGACCGCGCTTCGCGATGACCGCCTCCCGGGCGCTGACCCAGCTCGACTACGCCCTCGCGGTGCTGCGCGACACAGGCGACGCCCGGGCGCTGCCGGTGCTCGCGGAGTACGCCCGCGCCCACCCCGCGCACTTCATCCGCTACCGGGCCTGCGAGGCGGCCTGCGCGGTGGCTCCCGCGCGGGCCGGGGAGCTGCTGCGCGCGCTGGCGGACGATCCGCATCCCGACCTGCGCGCTGTCGCGCAGACCGCCCTGGAGGCCGATGATGGGCGTTGAGATTCCGCTTGCAGGGCCGTTCGAGCCGCTCGGCCTCGAGGAGCTGGTCGCCTGGGTGGAGGACGAGCTCGACCTCGACGACCGCGCAGCCCTGGCGAGCGCGGCCCTGCCCCTGCGGCGCCTGGCGGAGAACCGCGACCTGCTGGTCGACGCCCTGGTCGCCCGGCTGCGCGCCTGGCGCGACGACGACAAGCGCAACGCCTTCGACCAGGAGAGCCTGGTGCTGCACCACGGCGGCCGCTTCGCGGTGCGGGCGAACGTGTGGCGGCCGCCGGAGGTCGACCCGGGGCTGGAGGCGAGCCAGAAGCGCCAGGCGCCGTACGGCCACTTCCACAACCACAACTTCCCCTTCCTGACCGTCGGCTACCTCGGGGCGGGCTACCGGACGCTCTTGTACCGCTGCGATCCCGCGCAGGTGGTCGGCTACGTCGGCGAGCCGGTCGACCTGACCTTCGTCGGGGAGACCAGCCTGCCGCGGGGCAAGGTGATGCACTACCGCGCCTACGAGGACATCCACCAGCAGTTCCAGCCGGACGAGCTGTCGATCTCCCTCAACCTCGTCGTGCTGTCGCCGGTCGACCCCCTGCGCAACCAGCTGCACTTCGACGTCGAGGCCGGCCGGGTGCTCGCCCTCGACGGCCGGGGGCAGGCCAACCGCATGTTCCTCCGGCTGCTGTTCGAGGTGCTCGACAGCGCGCGCCTGGCGGAGCCGCTGGAAGCCCTCGCCGCGCGGCACCCGGCGCCGGAGATGCGGGACTTCGCCTGGGAGGCGCTGGCGCGGCTTCCCGATGTCTCCGCGGAGGAAGTGTGGACGCGGGCGCTGCAGGATCCCGCCCCGCGGGTCCGGACGATCGCGCGCATGGCGCTCGAGGGAGAGCTGCCCCCGCGGCGTTGAGGGGCCCAGATGTTGACAGGCGTCACGCTTCCCCGAGACCGCGGACCCTACCGGGCCGGCGGGCTGCTCGCGCTGGCCTGGCGACCGACGGCGACGCGGATCGTGCCGTCCTGATCCATGAAGAACTGGCGCCTCCCCGTCTCGCCGGGGGTGATCGGGTCGGCGTAGCACGCGTAGCCCTCGACCTCCGCGCTCGGCCCGCCGTCATCTCCCGGCTTGTAGACCGGCTCGTAGGTGAAGACGTAGCCCGATTTGGTGCCGCTGCCGAGCATCGTGTCGATCAAACCTGCCCGCTCGAGCTCCACGAGGCTCTCGGCGTAATCGTGCAGGCCATCGGACTCCATCTCGCCCTGGTAGAACATCGCGTTGCTGCTGACCAGCGTACGCAGGCTGGAGATCGCGCTCGCCTCGTTCGCCTGCATGCGCGCCCTCAGCAGGTTGGGCACGGCGATGGCGGCGATGATGACGACGATGACGAGCAGGATCGCGCCGACGGCCGCGATCACGATGCCGACGATACAGCCGGCCGACAGACCTTTCTTCTTCGGGGGACGGTCGGAGGAATCATGCATGAGGTACGTCTCTCGGTGTTCGATCTCGAGAATCGTAGCCGACGGGTCGCGCCGATGCGAGCGCGCCGTCATGAGGTCGTATGTCAACCCGGCAGGTACTGGTGGAACACCTTGTTCGCGTACTTCGTGACGACCATGCGCAGGGTGTTGCGGAAGTTGTCGGAGATCTCGTTGAAGGCCTCCCGGATCTTCCCGCGTGACAGCAGGTAGTTCAGCAGCAGGTCGAGGGTCCCTGCCTGGGCGGCGCGCTCGAGCAGGCGGAGCATGGCCTGTTCCTCGGCCCGGTCGACGATGATCCCGTCGGTGCCCTCGATCTCCTGGATGATGTGCGTCGCCATACGCACCGGGTCGGTCTCCTTGTCGGCCGGGGTCTCCTGTGTCCTCCGGGTCGTTTCCCGGTAGCCGCGTCGGGCCATCGACAGGTCGTTGGCGCTCGGCCCGTGCTCGTACTTGAGCTTCCAGGCATGGATCATGCCGACCATGCCCGTCTCGGTCGTGCGCATGTGTTTGAACAGCATGCCGATGAAGTAGTAGTTCACCTCCATCGGATGCATCGCCGTGCCCTCGAACAGGTACGTACCGTTCGCCGCGGAGCCCGGCACGGTCCCGCTGTTCCCGAGCTGGATCAGCAGCTGGTAGAGCTGCTTGTAGCGGCTGTCCCATTGCGCCGCGAGGCGGGGATCGTAGACCGACTGGCGGATGCCCTTGTCGCGGCAGTAGCGGTCGAGCTCGATCGGGTCCTGGAGGATGCGCAGCATGCGCGTGACCTCCCCCCGGAAGGCGTCCGCGTCGTAGTGCTTTGCGCCCTGGGCGTCGATGCGCAGAAAGGCCCGCAGGTTCTCGGGCACGTGGCGGAACACCGGGTCGGTCGCCAGGCTCAGGCCGGATACCCGCAGCGCGTTGTTACGCCCGGTGGAGATCCGGATGCCCGCGCGCATCTCGTTCAGGGAGTGGGTGCTCTCGTCCGCCATCGCTGTCTCCTTTCTCTCCATCATACCCAGAACTGGCGCGGCGCAGGCGGACGCCCGGTCGAGAACGGTGAAGCTCCCCGCGGCGGTGGCTTCCCACCCGGATTTCTCTGTAAGAACCCCCGCCGCCCCGGTCAGGAAGGTCGGGCCGACGCACGGCGCGCCGGCCCGAGACACCACCCGGAGGACTTTCCGATGAAGACCCGCACCACCCTCAAGGCCGGCGAAGGCCGCAGCATCTCCCGCACCGGTCACTACACCCAGATGGTCTGGGCGAACTGATGGATCCCCTGCTGCACCTGCCCTTCGACACTGTCCACAGCGCCCTCGCGGAGCGGACCGGCCGCCCGCCGAGGAGCCAGCGCCGGCGGCTCGCCGGGCGGCGCTGAGCCCCCTCCCGCGTGGCGACATCGGCGCGCTGCGGAACGGCGAGGCCGCGGCGCTGTTCGAGCACCTGATGGCGAGCGGACGTCCCTTCGACGCCCGCCTGCTCGTCCGCCCTCCTGGGCCGCGAGCTCGGCGCGGACCGCATGTACGGGAACTGGCCCTTCTACTCGACGCTCGCCGCCTGCGGATCGACGACGATCGTCAGCGGCAGCTCCTGCCGCAGGTGCAGGCACACCCCGCCAGCGTCCTCGCAGACGTCGTAGAGCAGGTACAAGGGCAGCGTGACCTCCCCGGGAGGTTGGTCGCCCGGCAGGCGCAGCTCGAGCTCCCAGAGACGCTCCTCCTGGCTCTCGGCCTCGTCCGGTGGCGGGGACAGGGGCCGCGCCTCGAGGAGCCCGAAGCCGGGCGGCAGGCGGCCGGCGATGCGCAGGCCGGTGGTCTCGTTGTTCCACCACGCGCCGTCCAGGCTCATCCGCAGGCGCACCCGCACCGCCCGGCCCGGGCGGACCTTGCCCGGCGTGATCAGGGTGCGCACGGTGACGAGGCCCGCGTCGCGCGTGACGCGAGCGTCCGGGTCGGGGTCCGGCAGGCTGGCGCTGCCCTCGCCGGGCGGGGAGATCTCCGAGCCCTCGGGCTCGACGGGCAGGGGCAAGGGCTCCTCGCCGCGGGCGCGGATCGCGTCGCGCGCTTCGGTGATCCAGAAGTAGAAGTTGTACGGCTTGTGCAGGCGCGGGCCGTACTGCTGCAGCCGGCGCCGCCAGATGTACTGGTTCGGCTGCAGCGCCAGCGCCCGGGTCCAGGCGTCGATCGCGGTCTGCTCGTCGCCTTCCTGGGCGCCCGACCCCTCCGCCCGCCGCTTGTGGACGACCCCGAGGCGGAAGATCGCCCGGGCGTCCTCGGCGTCTGCCTGGCCGTACGCGGCCGCGGCGGCGTCGAGGTCACCGGCGAGGAAGCAGGCGTCGCCCGCGCGCCGCCCGTCCCCCGCTTCCTCCGCCGCGGCCCGCAGCACCGCGGGATCGGCGGGCAGGGGCTCGAGGCGGGCGCTCTCCGGGAACTCCTCCGCCATGAACGCGGCGAGCTGGTCGGGACGCCGCGGCTTGGCGCGGATCACCCCGGAGGCGTCGAGCAGCATCGGGATCGGCACGACCCGGTGGTCGAGGAGGTTGAGCGCGTCGACATAGATGGGCCAGTCGAGCTGTCGCCACTGGGCGTACAGCCGGGCGCGGGCGGGGTGCTGCTCCTGGACGACGCCGATCACCGCCAGAGAGCCATCATCGATGTAGGGCTGGACCGCTTCCTGCCACACGGGCAGGATCCGACGGCAGCCCGCTCACCAGCTCGCGAAGTGCAGGACGAGCAGCTTCTTCCCGATGTGATCGGTCAGCCGGCCGAGGGTGCCGTCGAGGCGGGGCAGGAGGAAATCGGGATGGTGCTGGCCGACGTCCATGCCTTCCTCCGCGCACAGGGGAAGCGACGCGAGCAGCAGGAGCAACAGGCTGCGGAGCATGCGGGGGGCCTCCGGTGGAAGCGGTGTATCCCCTGCAACGCAGCAGCGCCCCCGCCGGTTCCCTCAGCCGTCTTCCTTGCG
>JAUIEM010000189.1 GCA_030428695.1 bacterium
GCCAATCTCTCGGTCTACCTCAACCGGGAGGGCTGCTTCGCCAACCACACCGGCACGATGATCGTCGAGGGCAGCAGCGCCCAGATCGACGCCCTGCTCGCGAGCGAGGCCCACCAGCGCCTGGTCACCCAGGGCAGCCACGTCGCGACCAACTTCACCGTCCAGCGCGCCGACACGGGCGCGGCGGTGCTGCGCCGGGTCGACCTGATGGTGTCGGTGCGCGACGAGCTCGGGCTGACGACGCCGGATGAAGAGGATGAAGAGGACTGAGGGAAGCGCGGATCGTGGGGGAAGCCTGTTCCCACAGGACGGCGGGAGGGGGTGAAGAGGAGGTCTCACGGAACCCGATGGCGCATGTTCCCACGCCTGCGGCGGGCGGGGGTAAACCCCGCCCCTACATTGGATTCCGACGCACACCACGGGTGATCTCGGACGTGCGGCATGCGAGCCATGCCTCGCTTGGGCTGATGGTCCTATCCGACCCCTCCCCTGCAGTTGGTCCTACGCCTGCTCGAAAACCATGTAGGGTGCGGGGTTTACCCCCGCCCGCCGAGCGTGGGCAGGACTACGCCGAGCTCAGTAGAAGCCGAATGTGCGGAAAAGAGGACTGAACATGCCGCGACCGCCCCGCTACTGCCCGATGTGTGCCCGGGAGCTGAGCGTCGCCGCGCACGGCGGCCGGGAACGGGCCTGCTGCCCCGACAAGGACTGCGGCTGGGTGCACTGGGACAACCCGCTGCCGGTGGTCGCGGCCCTGGTAGAGCATCCCGACGGCATCGTGCTGGTCCAGAACAAGGGCTGGCCCGCCTCGTGGTACGGCCTGGTCACCGGCTTCCTCGAGCGGGACGAGAGCCCCGAGGAGGGCGTGGTGCGGGAGGTGGAGGAAGAGCTCGGGCTGGCGAGCGAGATCGTCGACTGGCTCGGGGTCTATCCCTTCACCCAGATGAACCAGGTCATCCTCGCCTGGCACCTGCGCGCGGAGGGGCCGATCGTGCTCGGCGACGAGCTCGCGGGGCACAAGCTGGTCCCGCCGGACAAGCTGCGCCCCTGGCCGATGGGCACCGGCGCCGCCGTCACGGAGTGGCTGCGTCGGCGGGAGCTCAACGCGCGGACAGGCTGAAGTCGCCGTCGTAGTCGAGCAGCTCCCCTCCCTGGACCAGGAACTCGGCCCCGCGTCGCACGACCGGCTCAGCGAAGCTGTAGCCGAGGATCTCGCCGTTATCGGCGCGGTAGGTCTCCTCGATCTCCCAGCCTTCGTGCCAGACGTGCAGGCGGTAGACGCCGTCGGGCACGTCCTCGAGCACGAAGCGGCCCGCGCGGTCGGTGACCGTGTGAAAGGGATGCTCGAAGACGTGGATGCTCGCGGACTCCCAGGGATGGCCGGCGTTGCAGCGCAGCTCGTAGACGCCAGGGACGACGAGGCGGTAGCGTGTACGGGCAACGAGGCCGGTTCCGAAGGCCTTCTCCGTTCCCAGGTAAGCGACCAACACGTGCAGGAGCGGGTCGTCGTTGTCGATTTTCACCCTCGTGCCCGCCGTGACCGTCAGCACGCGGGGCTCGATCCGGCAGCGTCGGAAGACCAGCTCGGGGCGAGCCTCCTCGCGCTCCGGCACCTCCTCCACCCCCTCCAGCCAGACCACGCAGCCCCGCACCCCGCGGGTCTCGGGGTCGACGACCAGGCGCTCGCTGTCGATGCGCGGATCCTCGGGCGACACGCCGGCGAACTCCTGGTTCTTCTCGCACGCCAGCCAGACCGTGTCCGGCAGCGGACCTTCCCAGCGCACCTGTCCCGCCAGGTCCGCGCCCTGCTGGGCGACGCAGAGGGCAGCCAACCCGAGGAAAATGGGGATGATCCGCGTCACGCTTCCTCCTCCCGCTCGATGCGCCGCAACTTCTTCAGTCGCACCGTCGCGAAGTCGGCGAGCTCGGCCTCGGCGACCGGCAGACTGTGGGTCAGGTTCGAGAAGGCCAGCCAGGCCGCGAGCTCGGTGCGGTTCTTGACCCACGCGGGCTCGAAGCGCGGCGGGGCGATCAGGCCCTCTTCGAAGCAGGGCTCGAGCTCCTCGACGTCGTTCCAGGTCAGGCGCCCGGCGAACAGGTAGTGTGGGTACATCAGCTTGCGGGCGGACAGCGCCGCGTGCAGCCAGGCGTGGGTGCGCAACAGGCCGCGCAGGTAGACGACGTCCTTGGTGAAGGCGACGCCGCCGCGCACGTCGCCGCCCCGGAACACACGCTGGGCCGAGGCGTAGGCCTCGCGCGGCGGGGAGCCGGTGTCGAGGAAGTAGCGGAACACCTCGATGAAGTCCGCCCCCTCGAGGGCGTGGTCGATCGCGACGATGCGCAGGGCGATGCGGCGCAGCCGCGCGAGGTCGATCGCGTTGCTGATCAGCTCCGCGAAGCTCGCCAGCCCCTCCTGGGTCGCGGTCGTGCGCGGCGCCCCGAGGCTGAGGCAGGTCAGGTACGGCTGGGCGCGGCCGTTGCGGCTGGTCGCGCTGTGCACCAGCGCCTCGTGCTGGATCAGCTGGGCGACGTCCGCCTCGCTGAAGCTCGCTCCCGCGCGCAGCCGGATGCGGGTCGCGCCGGCGGCGGCCTTGGCGGCCAGGCCGGGATCGAGGACGACGGCGAGCGGCTCCTCGTGGAACACCGGATCGATCGCTGCCTGGATGCGCGCCTGGACCGTCTCCGCCGGGATCCGGTAGTCGCCCTCGACCTCCGGGCAGCTGCTCGCCAGCGAGTCGGTCTCGGCGACGAAGTGCCGCGCCGCCTCGAGGCTGGTCAGACCGCCCGGCAGCACGCGGTCGCGGGGGCCGCCGTAGAGCTCCCGGGAGAGGGCCGTGAAGCGCGGCGTGTGGGCGTTCTCGAGCAGGCCGAGCGCGGTGCGGTAGCTGGCGGCGGTGCGGGCGATGAAGCGCGCCATCGGATGGTCGCCAGCGGGGGTGCTCAGCCGCTCGAGGGCCTCGGCCTCGGCCTGGAACTCGACGCGCGGCGGCTCGGGCAGGGCGGGATTTCCGGCGCGCCAGCCAGCGAGGAAGCGCCGCCCGACCTCGACCGGCCAGGCGAGCTCGGTCAGCACCTTGACGTCGCGGGCCGCCGCGACGACCGCGGCATCTTCGGCGGCGAAGGGGAAGCTCATGGCGGGTTCATCCTCTCGAGAGGCGGTTCCTCACACGTCCATCAGCATAGAATGTCCACACGACAGGGGCGAGGAATTGCCGCCTTCGCCCGGGGCAAACCTCTACTCCCGCGGCAGCACCACGCTCTGCCCGTCGACGGGCGTGAAGCGATAGCTCTCCCCGTCCACCCGCACCGTCACCGGCTCCCCGCTCCAGGCGGGATCCGCCAGGGCGACGCTCTGCGGCCCGACCAGCACGACGCACGGCCGGTCGGCGGCGATGCCGTCCCGCTCTCCCGCTTCCCAGAACACCAGCCCGGTCAGGCCGAGGGCGTCGTGGCGCACCGCCTGCAGCGCGGGCCCGTTGGCGAGCACCGTCAGCTCCGGGCGGGCGGCGAAGGCGGCGGTCGCCTCCGCATCGCGCCCGGGCAGGAGGGCGTAGGCGTAGCGCGCGTCGGCCGGACGCACGCCGTGGTCGAAGCCGAGCCAGAGCAGCTCATGGCGCACCGGGGTGTCGTCGAGCCGCCGGTTGATCGCCCGCCAGGTGCCGGTGTGCGGGCCGCTCTCGACGAGGAGGGGCGAGCCGTCGAGCGCCGCGTAGCCGATCCCGTCGTGGGCGAGCCAGCCTTCGCCCTCGACGAGCTCCCCGTCGAGGCGGCGCTGGTCGACGGTGGTCAGCACCGGGTGGTCGCCATCGCCGCCGATGCCGGCGCCGAGGCAGGCGGTCAGGGGGCCGAGGGAGAACCAGGCCTTGCGGGCGACGACCCCGTCCCGGGCGAAGTCGAGGGCGGCCACGCCGTGCTCGCCGTCGCTGACGCCGCCGACGAAGCGGGTGGTCCCGCGGGCGCCGCGGCCCCAGTCGATGCGGGGCAGCGCCTCCTCATCCTGCTCGCAGGTGATGCCGGGGATGCGGCGCCAGTTCCACACCGGCTGCACCTCCTGGTAGCCCTCGCCGTCGGTGAACACGAAGCAGGCCCCGTCCGCGAGGTGGTACTGACGCAGGCCTTCGCCGTTGCCGCTCTCGGTGCCGACGGTGCGGGCGCTGAGCATTTTGATCGAGACCGCCCAGCCCGGCCGGCGGTGCACGGCGAAGTCGCTGCGCCAGAAGCAGCGGTGCCCGGAGGGCGCCTGAGGGAAGGCGGCGAGCTCCTCCGCCCGGGCCGAGCCGACCGTCGCGAGCACGGCGGCGGCCGCCTGCACGTTGCGGACGCCGCGGCCGGCGCTCTTGCGGGAGAAGTTGCGGCCCTGGGCGCCGGGGTCGAGCATCGGGCCGTAGCTGATCCAGGCGAGGCCGTCGAGGATGAAGCTCTCGAGCAGGCCGACCCGCTCCTCGGGCCAGGCGTAGGCCGTGCCGGCGGCGAGGGCGGCGATGCGGGAGGCGACCTCGATGTAGGGCAGCCCGTAGCTCGCCGCGTAGAACTGCGGCCCGTGCTGGTGGAAGCTGAAGTCCTCCTGGATGCCCTCGCCGCGGCTGACCCGCACCTCGGCGGCCGCCCGCGCGAAGACGTCCTCGAGGAGCCCCGGATCCTCCCGCAGCAGCGCGAGGGAGACCGCCGCGTCGACCCGGTAGAACAGGTTCGCCGCGCCCCCGGTCCCGCCCTTCGGCGGCGGCCAGGCCTGGTGCATGAAGCGCATCAGCCGCTCGCGGCGCCGGCCCTCGAGCGCGTCCCCGAGCAGCAGCGCGAGCTCCCCGAGCACCCGCGGGATCGGCACGTCGTTGACCCACCAGTTGCTGTGCTGGAAGTCGAGGGCGAGCCAGCGGTCGAGCTCCTCGAGGGCGGGGCCGGTCTCGCCGGCCAGGGTCAGCTCCCGGGCGCTCTGCAGGTGCGCGAAGCCCTCGTAGCCGTAGCGCGGCCCGGGCCCCTCGAGGCGGGCGGCGACCCGCGCGGCGACCACGGCGAAGTCGTCGAGCAGCGCGGGCCGCTCGGCGAGCACCTCGACGCGGTCGAGGGAGGCGCAGCTCTGCCCGTCGTTGGCGGCGACGTCCGCCTTCTCGAGCCGCAGCTCGAGGGCGCCCGCGGCGACCGGCAGGTCGACGTAGAGCCAGCGGTAGCGGCCCCAGCCTCGGGTCGGCTGGAAACGCACGGTCAGCGGTTCCGTTCCGGGCAGCGCGAGGGTCGCCCGCTGCTCGCGCAGGACGCCGAGCGAGTAGCGGATGCGCAGGCAGGCGCCGGCCTCGACGGCGGGCAACACCAGCGCGTCGCCGAGTGCGTCGAAGCCCTTCACCCGGGCGCCGCCCGAGGCCCCGTCGTGGGGCTGGACCTCGAGCCCGCGCAGGGCGCCGGCCTCGGCCTCGTAGCCGGCCGCCAGCGCGGCGCCCGCGAGCGCCAGCAGACAGACGATGCGGGTTCCCATGCTCCCTCCGATGCGACCGGGCCTCTGCCCAGATCGCCATCGGACCTCAAGCGACGGAGCGGGTCAAGCGCGTCCCGAGCCCGCAGGCCGCGAGCGCCCGCCGGGCGACCTCCTCCTCGCGGTTCCGGCTCAGCCCCGCGCGCGCCCGCCACACCCGGAACCGGGGGGTGCTCAGAAGTTGCTCATCAGCTGGTTCCAGTACGGCCCTATGTGGAACCACAGCCAGTGCCGGAAGTAGTAGCCGGCCCCGACGGCACCCCCGATGAGCACCAGGGTGTACAGCCAGGAACCGCGCCCCCGCCGGACCGGCCGTGAGCGCAGATCGAGGCTCGCCGCCTGGCCGATGCGGTGGGAGTCGCGCTGGGAGCGGCCCTGCCGGCCGGTGCGGCGGTCGCCCGCGCTGAGGTCCATCGTCGGCTGCTCGAGGTTGCGGAACTTCAGCTCGCGGTTCCCCTTCTTCTTCGCCGCCTGCTCGCGGGCGAGCTCGATGTCCTGCAGGCCCTCGCCGGAGATGAAGTCCTGCAGCGCCTTGGCGAGGTCCCGGCCGGTCTGGTAGCGGTCGTCCGCGCTCTTCTTGAGCAGCTTCTTGACGATGCGCGACATCTTCGGCGAGACGTCCTTGTTGAGCTTGCGGAGGTTCGGCACCTCTTCGTTGGTGTGCAGCTGCATCATCTGCATCGCGGACTTCGCGCGGAACGGCGGCTTGCCTCCGAGCATCTCGTACAGCATGCAGCCGACCGAGTAGAGGTCGGAGCGATGGTCGGCCTGGTCGCTGTCCTCCCATTGCTCGGGGGCCATGTACGACGGGGTCCCCATCACCCGGTGCGTCGCGGTCACCTTGACCGTGTCCTCGTACTTGACCAGCCCGAAGTCGGCGATCTTGGCGCGGCCCTGCTCGGTCAGGAGCACGTTGTCCGGTTTGATGTCCCGGTGCACGATCCCCTTGTCCGCCGCCGCCGCCAGGCCCTGGGCGACCTGGTAGGCGATCTCCGCCGCCTTCGCCTCGGTCAGCTTGCCCTCCCGCTTCAGGAGCGCGCGCACCGAGCCGCCCGCGGCGAAGGCCATCGCGATGCAGAACAGCCCCTTCTCCTTGAAGATGTCGTGGACCTCGATGATCGCGGGATGCTCGACGCTCGCCAGCGCCTGCGCCTCCTGCATGAAGATGCTGATCATCGAGTCGCGCGCCCGCTCCGGCGGCAGGACCTTGAGCGCGACCTTGCGCCGCAGCTTGGTCTGGTTCGCGAGATAGACCGCCCCCATCGCCCCCTTGCCGAGCAGCTTCTCGATCAGGTAGCCGCCGAGGTTCTCGAGCAGCAGCGTGCCGTCCTCGCCGACCACCTTGGGACCGGGCGGACCGCTGAGAGGCGGCGCCTCGTAGCTGGTCGGCATGTCGGACATGTCCTGCGTCGGAGGATCGGCGCTGTTCATGCTGTCGCCGCGCACCAGCGTCGGCACCTCGTCACCGGCGCTGGAGCCCGGGCCGTAGGTCGGCAGGTCGGAGATCGCCTCGAGGTGGGACGGCTTCGTCCGCCGGCTGGGCGAGACCGGCCCATCCGACCGGTGGCTACGCGAGCCCGGCCTATCCGACCGGCGGCTGCGCGAGCCCGTCCCTTCCGACCGGCGACTGCGCGAGCTCGGCGGCCCGTCCGGGCGCTGACGCGACCTGCGGCTGCGCTTCGTCCCGGGGGTGTAGCCGCAGTGCCTGCAGTGCTTGTCGTCCGCCTCGACGCGGCCCTTGCATTTCGGACATCGCATCCACGACTCCTCGCGTCCCGTGTGTCTCGGTGTACCCGCATTGTACGCGAACGCACGCGCCGCGCCCGTCCGCGTCGCGACTCCCCGTGCGCCGCAGCCCGCATCGACGTCTGCCCCGCACCGCCGCCTGCACGGCTCCGCGGAGCGCGATGGGACACGGGGTGGATGGGCTAACGGGCGTGCCTGGCGAACAGGGCTGGACGCCCCCGCCCCTCTGCTGCACGATGCCCGGGCTCTCTGGAGGACGGCGCATGGAGCTGTTGATCATCGGCGGGACCCGCTTCCTCGGACGCGCGCTGAGCGCCCTGGCCCTGGAGCGCGGCCACGCGCTGACGCTGTTCCACCGCGGCCAGACGGCGCCAGAGCTGTTTCCCATGGCGCGCCACATCCTCGGCGACCGGCGCAGCGAGCTCGCGCGGCTGGAGGGCTCCTGGCAGGCGGTGATCGACACCTGCGGCTACGTCCCGCGCCAGGTGCGCAAGAGCGCCCGGTGGCTGCGCGGGCGCTGCGCTTCCTACTGCTTCATCTCGAGCATCTCGGTGTACCGCGACCAGGACCGCCCGGGCCTCGCCGAGGATGCGCCTGTCGCGACCTGGGAGGAGGCCTGGGAAGTCGACGAGCTGGCGCTCGAGCGCTACGGAGCGCTCAAGGCCGCCTGCGAGCAGGCGGTCACGGAGGCGTGGGGAGACCAGGGGCTGCTCATCCGTCCCGGGCTGATCGTCGGACCCCACGACCCGACCGACCGCTTCACCTGGTGGCCGCGGCGCTTCGCCCGCGGCGGGCGGGTGCCGGTGCCGGAGCCGCGGACGGCGCCCCTGCAGTGGATCGACGTGCGCGACCTCGCCGCCTTCATCCTCGACCGGGTCGAGTCCGGCCAGGGCGGCAGCTTCAACGCCACCGGTCCCCTCGAGCCCTGCAGCGCGGAGCGCTTCCTCGCCGGCTGCGCGGACGGGGCCGGAGCGGCCGCGCCGGTGTGGGTGCCGCGCAGCTTCCTCGCCGCGCACGACGTGCAGCTGTGGCGTGACCTGCCGGTGTTCGCGCCCGACGAAGCGGCCGGCCTCGGCGCCGTCGACATCGGCCGGGCGGCCGCCGCCGGGCTGAAGACGCGGCCCCTGGCCGAGACCGTGCGCGCCACCCTCGACTGGGACCGCGCCCGGGGCCTCCCCGCCTTGCGCGGGGGCCTCGAGGCAGCGCGGGAGGAGGAGCTGCTCGCGTTGTGGGCGGGGTGATCGACGGTGGGGAGGTGCACAGGTGGGCAGCATCACTCAACGGAAGTTCTGTCCCGCGGAGCAAGGTCGGCTCCCAACCGCACGACGGGAGGAGGTAAAGAGACTGTCTCACGGAACCCGGTGACGCACGCCCCAAGCCTGCGGCGGGCGGTGGTAAACCCCGCCCCTACATTGGATTCCGACGCACACCACGGGTGATCTCGGACGTGCGGCATGCGAGCCAACCCTCGCTTTGGCTGATGGTCCTATCCGAATGTAGGGGAGGGGTTACCCCCTCCCGCGAAGCGGTAGAAGGCGTACGTGACTGGATTTGTGAGACGGCCTCGTAAACCCCTCCCCTACATGCGCTTCCGAAGACTGATCGATGGCCCTGTGTAGGGAGCCCGACCTCCAGGCCATCCTGACCTCGGCATCCGCGACCTCAGTCCGCCGCGATGCAGTACAGGAACTCCGCCCCGCGCAGGTACAGCGCGTCCCCGACCGCCACCGGCGAGGCGCTGAAGCTGTCGTCGAGGCGGTTGAGCGCGAGCGCCTCCGGAGCTTCCCCCGCGCCGATCACCGCCGTCGTCCCGTCCCGGTCGGGGATGTACACGCGCCCGGCGGCGGCGAGCGGCGAGGCGAAGATCGACCGCAGGCCATCGACCCGGAAGGCGCCTGGAGCGGGGGCGCCGGTCGCCGCGTCGAGCCGGGTGAGCACGTTCTGGAAGTGGGCGATGCTGTACAACACGCCGTCGACCAGCAGCGGCGAGGCGACGTAGGGGGCGCCGCGGCGGCGGGTCCAGGCGACGCGCTCACCGCCGGTCAGGTCGCCGCTGGCGCCGGGGAAGCGGACGGCGAGGAGGCCCGGGCTGTCGTAGGTGCTGCCGGCGATCACCAGGTCTCCGGCGACGACCGGCGTCGCGACGACGTTCTCCGCCGACAGGCCCGCGCACTCCCAGAGCAGGGCGCCGTCCTCGAGCGCGTAGGAGCGCAGGCGGCGGGCGCCGGCGACGATGACCTCGGCGCGTCCGTCCCGCTCGACGACGACCGGCGTCGACCAGGAGGAACCCCGCGGGCGCTCGGTGCGCCAGCGTTCCTCCCCGCTGTCGGCGTCGAAGGCGACCAGGAAGGACGGGCCCTCGTGGTCCCAGCACAGCACGGCGGTGTCGCCGTGCAGCGCGGGGGAGCTGCCCTCGCCGTGACCGTGCAGGCTGGACATGCGGCCGAGGTTCCGCGACCACAGCAGCTCCCCGTCGAGGTCCAGGGCGTACAGGCCGTACGAGCCGAAGCTGACGAGCAGCCGCCGGCCGTCGGTGACCGGCGAGGCCGAGGCCAGGCTGGCCGTGACGTGGCCGCCCTCGTGGGGCACCGCGGTGTGCAGGGTCCGCTCCCAGACGATATCGCCGTCCGCGGCGTCGAGGGCGAGCAGGCGGAAGTCGATCGCGTGGGTGATCGGCATCTCGTCGTGGCCGCCCGGCGCCTCGCTGTAGCGCGGCGGACCGGCCTCGCCGACCGGCACGGCGGTCGCGACGAACACCCGCCCGCCGAGGACGACGGGCGTCGCGTGCCCGTGGCCGGGCAGAGCCGTCTTCCAGCGGATGTTCTCGGTCTCGCTCCAGCGCACCGGCGGATCGGCCCGCGGCGCCTCGCCGGTGCCGAGCGGACCGCGCCACCGCGGCCAGCCCTCGAGCAGCGCGACGGCGGCGCTGTCCTGGCCGGGGCAGGGCAGGGCGAGCGTCAGCAGGGCGAGCAGCCAGGGGATGGAAACGCGCATGGCCGGTCCTCCAGGAGGCGATCGCGACGCGTTCTCGATCGCAACTTCGGTCTCGACCCCGACCCGGCCGCGCTCAGTCCTCCGCCAGCGCCCCGCCGCAGCCCGAGCCGGAGCCCGCCGTGCAGCCGAGGCAGTGGCGGCCGGTCACGATGGTCCGGCCCTCGAGCGCGCCCTCGTCGAAGTCGTGGATGGTCATCCGCCCGCCCCGCGGCGCGACTTCCAGGTCGAGCATCTGGTTGAAGTCGCAGTCGAACAGCCGCCCGTCCCAGGACACCGACAACGTGTTCCGGCACATCAGCCCCGGCACGGTCGTCGGGTTGAAGCGCGCGCCGAGCTTCTCCATGTAGCCGCACAGGTTGCCGCTCTCGTCGAGCCACTCCAGGAAGCGTGCGATCGGCATGTTGTTCAGCGCGATCAGGCGGTCGAAGGAGATCCCGTGGTGCGCCGCGAGCGCGCTCTTCCATTCCTTCTCCGCCGCCCGCTGATCCCCCGCCAGGAAGGCGCCGGCCGGGTTGGTGACCAGGGTGAGCAGGCGCCGCGGATCCCCCTGGCCGTAGCCCGCCGCGTTGAGCAGGCGCAGGGCCTCGAGGGACTTCGTCCAGGTGCCGGTGCCGCGCTGGGCGTCGGTGTTCAGGGCCCGGTAGTGCGGCAGCGAGCAGGCGACCTCGACCCCGCGCGCGGCGAGCCAGCCGGGCAGATCGCGGCAGCGCGGCAACAGCAGCACCGTCAGGTTGCAGCGGTCGATCACGTGCTTGCCGCGGGCGACGCACTCCTCGACCAGGTAGCGAAAATGGGGATTGAGCTCCGGCGCGCCGCCGGTGATGTCGACGGTGGTGACCGCGGGACAGCGGTCGATGGCGCGCAGGCAGGCGTCGACGGTCGCCCGGTCCATGTTTTCGCGGACGCGGTCGGGGCCGGCGTCGACATGGCAGTGGCGGCAGGCCATGTTGCACAGCTTGCCGATGTTGATCTGGAAGATCTCGATCGCGGCGGGGGCGAGGCTCTGCCCGCAGGTCCGCACCCGCTCGGCGAAGGAGGCGCCGGACAGGGGCAGGCCGTCGAGCAGGGCGACCTGCTCCCGGGGGGCGGCGAGCGGGGCACCGCGCCGCGCCAGGGAGGTGGTGCGCCGCGGGCCGGTCAGGGTTTCCGTGCTTTCCACAGCTTCCTCTACATCATCTGCTGCTCGACCTTTTCGAGCATCTGCATGCCGTGCACGAGGCTCGCGCCGCCCCGGATCGCGGTGCTCACGTGCACGGCTTCGGTCATCATCTCGAGATCCGCGCCGTTTTCCAGCGCCTTGTTCGTGTAGGCGTCGATGCAGTACGGACACTGGACCGCGTGCGCGACGGCGAGCGCGATCAGGCTCTTCTCGCGCACCGACAGCGCGCCCTCGGCGAAGACCGCGCCGTAGTAGTCGAAGAAGCGGCGCGCCAGGTCGGAGTTGCCCTTCGCGATACGGCCGAAGTCGGTCAGGTGTTTCTCGCAGTAGTAGCTCACGGCAGTCCTCGCAAAGCGCGCAGTCTACCAGGAACGGCCGCTCCCAACAGCCTTGACAACGGCCGGGCGGCCCGCGGCGGTTCCCCGGATCCGACGGTCTTGCGGCTCGGCGCGGGCTTCGGGTACCCTGGGAGGTCTCCCGATCCCTCTGGAGCGCCTGTGTCCACGCGCCAGTTGCGGCAGCTCGGCCTCCTGCGGCCGGTCTTCTCCGTCTTCGGTCGCGGCCTGCGGCTGATCGGCGGGGCGGTGCGCCTGGTGGTGCGTGGGATCAAGCTCAGCGTCGCCTTCCTGGTCGCCCTGGTCCTGAACATCCTGTTCGCCCGCAGCGGCGAGCTGTTCGTCCTCGACCTGCGCCACGGGCTGCACGCCGAGCAGCCCGGCCTGGTCCAGCTCGTCTCCAAGCGGCGCGCCCTGTCGCTGTACGAGCTCCTGCGCAGCGCCGAGATCGCCAGCGCCGACCCGGCGATGCAGAAGGTGCTGGTGCTGCTCGACTTCTTCGACGAGTCGCCCGCCAACGTCGACGCGATCGTGCGCGTGATCGAGCAGCTGCGCGCCTCCGGCCGCACGGTGTGGACCTGGGCCGCCAGCTACAGTCGCTCCTCCTACCTCGTCGCGAGCGCGGCGGACCGCGTGTACATGGCCCCGGGCGGCAGCCTCGAGCTGCGCGGCATCGCCCTCGGCGCGGTGTTCATCAAGGACCTGCTCGACACCGTCGGCGTCGAGGCCGAGCTCGAGCACATCGGCGATTACAAGTCGATGTCCGAGACCTTCACCCGCAACAGCATCTCCGGCCCCCACAAGGAGATGCTGGAGGATCTCACCGACGGCCTGTACCGCCGCATCCTCAGCACCTTCTCCCGCAACCGCAAGCTGAGCTACGCCGCCGCCGAGGCCTGCTTCGACCACGGGCCCTTCCTCGCCTCGCAGGCGACCGCCGCGCGGCTGATCGACGGGCTGCGCTACTACGACGAGCTCGAGGAGCTGTTCGAGCAGGAGCTCGGGACGAAGCCGACCCGCGTCGGCGCCCTCGAGTACCTGCGCGCGCAGACCGCGGCGGAGTGGTTCGGGCGGGTGCGGAAGCCGCCGCCGCTGCTCGCCTTCGTGCCGCTGGAGGGCTCGATCCTCGACACCGACCCGGGGCGCGGTGAGGCGATCGTGCCCGAGCACGTCGCGCGGCTGCTCGAGCGGCTCGGCAACGACAAGCGCGTGCGCGGGGCGGTGCTGTGGATCAACAGCCCGGGCGGCTCCGCGGCCGCGAGCGATCTGTTGTGGCGGGCGGTGAAGCAGCTCGACAAGCACAAGCCCGTCGTGATCTCCCTCGGCCCGATCGCGGCCTCCGGGGGCTACTACCTCGCCGCCGCCGGCCGGCGCATCTTCGCCGAGCCGGGCAGCTTGACCGGCTCGATCGGGGTCGTCGCGGGGAAGGTCAACGGCAGCCGCCTGCTCGGCGAGCTCGGCGTCTACCGCGAGGAGGTCGAGCGCGGACGTTTCGCCGGCATGTCCAGCCCCTGGCGGGCGTTCTCCGAGGCCGAGCGCGGGAAGCTGCGCGAGAGCATGGAGGCCTGCTACGAGCTGTTCCTGCAGCGCGTCGCCGAGGGCCGGCGGATGAGCCGCGACGAGGTCCACAGCATCGCCCAGGGCCGGGTCTGGACCGGGACGCGCGCCCACCAGATCGGCCTGGTCGACAGCCTGGGCGGCCCGGCCGAGGCCCTCGCTACCCTCGCCAAGCTGTGCGACTTCCCGGCCGACGGCACGACCGAGGTGTTCACCGCCCAGCCTCGCCGGCTGCCCTTCCCCGCCTCGATGCTGCTCGGCGAGCGGGCGCGGGGGCTGGCGGAGACGGTGCGGGCGCGCCTGCTCGGCCGGCCGGGACGGGCCCAGGACGCGTGGCTGCAGGCCCTGACCAGCTTCGTCGCCGAGCGGCCCAAGCCCTGGGCGCTGATGCCCTTCTGGACGGAGGTGAGCGGGTGCTGAACGAACAGGCCCTGGGGAAGACCTTCACGTCGGCCCTCGAGATCGCCGAGGAGGTCGACGACGCCTTCCGCGAGCTGCTCGCCCAGCCGCGCAGCCCCGAAGAGCTCGCGGCCGGCGGCATCGCGGTGCCCGAGGGCGCGCGGCCGAAGGAGGCGGACGGGCAGGAGGGCGGAGAGGCTTCCGGCGCAGAGACCGCGCTGGTCGCGCCGGAGCAGGAAGAGCCCGAGGACACCCGCGAGGACGACCTGATCCTGTTGCGCGGCGAGCAGGTCCGCGAGCGCCCTCCGCAGGGTCCGCCCGCGCATCCCGCCCTCGCCCTGCGGGTCTTGAGCGGGGCGCTGCGCCGGGCGCTGCTCGACGGCGAGCTCGGCGGCGACTACTACGTCTCGGCGCCGCTCGAGGTCGAGCTCGCGTTCTTCTTCCCCATCCCGACCAACAAGCCGATCATCTGCGCCGCCTCCTGCGTCGAGGTCGAGGAGCACGAACGCCACGGCGACGTCCTGCGCATGGAGATCAGCGGCCGCAACCCCGGCAGCGTCAACCTCTTCGCTGGCGAGATCCTGTGGCGCCTCGGCGGGCGCGAGTGGAAGGAGAAGAAGCGCGAGAAGCGCTCGCTGCCCCACATCACCCGTCCCGGCGGGCAGATCACCGAGCTGCCGCACATGGAGCCCTGGGACCGCGGCAAGAACGAGACCGCGGCCGAGCTCTTCCGCGAGGACGACCCGATCTTCTTCAGCCAGCGCACCGCCAAGATGGCCGGCTTCGCCACCCGCGTGATGCCCTGGACCGCGACCGTCGCGATGTTCGTCAAGGTCGCCAGCCACCTGTTCGGCGGCCTGCACAAGCTGACCGGCCTGCGCGTCGAGTTCCTCGCCACGCCCTACTGCGTCCCCTTGATCTTCGACAAGCCGATCGCCAAGGACGCCGCGCACCAGCTCGAGGCCTTCGACTCCAAGAAGGGCCGCATCCTCGCCCGCGCCTACGTCGACCTCGGGGAGCTCGAGGACCTCCAGCAGAAGTTCACCGAGCTCGGCGCCCGCGCCTTCGACGACGAGGCCGCCCTCGAGGAGCTGGTCTGCTACATCTGCGACGGCTACCCCGAGGCCGTCGAGGCCTTCCGCGCCTGGCAGCAGAAGGTGCAGGACAAGATCATAGCGACCGTCGAGGCGGGCCAGGCCCGCGCCGAGAAGCTCCGCGCCGAGGCCGAGGAGCTGCGGCGGAAGTACGAAGCGCAGGTCGCCCGCTGGCAGGAGGAGCATCCGGGCGAGATCCCGCCCGCGCGGCCACACATCCCCCCGCCGCAGGTGCCCGCGCCGCAGGTCATCCCGCTGCCGCCGGACATGGCGCGGTTCCTCGAGGGGGTGCCGGAGATCGAGGCGGAGGACTGAGGCTCCGTCTGGGGCTCGTCCTCCGCAACAGCGTGCAGCGGTCGATGCGTGTCACCTGCCTGGTGGCCGGTCACAGCGTGCTCCACCAGAGCACCTTGCAGGCTGCCGGGGCCAGGATCAGCAGGCAGTGGAGCTCCTTGACCAGGGCCCTCCCGAGCATCGGAGTGAACATCGACCGGGTCTCCAGCCTCCGGATGCGGGGGATCCACCGGGGGACCTCGTCCAGGAAGGCCTGGTAGGGGTCTCCGTGGCGGGCGCGCAACCTCGCCTCCTCGTAGTCAATGACGAGGAAGTAGATGAGAACGGCCCAGGCGAAGGCCAGGGGGATCAACCACGGCACCTCACACGCGGCGACGGCGCCGCTGGAGAGCAACGCGTTTCCGACGTAGAACGGGTTGCGGAGGTGCCGGTAGGGACCCGTGGTGGTCAGGATCTTGCGCTCCTTGATGCGGTAGAAGAGATGCTGCTGTGCCCAGATGCGGATCGCGGTGCCGAGCAGGACCAGGACCACGGCCCCGATCCACGAAGCCCCACGCGCACCCGCCGCAGCGGGGGGCAGGAGCAAGGCGAGCAGCACGGGCGGAGCGACCAGCACCCCGCGCAGCCGGAACAGCCAGCGCGGGAGGACGGGCCGGGGAGCCGTCGACGAGTCGACCGCGGACGGACGGGCGCTGTGTTGCGTCATCGGGGTGTCTCCTCCGTCTGGTCCGATCCCGTCGAGTCGAGGCGCTCGAGCAGCACGAACACCTGTTCCGACAGGCCCGGCGCGGAGCAACGCGTGGCGACGCGGACGAATCCCTGTGCTCGGAACCTTCTCCGCAGCGCCGGCCAGCGCCAGGCGCGCCGTCCGCGCTTGTGACCGGCGAGCACCCACTTCAGGGCCCTGCGCAGATGCTGCAAGGACAGCTTCTCGAAGTAGCTCACCAGCAGGTAGCGAGCGCTGACCCGCGTGAGCTCGCCGATGACACGGTCCAGAGTCGCGCAGTCCGGCAGGTGCTGCAGCAGGCGCACGCAGGAGACGAGGTCGAAGCTACGGTCGGGAAACGTCAGCGCTTCGACGTCTCCTACCCGCCGCCGGGCGACGTCCGCATCGACGCGCGCGACCATGGCGGGCGAGATGTCGAGGGCCGTCACCTGACCGGGTAGCAGGCCGGTCAAACGGCCCGTCCCACACGGCGCGTCCAGGCTGCGGACGACCCCCTCGCAGCGCGCGAGGAGCGAACGGACCATCCGCTCTTCCCCGGCTTGGACGTGCTTCGCGAAGCGCGCCTGCTCGTAGCGCTCCGCGGCGCTGGCCTCCAGGTACTTCACTCGGGCGCTGTAGCCCATGTCGACCTCCTGTTGCGGGCCAGGTCCGGCGACGGCGCGGACATGACCGCGAGCAGCGGCGGAGCTTCCAGACTCGGGAGAAGCTGCCGCCTGTGACGTTTGCGTTGGTGAAAGCGCCGCACCAGACGGCGCCGGGCCCGTTCGATGCCTGCGAGCCAGCGCGGGCGGTCGGCGACGGGACGCGCGGCGAGATAGGCGGAGAAGAAGGCCCGCCGAGCGCGGACGGGAAGGACGGACGCCGCCCACTTGTCGAAGCAGGCGAGGTCGTAGATCACCCCGCGGCCCGGAATCCGGGTGCGGGTTCCCTTCCTGCAGTCCGAGAGCAGGATCTCCGGGCCGTCCTCGGTCGGACCGCGGACCAGGAGGTTGCGCAGGAAGAGGTCGCGATGCACGAAGCCGTGGCCGTGCATCTTCGCGATCAACCGCCCGACCCTGGCGCAGATCGCCGCCAGGTGGGCCGCGCTGAGGCCGTGGCACAACGCCGCGTCGAAGAGGCTGACCGCGCCCGCCTCCCAGCAGGTCAACAGGAGCTCCTCCACCAGCAGGCCCCCGCGTCTGACCTCCCAGAAAGCGGCCGGTTCTAAAGCCGGGACCCCGAGGCCGCGCAACAGCTCGAGGTTGAACGCCTCCTGGAACAGCGGCGCACTCCGCCACGGGCCGGTGACTCCGACGGCGCGGAGCAGCCGGGTACGCAGCGGGTAGGCGCAGTACTTCAGGTAGAAGCGGCGCCCCTCGAGCTCGACCGGGCCACTCGCTCCGCCGCCGACGATGCCCAGCCGCTGGAGCACCGCCTGGAGGGGCGGTGCGGACTTCCCGAAGCCCGGCCTGCACAGCACGCTCTCGCCCACAACCCACCCCCGTGTTCGAGGACCGTGTCCCAACCTACACGGGGGAGCTGACTGCAGCCTTGCGGGGAGGTTGGAGTCCTGTAATCGTCGCGTGGCTGCGCGAGAAGTCCTGAAAGCGGGCGTCCGGGCACTACGATCCCGCCCGCATTTCCTCTTCCGCCTCCGCGCCCTGCGACCTTGCCTTCCGGTGGATGGCGCCCCGCCGCAGCCAGAGCGTCCGGTGGGACGGTAATCCGGCCCAGTGGGGAAGCCGCCAGACGGAGTTGTGTGTACTGACCAGGGGTGCGACGAGCAGCGCCGCGCGGGCGGGAGGGAGATCGAGGCCGAGGACTGAGAGTCTGAAGCTCAGTCGCGCCGCAACAGCGTGTAGCGGTGCCCGGAGAAGAGGCGCGACAGGGGCACCGAGCGCACCACCCGGAAGCCCTGTGCGGCCGCGAGCTCGGCGACCTCGGCGCGGCTCATCGTCCACTTCGCGCGTTTCTTCGAGAAGCGGCGCCGCAGCTCGCGCATCCGGTTCTTCCAGGAGCCCTTGTCGAAATACGTGAACAGCACCCAGCGCTTCGACACCCGCAGGATCTCCTCGACGTAGCGGACGCGCTCCTCCGCGGTGCGGATGTGGTGGCAGAGGCGGGCGGAGAACACCAGGTCGAAGCTCGCGTCCGCGAAGGGCAGGTCGAGGGCGTTCGCCTGCACGTAGTCCTCCGCCGGCCCGAGCGCCGGGTTCTCGGCCTGGAACATCCGCGCCCTGGCGAGCAGGTGGCCGCTGTAGTCCGCCTCGACCACCGCCTCGGCCACCTCGCGCAGCAGCGGATAGATGCGCCCGTAGCCGCAGGGGCAGTCGAGGCAGCGGCCGACCCGCTGGGCTGGCGAGCCGACCTCCCGCAGCAGGCCGCGGATCAGGCGCTGCTCGAACCAGTTGTTCAGATGCTCGTTCCAGTGCCGGGAGAACTTCTTCGTGTAGCTCTCCGCCCCGGCGGCGCTGTCGTAGCGCTCGAGGATGCTCCTATCCATCGGTCTCTCCTGTGGCGGTCAGCCGCCGTAGTGATCGGAAGAAGCGCCGCGTGCAGCGGGTGACGAAGGCCCGCGCCCGCCGCCCCGCGGTCTGCTTGTTGTGGACCCGGACCGCCCGCCGCATCCGCCGCTTCAGGCTCCAGGCCGAGGCCTCGAGCGGGTCGGGCAGGTAGGCCTGGAGGAAGCGGTCGAGCAGGGCCTCGTCGGGCACCGTGCGCAGGAGCGGCCCGAGGAAG
>JAUIEM010000190.1 GCA_030428695.1 bacterium
CAGGAACACGCTGTTCTTGCCGTCGCGCTGGGCGTCGCCACCCGGGATCGCTTTGTCGTACCCGGGGCCGTTGAGGCGGACCTGGACGGCCTGCGCCTCGTCGGGGGCCAGGGTGACGTTGACGCGTACCTCTCCCATGATCGTCTCCGTACGTTCGACCTGTTCTTCTAGTTTAACAGGGAGCCGGCGAGTTCCGGCCAGAATCTCGGCAGGCTCGCTCGACAACCACGAGAAAACCCGGCCGGAGCCGGGTCTTCTTGCGACCCGGAGGCCGGGTCGCGCGGGATGGGTACTGGGCAGATCGAACGTCGAACGCGTCGATATCCCGACGGGATATCAGTTTCTCTTGACGCGTCAGCCGCTCGGGCGGGAGGAGGTGACCTGCACCTCGTTGCCCGCCTTGAGGTCGTTGACGGCCTGGCGCACCAGGTCGTTCTCGTCGCGGGGGAGCCCGCCCGCGTAGCAGATCTCGCCCGCGGCGTTGATCACGTAGGCCGTGTTGACGACCCGGGTGTCGAAGGCGTCGGCGACGGTGCGGTCGTCGTCGACCGCGATCGCGTGCTCGATCTCCTCGGTCTTGGCGAACTTCTCGATCTTCTCGCGGCCCTCGCCGTACATGGCGATCGCGAGATAGACGACGTCGTTCTCCTCGCACCAGGTCGCCAGCTCCTGGTGGTAGCCGAGGAAGGGGCGGCCCGACGGGCACTTGAACGACCACGAGGCGAGCACGAAGATCTTGCCTTCGTTCTCTTCGCTGGCCATGTGCTGGCGCAGGTTGACCTCGGTGCCGTCGAGGGTGCGGACGGTCATGTCGGGGACCTGGTCTCCGACGCCTACGGGGCCGGCCAGACAGGCCGTCGCCAGCAGGGCGATGGACAGAACAGTCAAACGCATGGTTCGATCTCCTTCAGTTACTCTTCACGGTCCGAGTCCGAGGGGGTTTCCTCCTCGTACTCTTCGGCGCGGGCCTGTTCGATGACGGGTCCGAGCTTGTCTTTGGGCCACACATCGGCGATCACCTGGCCGTCCTTGCCGATGACCAGATAGGTCGGGTAGGCGCGGATGCCATAGCTCTCGACGATCCGTCCATCGCCGTCGATGGCGACCGGATACTCGATCTCATTGTCGGTGACAAAGGGGGCGCACTTGGCGGAGGCGGTGTTGGTGTGGACCGTGATGAGCGTCGCGTCAGAGACGTCGGCCAGCTCCTTGTGGAGCTTCTTCAGGGAGGGAACCCCTCCCCGACACGGGCCTCACCAGACTCCCCAGAAGTACAGCACGACCACCTGGCCGCGCAGACTCTCCATCGTGATCGGCTCATCGGCGTTGATCCAGGAAGTCGCCGCGGTGAGCTCGGGCGCCTCCTGGCCGATGATCGGGTTCTCGTCCTGCGCGCTCAGCGGGCTGAGCAGCCCGAGCACGAGGACGAGGAACGCTAGCTTGCGAAGCATTGGTTCCTCCTGCTTCCGTTCGCTGCATTCTACACGACCAACAACATTTGTTCAAGTGTTGTTGAGGTCGAGCGATGCAGACTCCTCTCATCCGACGTGAACGCGCGGGGGCCCGTTCAAGTTCCCGCGATCTCAGCACGGTGCAACAGGCGGGCTCATCCCCACCACTCGACCTTCCATCGCGCTTTGAGGTACGGGCCGAGGCCCCACTCGAGCAGGAGCTCGGGGCCGACTCCCGGGAAGCGCAGCATCTCCATGCCGAAGGTCGTGCGGCCCGGGACCAGACCCTTGAGGTTGTGGAAGTGCCACCAGTGCCACAGGCCGGGCTCTTCCTCCCAGCCCTCGCGGGCAGCGCAGCGGGCGAAACCGGACGCGGCGAGCAGGGCGGTCAGGTCGAGGAAGAAGCCCTCGACCTCGACCTCCTCCCAGGTGTCGTTGACGAGCCGTACGCTGGTCAGGGTACGTCTCTCCACCCGCGGCGCGCCCTCGGCGGCCCGCGCGTAGACCCGGCCGTAAGGGCGCCCCCGGTGGTCCGCGCCGTCCTTGACCAGCACGTAGGGCAGGTCGTCGTCGAGCACCCCGGCCTGCGGACAGAGGTCGAGCGCGCGCCCGACATAGTGCAGCGAGGTCGGGCTGGTGTCGCTCGCGACCTGGGTGATGTGCGAGCGGTGAGCGCTGCCGACGATCAGCGGAGCGCTGGAGCGGCGGCAGGCGTGCAACACCGCGAGGTAGTCGTCGGCGAAGTCGGAGCCGAGCTCGAGCTCGGGGTAGCTCTCCCGCCAGGGGTCGGCGGGCAGCTTCTGCCAGGTGCGGTCGGTGCCGGCGATGTCCGAGGCCAGGGAGGCCTCGCCCAGCCCCCCCGGGTCGTCGAAGGCGGCCGCCGCCGGTCCGTAGCCCGGGGGGGTGCCGACGATGGTGGTCGAGGCGCCGCCGCTCTTGAGCAGGCGGGAGCTGTCGATCACGGTGTAGGGCACCTTCTGGTCCTTGTCGAGCAGCGCCGTCTTGATGAAGTGGGTCCAGTTCGCGGAGTTCCTGCCTCCGCGCAACAGCTGGTGGCCTTCGGGGGTCTCGGGCGGCTGCTCGGGATCGTCGCCCCAGCGCAGGCACATCCCGCACTGGCCGGTCTCGACGATCGGGTCGTCCCGGCGCGGCCGGTAGGGGTCGGGGTCGCGCCAGCTGCTGACCGCGCCGCTCTGGACCAGCGTCGGCAGGTTGTGCCAGGTGCCGAGGGCGAACTCGTAGTAGCCGTCGCACAGGTGGCGGCTGCGCTTCCCGTCATTCCAGCAGGCGGGCGGCGGATCGAGACGCGCGGCGAACTCCTCGACGTGCGGGTTGCCGTCGCCGTCCCGGTACAACAGCACGACGGTGTCGGTGTAGGCGCTGACCGAGGGGCCGACCCGCTCGCCCTTGCGGAAGTGCTTCAGGCCGAGGCAGTTGATCTGGAAGGGCTGCTCGTGGACCTCGCCGACGCTGCGGATGATCTTCGTGTAGAAGTCGTAGGCGGCGGCCGTGTCGCCCTCGGGGAAGGCCCGCTCGCCGAGCTTGAGGTCGCCGACGGCGAGCACCCGGGGCTTCTTCCTCTTCTTCGTCTTCGCCGGATCGGTCGCGGGGGCCCCGGCGACCAGCCCCGCCTCCGGCCCGGTGTCGGCGGGGACGGCCGCGGCCACCGCCTCCTCTGCCGCGGCTGGCTCGTCGGGGTCGGCGCTCGCGTAGGCCGGCTCCTCGTCGGGGTCGGCCGTGATGTAGGCCGGCTCCTCGTCGGGGTCGGCCATCATGTACGACGGCTCCTCGTCGGGGTCGGCCATCATGTAGGCCGGCTCCTCGTCGGGGTCGGCGGCCATGTAGGCGGGGGGCGCCTCGTCGGGGTCGTCGGCGCCGTAGGCGGGGGGCGGCTCGTCTTCCTCTTCGGGGGCCGGCGTCGGCTCCGGCTCCTTCTTCGCGCGTTTGCTGCGCCGGCTCTCGGCCCGCGCCTTCCGTCGCTCGGCCGCCGTGGGCCGGGCCGACTTCGCGCTCGCCGGCTGCTTGCGGCTCTTGCGCCGGCTGCGGCGGCTCTCGCGCTTCGGCTCCTCGGCTGGTTCCTCTTCGTCCGCTGTCTCTGCGGGCTCCGCTTTCGGCTCGACCGCGCGCTTCTTGCTGCGGCGCTTGCGTTTGCGCTCGTCGCGCTTGCGCAGGCGCTCCTCCCGCTCCTCGCGCGCGCGGGCCTTCAGGTCGTCTTCGGGAGCCTCGGTCGGCGCGGGCGCGGCCTCTCTCTTTGCGGAGCGCTTCGAGCGGCGGCGGGAGTCGCGCGCCGGCTTCTCGTCCTCGACCGCGGTGTCGGCGGGGGCCTCGGCCTCGGCCTCGACCGTCTCGGCCCCGCGGGCGTCGCGCTTCTTGCGCCGGCGCGCATCGAGCCGGGCCTTGCGCTCGGCGCGGGCCTTCTCGCGGAGTTGGCGGCGGTCTTTGGCGCTGCTCATCGGTGCCGGCGGGCTCGCTCGGTGTGCGACAGGCTGCAGTCTACCCGATCGGCCGGTTCTCGAACAACGCGTAGGGCTCGCCCTCGGCGCCGGGGTCGTAGGTCAGGGTGTAGTCGTCGGCGTGCATGCCGGTGAAGACCACCTCGACCATGCCGGTACCGACCGGCTTGCCGTCCTTGACCGGCGAGAGCCGCTGGGTGTAGGCACCGTCCTTGGACTTCAGCTCGACGGTGTCGTCGTTGCCGGCCTCGGAGTCGGTGTCGACGCGGAACATCATGCGGAACATGATCTTGCCCTCGTCGTCCTTCTCGGGGAAGGTCGTCGGCTTCGGCTTGCCCGGCACCTCCTGGGCCTTCTCGGGCGGCGCGTCGAGCGGCTCGGCCGGGGGCGCGACGACCTCCTGCGGCAGACCGCCGTCGGCCTGGCCCTGGTCGGCGTTCTGGTCGGCCGGGGCCTCCCCACCGAGGACCTCGGCGAGCGCCTTGGCGAGGGCCTGCTTCTGCTCTTCGTTCCCTTCGGTGCGCATCACCTCGAGCAGGGCGCCGAGGGTCGCGCCGGCGGTGACCGCCTGGGCGTTGGCCTTCTCGGCCTTCTCGCCGACCTTGTTGGGCGGGTTGACGTGCACCTTCGCGCCGAGCAGGCGCACGGGCGCGGTCGACTTGACGGTGACGTTGCCGGTCGGGGCGAGGGCGGTGAAGTGCTTCATCGATACCGCGACCGTCGACAGCCCGCTCGCGAAGTCGAGCCCCTTGCCCGCGACGGCGTCGGACACGTCCATGCCGGCGAGCTCGAGGCCCGCGGCCGCGTGGACGGTGGTCGTCTGCTTGCCGATCAGGTCGAGCTGGTCGAGGCTGGTGATCTTGGTGCGCTCGGTCGTGTGGGTCTTGACGTTGACGCCCTTGAGGCGGACGGTGCCGACCGGGGCGCGGATCTCGACGTCGCCGTCGGCGTTGGTGACCTGGACCTCGGCGGTGTCGGGCAGGATGTCGACCCGGTGGACGCCGGTCTTGTCCATGAACGCGACCCCCGCCTCGTCGTGCAGGCGGAGGATGTGCCCGGAGCGCGAGCGGATGAAGCGGACGTGGTCGCCGCTGTTCTGGTTGTGGTCGTCCTCGGCGGAGGCGACCTGCTCGGCCTTGCGGGTCGTGTCGAGGCCGTCGACATCGGACACCGTCGGCGGCTGGTCTTTGCGGTTCCACAGGCAGCCGACCACGAACGGGAAGCGGGTGTCGCCGTGCTCGAACATCACGAGCACCTCGTCGTCGACCTCGGGCAGGAACCAGGTGCCGTGGCCCTTGCCGGCGAAGCCGCGCGCGATGCGAGCCCAGCTGGTCTCTTCGCCCTCGCGGCCGGTCCACCAGGGGAAGCGGACCTTGACCCGGCCGAGCCGCTCGGGGTCGACGTTGTCCGAGACGATCGCCTCGACGACCCCGTACACCCTCGAGCTGCCGACCTCGCGCAGGGCGCCCGGTCCGACCGCGGTCTCCCAGAAGCTCTGCGTCATTTCAGGTGCTCCAGGTCGTCGGGGGCGGGCTTGATGATCCCCTCGGGTTGGATGACGCCCTCGGGTCTGACGATCCCTTCGGGCTGGACGACGGGCTTGACGAGGCCCTCGGGCCGGGCGATCCCTTCGGGCTGGACGACGCCTTCCGCGCCGGGCTGCACGCCTTCCGCGCCGGGCTGGACGACGCCCTCGGCGCCGGGCTGCACGCCCTCGGCGCCGGGCTGAGCCACACCGGCCTCCGCCCGGCAGTGCGGGTTGTCGCACACGAACTGGGCGGGCACCCCGCACGAGGGGCAGTCGGGGCCCGGCAGCATCGTCGTCCCGGGCAGTAGCCCCGGGGCGTTGAGGTCGCGCCCGAGCTGCTCGCCGAGCTGCTTCGCGGCCTCCAGGGCGGCCGCGTCGACCCCGGGCAGGGTCTTCAGCAGGTCGATCAGCTTGTTCAGCTGGGCCTGGTCGAGCCCCGCGACGACCTCGTTGACCGCCTCGAGCACGTCGCTGAGGAGCTCGTTGACCGTCTGCTCGCTGCCCGTGATCTTGGCGGAGGGCCCGTCCGGCGTGTCCATCGTGACCGTGCTGCCCTTGACCTGGACCAGGCCGGTCGCCTGCAGGGTGGTCATGCCGGCCTGCGCTTCCGCCTTCAGCCCGCCCTTGGTCGTCGCGAACAGGCCGCCGAGGGCCTCGATCTGGCCGGTGGTCTGGGCGACGAAGCCCATGTCGGTGTCGGCGCGTAAGGCGAGGGAGCCGTTGGCGAGGAGCTTCGTGAAGTCGCCGGAGTAGGTGTTCGCGTCCTGCTCGGCGCTCATCCCGACGATCTCGTCGGCCTCGATCACGATCTCCTTGGCCCGGAACTGGACGAGGCCCTTCGGCGCGTGGAAGTTGACGTCGCCGTCCTGGGAGCGGATCTCGATCTTCTTCTGCTCGCAGATGATGTCGATCCGGTGCAGGCCAGTGCCGTCGACCAGGCTCAGCCCGCCGCGCCCCTTGCCTTCCCCGTCATCGAACAGGATCAGGTTGCCCGCCTTCGACTTGATCGCCCGGAAGCGGTTCTCTCCGTCCTGGTTCTTCTCGTCGCTGTGGGCGCCCGCGTGCCCGGCGTCGGCGAGGCACTCGAGGCAGGCGACATCGTGGACGGTCGGCGGGGGCGCGGGGTTGCTCCACAGCATCCCGACCAGGTAGGGGAAGCGGAAGTCGCCGTGCTCGAAGGCGATCAGCACCTCGTCGTCGATGTCCGGCAGGTTCCAGGTGCCGAAGTCTTTGCCGGCCATGCGGTTGGACAGCCGCACCCAGTGCGAGACCTCCTCCCCTTCGCGCAGCCACGGGAAGCGCACCTTGACCCGGCCCATCTCCTGGGGGTCCTTGTTCTCGGTGACCTTTCCGGTGACGACGCCGTAGAAACGGCTCGTGCTCGCGGGGTTCTCGCCGCTGAGGATGTCGAACAGCTCGGTCTGGCTCATCTCAGCCCGTCCTCAGCACGTCGGGGGCGTCGGCGACCGCGTCCCGGCACTCCTTGCGTTCGCACACCAGGTGCATCGACTCGCCACAGCTCGGGCAGTCGGGATCGTGCGCCGCGCCGCGTCCCGCCCGGCGCTCGGCTGCCTGTTCGCGGCGCTTCTCGGCGCTGGTCTTCGCCGCCTCGGGATCGGGCAGCGCGCCCCCCGCCGCGGCCTGCTGCAGGGCCTCGACCAGCGCGCGCTTCTTCTCCTCGGGGGTCTTCGCGTCCTTGAACGCGGCGAGCGTGCGCTTGAGGGCCTTGACCAGCTCTTCGTTGGGGGCCTCGCGCGGCACCTGCTTGCCGACCTTGACCGGGATCGGGGGCGCGTTGAGGCAGACCTGGGCGCCTTTGAGCTTCAGCACGCCGCCGGCGACCATCCCCAGGCTTCCCCCGAAGCACATCAGGGTGGTGTTCATCTGCGCGCGGTAGGACAGGCTGCTGCCGCCCTCCATGCGCAGGCTGCTCTTGCTGTGCAGGGTCAGGTCGGTGTTCGAGCCGAAGCTGGTCTCGCCGCCGTGGACGATGCTGCGGCCCTGGGACTGGGCGTCGATGTGGGTATCGGCCGCGACCTCGAGCTGCTCGTCGGCGTCCAGGATCACCCGCTTCGCCTTGATGTAGATGCGGCCCTGGGGCGCGTCTACCTTGACGTTGCCGTCGGCGGAGAAGAAGTTCGCCTGCTTCTCCTTCGACAGCAGCTCGACCCGGTGGTTGCCGGTCTTGTCCATCGCGGTCAGGGCGACGTTGCCCTCGTCGAGCTTGACGATGTGGCCGCAGCGGGAGCGGATGAAGCGCAGGCTGTTGCGGCCGTCCTTGTTCAGGTCGCTCGTCTCGCTCTCGGGCTTGCCGTCGACATCGGACGTGATCGGCGCCTTGTCGACGTTGTTCCACAGCGCCCCGAGGACGTAGGGGAAGCGCATGTCGCCGTGGGAGAAGGCGACCAGCACCTCGCTGTCGACCTCGGGCAGGAACCAGGTGCCGCGGCCGCCCCCGGCCATCTCCTGGACCAGGCGGGCCCAGTGGCTCTCTTCGGAGGCGTTGCCGGTCAGCCAGGGGTAGCGGACCTTGATGCGGCCGAGCTTCTCGGGGTCGACGTTGTTGGTGACGAGCGCCGGGACGACGCCGTAGATGCGGTCGCCCCGCTTGATCTCCGCGCCGACGAGCTCCCAGACACTCTCCAAGTCGGCTCCCATCGTCGATACGCCGCTGTGAGGCAGCGGTGGCTTGAGCCTTGATGGTAGCGGCGGGAAGCGAGGCGGACAAGCCCGGTGAATCAATCGGGACAAGACCTCGCGCGGCAGGAACGCGTCGAATCGAACGGCCTACAGGGTCTTGACGTAGTCGTTGGTGAAGTCGGCGGCCTTGACGTAGTTGTCCTCGACCGCGTCCTTGATGAACTTCGCGATCACGCCCCCGACGCCGAAAATGCGGACCTTGATCGTGCAGTCCATCTTGCGGTCGATCGTGCCGTCCGGGCGCGGCTCACACCAGAAGTTGCCGGAGATGTCGACGCGGTCGGCGAGCCGCGACGGGGTGATCCACCACTTCCACTGCTCGCGGACCGGATCGAAGTCGCCCGTCTCGACGTACTGCACGGCGTCGCCGACCACCTTGCGCACGATGGTCGGCATGTACAGCTTCGGCTCGACGCGGATCTTGCGGTGGATCGCGCCGTCGTCCTTGGTCACCAGCTCGAACTGCTCGAAGTAGGGGAATCCCAGGCCCTGCTTGAACATCTTGTCCATGTAGTCGAGGCTGAAGAAGATCTTCCAGAAGGTCTCCTTGTCACACAGGATGTGGTGGCTGACGTGGCAGGTGAGCATCGCTCTACTCCCGTTCCCGGATGATCGACAGCAGCCGCGTCCGCAGCTTCTGTTCGGTGAGATAGTCGAGGAAGTGCCGGTCGCTCGCGAGCTGGGCGATCGCCGCGAGGCCCTTCAGGTGCTCGTGGGCGTGGCCTTCCGGCGAGATCAGCAGGAAGATCATCCGCACCGGCTCGGCGTCGAATGCCTTGTTCGGCAGCCCGTGCACGACGTTCGCGACGTAGCAGACGCTGCGCGGAACCTGCTCGTAGGTGTGCGGGATCGCGACGCCGTGGCCGATCGCCGTCGACATCGTCTGCTCGCGCTCGAGGATGCCGGCGAGCAGCTTGTCGACGGGCACGCGCGGATGCTTCGCCGCCACCTCATCGAGCAGCGCGGTGACGACGGCGGAGAAGGTCGGATCGGGCTCGTCGACGATCACCGCGTCCTCGATCAGGCCCTTGAAGTGCGGGATGCGCGGATACAGCACGATGGTGTTCGCGCCGTCCGGCGTGCCCGGCGCGACCGGGTCGCCGACCAGCTTCGCGTGCTGGCCGTCGACCCAGACCAGCGGGAAGAAACCCCGGCCGAAGCGGCGCGCGTCCTCTTCCCCGCCGGTCTCGACCGGCTTGAGGGCGTACTGCCCTTCCGCGAGGCCCGCCGCGACGGCCTCCGGCGCCGGCAGGTTCCGCCACACGCCCTTGGCGCGGCTGTGCTCGACCGGCCCGGTGTGCCAGTAGTAGCAGGGCACGCTGCCGCAATGCCGCGACCACTCGGCCCAGGTCGCGACCTCGCGCGACGGCACGAGGCACAGCAGCGCTTCGACGTCCGCCAGGCGCGGATCGTCGGCCGACTCGGGGTTGAGCGGATCGATGTCGACGGTGTCGAGGCCGTCGAGCTCCCCCGTGTCCGGCGCGTTGTTGACGACCAGGGTCGCGACCCCGGCCTGGCGCAGGCTGCGCGCGAGGGGGCCGACCAGCACCGGCTCGCCGACCGCGAGCAGGGTGCCCTTGTCGGACTTCTTCAGGCCGAGCTTGCGCGCCACCCACGGGGCGGACAGCCCCTGCAGCAGCACCGTGGTCGCGATCACCGCGTAGGTGATCGTCTCGAGCAGCTGGGGATCGTCGTCCAGCTTGCCCGCCTGGCGCAGTTTGAGCGTGAACAGCACCGCCATCGAGGCCGCGACGATGCCGCGGGGCGCGAGCCAGCCCATGAACAGCTTCTCGCGGGTCGAGAAGTTCTGCCGCAGGGTCGAGAAGAACACGTTGAGCGGCCGCAGCACGAGCACGACGACCAGCAACAGGGCGGGCAGCCGCCAGCCGTAGGCGAGGAAGCTGTCGAGCTGCAGGCGCGCCGCGAGCAGGATGAACACCGTGCCGATCGAGAGCTCGGTCAGCTCGAGCTTGAAACGCTTGAGCTCCCGCAGCTGCGGCGGCTTCTGGGCGCTGACCGTCAGGCCGGCGACGATCACGCTCAGGATGCCCGCCTCGGGCAGGATCAGGTTCGACAACGCGAGCGCGAGCACCGCGGTGCTGAGCACGGCGATGTTGACGTGCTCGCGCGGGATCCACTCGCGCTTGAGCGCCTGCCCGAGCAGCAGGCCGACCAGGAAGCCGGCGAACAGCCCGACCAGGAAGCGCAGCGCGAGGTAGCCGACCGGGAACATCTCGTGGTCCTGCGGCGGCAGCGTCGCCCACTGCAGGCACAGGAGCGCGACGAACACGCCGACCGCATCGACCAGCACCCCTTCCCAGTAGAGCACCTGCTTGATGCGCTCGCGCACCCCGACCCGACGCAGGATCGGCGAGACGACGGTCGGACCGGTCACGATCAGCAGGCTCCCCGCCAGCAGGGCGAGGTCACGCTCGACGCCGAACAGCAGGTAGACGCCGAGGGCGGCGCCGAGCCAGGTGATCGCGACGCCGACGGTCAGCATGAAGAAGATCGCCCGGGGAGCGCGCTGGAAGCCGGTGATGTCGAGGGTGAGGCCGCCCTCGAAGAGGATGATCGAGACCGCCATCGCGATGACGACCTCGAGCAGATGGCCCTCTTCCATCATCTCCGGCTGCACCCAGCCGAGCACCTGCGGACCGAGCAGTACGCCGCCGAGCAGCAGCAGCGCGATCGAGGGCACCTTGAGCCGGTCGGCGAGGGTCACGCCGAGTGCGCCGAAGAAGACCGCCGCGCACAGTGATGCGATCACCCGCTCGGGGACGCCGTGGACCGCTCCCCCGACCGCCGCCAGCACGGTGTGCATGCCCCCGGTCCACACCGTCGCGATCAGCTCTGGGGCGCGGGGACGAGGCGGGGCTCGCCGGCGTCGGCGGCGTGGGCGGCGTCTTCCGTTTCGTCGGGCGCGGCCTGCTCGCGGAATTCCGCCGCCTTCTCCGCCAGGCCCGCCTCGAGGGCGGTCTGCTCGTCGAGCTGCTTGGCCTTGGCGTAGGCGCGGACGTCCTGGGTGATCTTCATGCTGCAGAACTTCGGGCCGCACATCGAGCAGAACTTCGCGAGCTTGTGGGACTCGTGCGGCAGGCTCTCGTCGTGGTAGGCCCGCGCAGTCTCCGGGTCGAGGGACAGGTTGAACTGGTCCTCCCAGCGGAAGTCGAAGCGCGCGCGGGAGAGCGCGTCGTCGCGGGCCTGGGCGCCCGGGTGACCCTTGGCGAGGTCGGCGGCGTGGGCGGCGATGCGGTAGGCGATCACGCCCTGTTTGACGTCGTCCTTGTTCGGCAGGCCGAGGTGCTCTTTGGGCGTGACGTAGCACAGCATCGAGGTGCCCATCCAGCCGATCATCGCCGCCCCGATCGCCGAGGTGATGTGGTCGTAGCCGGGGGCGATGTCCGTGGTCAGCGGGCCGAGGGTGTAGAAGGGCGCCTCGTGGCAGAGCTCGAGCTGCAGGTCCATGTTCTCCTTGATCTTCGACATCGGCACGTGGCCGGGGCCTTCGATCATCACCTGCACGTCGTGCTCCCAGGCGATCTTCGTCAGCTCGCCGAGGGTGCGCAGCTCGGCGAGCTGGGCCTCGTCGTTGGCGTCGGCGATGCAGCCGGGGCGCAGGCCATCGCCGAGGGAGAAGGCGACATCGTAGCGCTTCATCAGCTCGCAGATCTCGGCGAAGCGCGTGTAGAGGAAGTTCTCCTGATGGTGGAACAGGCACCACTTCGCCATGATCGAGCCGCCGCGGCTGACGATGCCGGTCACGCGCTCGGCGGTCAGCGGGATGTAGCGGAGCAGCACGCCCGCGTGGATCGTGAAGTAGTCGACCCCCTGCTCGGCCTGCTCGACCAGGGTGTCCATGAAGATGTCGAAGGTCAGGTTCTCCGCGACCCCGTTCACCTTCTCGAGCGCCTGGTAGATCGGCACGGTGCCGATCGGGACCGGGGAGTTGCGGATGATCCACTCGCGGGTCTCGTGGATGTTCTTGCCGGTCGACAGGTCCATCACGGTGTCGGCGCCGCACCGGATCGCCCAGCGCATCTTCTCGACCTCGTCCTCGATCGAGGACAGGATCGCCGAGTTGCCGATGTTCGCGTTGATCTTCACCTTGAAGTTGCGGCCGATGATCATCGGCTCGGACTCGGGGTGGTTGACGTTGTTCGGCAGGATCGCGCGGCCCCGGGCGATCTCCTCGCGCACGAGCTCGGGCTCACAGCCCTCGCGCAGGGCGACGAACTCCATCTCCTCGGTCACGATGCCGCGGCGGGCGAAGGCCATCTGCGTGACGTTCTCGCGCCCCTTGACGATCGTCTTCTCCGCCACCTTCGGCAGGAAGGTGTCCGGCGTCGTGCGGGTCTCGAGCTCGCTGCGGGCGGCGATCCACGCCTTGCGCAGAGGCGGCAGGCCGCGCTCGACGTCGAGGCTGAGGGCAGGGTCGCCGTAGGGTCCGCTGGTGTCGTAGAGCGGGAGGGGCGCCTCGGCGGGATCGGAGAGCGTGATCTCGCGGTACGGGACGCGAACGCCTCGGGTCCCGGAACGGTAGGCGCGGCGTGCGGAGGGCTGGGGCATCGGCTTGTCCTTTCTGGTCTCCCGGGGCTGCGGGATCGGAGGGCTGCGATTGGCTGCCCATTAACACCCGGAGGCGCGCGGATGTCCAGCTCCAATCTCGATGCGGGGCAGGCGCGGGGCCGCTCCCGGGGTAGGGGAAGGGGACGCGCGGCCGTCGAGGCCTGGACGCGGCCGCGAGGGTGACACGCGAGTGACCCGTCGGGCCCCGGAACAGGCGCGATGACGACGACAGGATGACACTGCGGTGACAGAAAGGCCGACAATTGCGCGCACAATTCACCCGACTCCACCCTCCCTGGGCTGGAAGAGAGACTGAGCGGAGCGACGCCATGTCCATCGTCGTCCGGTGCGACTGCACCAAGCGCTACAAGGTCCCCGAGCGGTACGCCGCCAAGCGTTTTCGCTGCAAGGCCTGCGGCCACGCGATCGCGGTGCCCGGCGAGGAGCCGGCGGAGGAGAGGCGGTCCGCGGAGAAGAAGCGCTCCAGGACGAAGAAGCGCCGTGCGGAGAAGAAGCGCTCCGCGCAGCAGCCCGCGGCCGAGAAGAGACGGTCCGCCCAGAAGAAGCGCGCGGCGGAGAAGAAGCGCTCCACCGAGAAGCCGCCCCGCCCGAAGAAGTTCAAGAAGCCGAAGACCGGCTCGACCTCCCGCCCCCTCGACCCCGTCGCCCAGCCGAAGCGCGAGGTCGAGAAGGCGAAGCCCGAGCGCGCGCGGCGCAGCAAGCAGCGCCGCCGCAAGCCGGTCGAGACCGTGCAGGAGGCGCGGCGCGCCGGGCGTCCGGAGCGCAAGCGTCGCGGCTCCGCAGCGAAGGGGCGGAAGCGCGCCGACCGCGCCGAGGCCCACGAGCAGGAAGCCTCCGCGCGCTCTCCGCGGGCGGCGAACGGTATGCCGGTCCCGCTGATGCTCGTCGCGGGCGTCGCCTGCGCGGCGCTGCTCGGCGCCGGCCTGCTGCTGGCGTTCTCCGGCCCGTCCCAGGATCCGGGCGCGCTCGACGGCGTGCGATCGAGCCTGAGGAACATCGACGAGACCCTGGCCAACGGCTTCGTCGCCCACGCGGTGAAGATGATCGACAAGCAGCGCGCGAGCGCCGCCGACCTCGACCTCAGCGCCGACCCCGCGCTAGCGGCCGCGTGGCGAGAGCTCCTCGAAGCGCGCGCCTCGCTCGCTGCCCTGGCGAGCGCCGCGACGCAGGCCGAGGAGGGCCTGCCGGTCCTGCTCGAGGCCTGCGGTCACGAGGCAGCCCGCGTGCGCCTGGCCGCCGTGCTGTTGTTGCGGGAGGTCGAAGAAGAGGGCGTCGACGAGGCCCTCTACCGGCTGGTCGACGAGACCGACCCCGCCGTGCGTCACGCCCTGCGCGGCGCGTTCGCGGCCCGCGGCGGCGAGCCGGTGGTGCTGCCCCTCTTGTGCGAGGCCCTCGAGGGCGGCGACCTGCGGGCGGTCGAGCACCTGCTGCGCAGTGAGGATCCGCAGGCGACGACCGCGCTCGCCGAAGCCCTCCCGGAGCTGACCCACGACCGCCGCGCCCTGCGCGGCGCGATCGCCCACCTCGAAGAGCACGCCGGCGCCGAGCACGCGGCCGCGATCGAGGTCTTCCTGCTGCTCGAGCACAGCCTCGCGATGGACCTGAGCGCGATGCAGTTCAAGGACATCCAGCGCGACCTGCAGACCCTGCACGAGTCGCTCTAGAAGCCTGGCTTGCTTCTGATCGCACCTCACTCCGGGGTGGCCTCCCCCGCCGTGCGCAGAGCGACGACCAGCAGCTCCGGAACGACCCGGCGATCGAAGGTGGTCAAGGCAACGCTCTGTTCGGAGGCCACACGGGCGGAGGGAGACCGAGCAGCCACGCCTTCTTCGAGTCTCCGGCATGCCGAGACACCGCGCAAGCCGGTGCCCGCGCAGCGGGCTGCCGGCTGTAGCGGGAAAGCCGCGCGCCGTGCGACGGCGCCCGCGCCGTAGCGCGGGAGCAGCGCGGGTTTCCCATCGTCTTTCGGGGCAACCTCCGCTCCCTGGCTTCGCTCCGCCCGGTTGCTTGAACGGGCTCAGGTCACCCGCACCAGCTCGACGCGCGTCCGCGGCAGCAGGCTGTACATGTCGGTGCGTCGGTCGCGCAGCGGCCGCACGCTGCCCATCTCCCGGGCCTGGTCGAGGGCGGCCAGGTCGAGGTCGCAGATCACCACCGTCTCGCTGTTGAAGTCCCCCGTGCCGGCGATGCCGTCCGTCGGGAAGGCGAAGTCGCTCGGCGTGAGGATCGCGGCCTGGCCGTAGTTGATCAGGAAGTTGTCGACCTGCGGCAGGTTCCCGACATTGCCGGACAGCACGGTGTAGATCATGTTCTCGACCGCCCGCGCCTGGGCCGTGTACCGCACGCGCAGGTAGGCGCGGCGCTCGTCCGTGCTGAACGGGACGAACAGCACCTCGGCGCCGGCGAGGGTCAAGAGCCGCGCGAGCTCGGGGAACTCCACGTCGTAGCAGACCAGGATCCCGGCCCGGGTGTGGCTGGTCAGGAAGATCTTGAGCCCCTCGCCGGGCTCGATCCCGTAGACGTTGCGCTCGTTCGGGGTGACGTGGAGCTTCTCCTGGGTGTAGACGTTGCCCCCCGGGCTGAACAGGTACGCGGCGTTGCGGATCCCGTCGCCCACCCGCACCGGGTGCGAGCCCCCGACGATGAACAGGCCGGTGCGCTTCGCCCGCTCGACGAACATCGCGCGGAAGCGCTCCTCCATGTCGGCCAGCCGCGCGATCGCTTCGCGCGGCGGCGTGTCCTGGGGCATCGTGCTGAACAGCTGGGCCGTGAACAGCTCGGGGAACAGGAGGAAGTGGCAGTGGTACTGCTCCGCGGTCGAGACGAAGAAGTCGACCTGGTTCTCGAACTCCTCCCAGTCGCGGACCCGGCGCATCTGGTACTGGGCCGCGCAGACCCTGATCCGGCGCACCGGCCGGTGCATAGGCGAGGCCGCGATGCGCCGCTTCGCGGGCCGGTAGCGCGGGTTCTCGAGCTCGAGCAGGGTCGCGTAGTCCAGGCTCTGGGCGTCGCGCAGGTAGCCCATGTGCACGCCCTTGACCTCGTAGCCGGCGCGCAGGTGCGCGTTGAGGGCCGCGTCCTTCAGCTCGCCCGCGAGCACCTTCGCGACGTATTCCTCGGCGGAGATCTTCCCGGCGTGGACGTGGTAGCCCGGCAGGCGCCCGCCGGCGACCATGCGCCGCAGGTTGAAGCGGCGCAGGATGCGCTTCCGGCCATCGTAGAGCTTGCTCGCGACGCGCTGCCCGCGGTGGTCCGGATGCACCGCCATGTCGGCGCCGTACAGCGTGTCTCCCGCGGGGTCGTGGGTGCTGAAGCTGCCGTTGCCGGTGATCTCGACGTAGGAGTACCAGGGGGAGGCGTCGTCGAGCTGGACGATCAGGGCCATCGCGTAGCCGACGATCTCCTCACCCCGCGTCGCGACGAGCTGCCCTTCGGGAAAGGCCGCGATCTGCAGGCCGAGGCTGCGCTCGTCGCAGAGCGATTCCCCGTAGTCGAGGTAGGCGGCGACCTGGCAGGCGTAGATCGCCGGCACGTCCTCGGGCGTGGCGGCCCGGACCTTGACGGCCGGCCGCCGGCCCTTGCTGGGCTTGGCGGAGCTCCCGTCGTCGGCAGCGCCACCCTTCGGGACGCTCATCGCTTCCTCCATCGTCCGCCGGTCACCGCTCGACCGCTCCGAGGGCGAGGCGGTGGCACAGCACGCTCGGCATCGTCGACGGCTCGGCCGCCCAGGCGGCGAGGAGCTTGCGCTGGCGGTCGGTGAGCCAGACGTCAAGGCCTTGCGGGACCGCGGTGGAGAAGGGCACCGCCGCGCGCAGCAGCCGATCGATCGACGGCGCCTGGTCTTCGAAGTCGTCCCGGCTGACGAGGCCGCGGCAGCTGGGCGTCCCACACGCGCAGTCCAGGGTCTCTTCGAGGTTCAGGGTCGCGTACTCGTTCGTGATCTCTTCCCCGGCCTCGATGTCCCGGACGGCGATCTCGAGCATCACGGTCCCGGGGCTGCAGGTGTTCGGCTCGCAGCTGTGGTTGACGAAGCGTCCGTGATCCCAGCACAGCGTGCGGTCACCGTTCTCGTTCTGCCAGGCGTAGCGGAGCAGGATCTCCTGCAGGCGCGGCGCCAGGCGCTCGTAGCGGGCGGGGCTGAAGACCTGGTCGAAGGGGTCGAGCACCCAGGTGACGGTGCCACGAGGGAGCGGCCGGGTCGCGAACACGCCGAGTCCGACGTGGGGGTCGACGATCCGCAGGGCGGTGTCGGGATGGAACATCATCGTTCCTCAGGTAGTGGAGGCCGTCGCGCCTCAACGCGCGCCTCCGCACTGCCCCCGAGGCAGCACGTGTGGCGCGCGGACGAACGTATCGCACACGAAGCGCTCGAGCACAAATCAATAAAGGGCGTCGAAGCGAAAACTTCGCGGCTTTTTCGCGCGCGGGTCGCGGAGCCGCCGCTCAGGCCGCTCTCCGCGCGCGCAGCCGGCGCTCGAGGCGGGCGACTGCCCAGCCACTGAGCAGGCTGAGCAGCAGGTACAGGACGCCGACGAGGGTCAGGGGCTCGAGGTAGCGGAAGCTGCGCTTGCCGACCAGCTGGGCCTGCTGCAGCACCTCGCCGACCGTGATCGCCGACAACAGCGGCGTGTCCTTGAGCATCGCGACCAGGTAGTTGGCGAGGGCGGGCAGGATCGGCGGCAGGGCCTGCGGGAGGACGACGTGCCGGTAGGTCTGCCAGCGCGTCATGTTCAGGGCCGTCGCCGCTTCCCACTGGCCACGCGGCACCCCCTCGATGCCGGAGCGGTACACCTCGGCGGTGTAGGTCGCGTAGTGCAGGCCGAGGGTGAGGATGCCCGCGGTCAGCGGCGCCAGCTCGATGCCGACCCGCGGCAGCAGGTAGAACACTGCGAACAGCTGGACGAGCAGGGGCGTGCTGCGCACGAACTGCAGCCAGACGCCGGCCACCCCCGCCAGCAACCGCGCGCCGGAGCGCCGGGCCAGGGCGAGGAACAGGCCGACGACCAGGGCGAGCAGCATGCCGAGGGCGGTCGCGAGCACCGTCACCCCGAGCCCCCGGAGGAGGCGGGGCAGGATCTCCCAGGCGAAGGACCAGCTCCAGCTCATCGGCTGTCTCCCCGCCAGCGGCCGAGGCGGCGTTCGGCGCAGCGCACAGCGCGGTGCAGGAGCTGGGCGAGCAGGAAGTACAGGAGCAGCACCAGGCCGAAGGTCTCCGCCAGGCGCGCCGGCTCGTGGTCGCGCAGGAACAGGGCCGCCCGCGTCAGATCGGTCAGGGCGATGGTCGAGACCAGGGCGGTGCCCTTGAGGAGCTCGACCAGCAGGTTGCCGAAGGGTGGCAGCATGCGGGGCAGGGACTGGGGCAGCACGACGTGGCGCAGCACCTGCCAGCGGCTGAAGCACAGCGCCCGCGCGGCCTCGCGCTGGCCTTCCGGCACCGCGTGCAGCGCGCCGCGCACGACCTCCGCGCCGTAGGCGCCGATGTTGAGGCCGAGGACGACGATGCCGACCAGCTCCGCGGGCCACACGACGCCGAACAGCGGCAGCACGAAGTAGAACCAGAACAGCTGGACCAGCGCGGAGGTTCCCCGGAAGACCTCGATGTAGGCGATCGCGAGCCAGGCCAGCGGCGCGGGGGCGAAGGCCCTGCAGAGGCCCGCCGTGAAGGCACACAGCGCCGCGACCAGGGTGCCGCCCGCCGTCACCGTCAGGGTGACGAGGAGCCCGGGCAGG
>JAUIEM010000191.1 GCA_030428695.1 bacterium
CGTCGGGACGCCGTTCACCACCACCGTGACCTGCGCCTTGCCCACCTGCTCGTCGCTGTCGGTGACCGTCACGGTGAGGGCGTGTTGCCCGGGGGCGAGCGTCACCGGCGCGGGCGCCACGGCGACGCCGGTGCTGTTGGCCTGGGCCGTCGCCAGATCGCCCGCGATGTTGGAGCGCCACTCGATGCGCAGCGCCGCCGGTGCGTCGTGGTCGTCGGAGACGTGGGCGATCAGGGTCACGGGCGTGCCGGCCGCCCACATCCGCCAGACCGCGCGCTGGTACCGGGAGGCGGGCTGGCTGCCGGGCGGCGGGCCCTGCGCGGAGGCGCCGCGCCCGGCCGTCGGAGCCGCGTCGTGAAGCTCGCCCTGGTCACCGGCGCCGCCTCGGGCATCGGCCGCGCCCTCGCCGGGAGGCTCGCGGCCTCCGGCGCGCGGGTGGTGCTCGCCGATGTCGACGGCGAGGCCGCGGAAGAGGCCGCTGCGAAGCTTCCCCAGGCCGAGGGGGTGGAGCTGGACGTGCGCGATGCAGCGGCCTTCGCGGCGCTCGTCGAAGCGCTCCGCGCCCGCCACACCCGCCTGGACATGCTGATCAACTGCGCCGGCGTCGGCCTGGCCGGCGAGCTGCGCGACACCCGCCTCAGCGACTGGAAGCGGCTGCTCGACGTCAACCTGTGGGGCGTGATCCACGGGGTCGCCGCGGCCTATCCGGCGATGCTCGAGCAGGGCTCCGGCACGCTGGTCAACGTCGCCTCGGGCGCCGGATTGCTCCCGCGGCCGGGGATGACGGCCTACGCGACCAGCAAGCATGCGGTGGTCGGCCTCGGCCTCTCCCTGCGCGAGGAGGCCGCGGCCTTCGGCGTACGGGTGTGCACCGTCTGCCCGGGCCACGTCGCGACCCCGATCGCGGCCCGCAGCACCTACCGCGGCCTCGACGGCGCGCAGCTGCAGGCCGCGATCCCCTTCGCCGGGCTCGCCCCGGAGCGCTGCGCCCGGCGCATCCTGCGCGGGGTGGCGAAGAACCGGGCGATCGTGACGGTCGACGCGCTGACCTCCCTGGAGTGGTGGCTGTACCGGGTGTGGCCGCGGCTCGGCGGCTGGGTCGGCCGCTGGCGCCTCGGACGCATGCGGGCGTTCCGCACCGAGCCGAAGCTGGTCGCGATGACGGAGGACGCCTGATGCCCGCGCTGCCCCCTGGCGAGGTCCTGCCCACCGCGCTGCTGTTCGTCGCCGGCGCGGTCTACCTCGCGATGCACTACGGCCTGCGGCCCGCGCTCCTCGCCCAGCGCTTCGGACAGGGGCTGTCGCCCGAACGCGCCGCGGCGCGCGGCTGGTTCCTGTTCCGCGTGCTCGGCGGCCTGCTCCTCGGGGGCGCGGCCCTGGCCTTCCGCCCCTGGCTGGACATCGGGCTCGGCGCCTGGAGTCTGGCCTGGTGGGGGCTCTTGCCGCTGCCCCTGCTGGTGGTCGTGCTCGCCCGCCAGGCGAAGAGCGCAGGCCACCGGGCGATGTATCCGCAGGTCCGCCTCCTCGGCCGGCGGCCCGGTCTGGGCTGGAAGAACGCCCTGAGCTGGGCGGT
The DNA here is from genome assembly GCA_030428695.1 of bacterium. Next base: position 1,574 of record JAUIEM010000191.1, read on the forward strand.
CTACCTGTACGGATACGAAGCTTTCTTCCGCGGCCTGCTCCTGTATGCTCTGGTCGCGTGGCTGGGCGCCTGGCCGGGCATCGCCGCGATGACCCTGGTCTACACGCTCGCCCACCTGCCCAAGCGGGCGGGGGAGTGCGCCGGATGCCTGGTCATGGGACCGGTCTTCGGCCTGTTGACGTTGCTGTCGGGCGGCTTCGCCGCGGCCTTCGTGCTGCACCTCGGCATCGCCCTCGGCAACGACCTCCTCTGCCTGCGCGAGCGGGCGAGGCGCAGTGAAACCCAACCGGCGGAGGCCGTGCCATGCCCTGTGTGAAGGAAGTCCCGATGTCGACGAACGAGAGCGAAGCCCCGCCGTCACCGGCCGCGAAGAAGCGCCCCTGGCTGCGCCTCGGCCTCCTCGCCGTGGTGCTGGTCGGTGTGATCGCGCTGGTGCGGGCCATGGGCTGGGACGAGCAGTTCGACCCCGAGCACATGCGCAGCCTGATCCTCTCCAGCGGGGGCTGGGGGGTCGCCCTGTTCTTCGTCGTGTTCTCGGTCGGCGTGCTGCTGCAGGTGCCGGGCTTCGTCTTCGTGCTCGCCGCGGTCGCGGTGTACGGGCAGGTCGCCGGCGGCCTGCTCGGCTATGTCGCCGCCCTGTTCGCGGTCTCCGTCAGCTTCTGGCTGGTGCGGCTGGTCGGCGGCAGCGCCCTGTCGACGCTCGAGAAACCGCTGATCAAGAAGATCCTCGGCCGGCTCGACGAACATCCCCTGACGACCGTCGCGGTGCTGCGCATGCTGACCTGGATGGCCCCGCCGGTCAACTACGCCCTCGCCCTGACCAACCTGTCCTACGGCAAGTACCTGCTCGGCTCGGCCCTCGGCCTGATCCCGCCGATCTTCGTGGCGGTCGTGCTGTACGAGGGCGCGGTCGCGTACTTCACGTAGGACACCTGCCTCGCTCGAAGGAGACCGTCATGACCGCGCCCCGCGAGCAGTGGATCCGCCGACTGGCCTGGGCCGCAGACCACGCCTCCGGGCTCGACTGGGGGGCGGATGACGCACCGGAGGGCCTGGCCGAGGAGGTCGAGGAGGCGCAGCGGGAGACCGAGGCAGACGCCCGGCGGGCGGTCGAGCGCTTCCGGGCAGGGGACGCCGTCGGCGCCTGGAGGACCGCCCGGAAGCTGCAGGAGACGGTCGCCGCCTACGAGCCCTTCGCGCCGGAGCTCGTCTGGGATTACCTCCTGGTCGTGGCGGTCCTGGCTCTGGCGGAGGCGGTCGACGGCGGCTCTGTTGAGCTGAACGCGGCCGACGCGGAGCTCCTCGAGGACGATCTCAGCGACTACGGTGGCGAAGAGGGCCGCGAGCAGCTGGCGGCCGTCGACAGGTGCCTGGCGCAAGGCTCTGACGGCTGGCTGCCGGCCGGATAGCCCCCTCAGGCCCGCACATCCTCGAGCCGCGCGAGCGCGTAGAGCGCCGTCAGCCCCGGCGGCGCCGGCTCCGTGCGCGGCGGATTGAGGCGGATGCCCGCCGCGCCCTCGTAGCCGAGCACCAGCACCCCCTGGGCGCGGTAGGCATCCTGCAGGGCGCCGAACGGCAGGGGCCCGGCCAGGGCGGTCGCGGGCGCGAGCCGGCAGAAGCTGGTGCCCGACCGCGCGGAGAGCTCCTCGTAGACGCGCTGCAGGCCCGGGACGAACATGTTCTGGACGACGAAGCGGTTCTTCAGCTGCTCGCCGGCGAGCACCGTCAAGAGCCCGTCCCCTTCCGCCCCGAACACCCCCTCGAGGCGGCGGCGCAAGAGCTCGCCCTTCTTCGGGTCCTGCATGCCGGCGACGATGCGCAGCGGGCGGGAGCCGCCGAGCCGCTGGTGGCGGTCGGCGAGGCGCAGCACCCCGAGGGACAGCTGGGCGTCCGGGTCGCCGCCGTCGTTGGCGCCGAGGAAGACGAAAGCCTCGGCCTCCAGGGCGGGGCCCTCGAGGTCGCCCCAGATGTCCGACAGGTCGCGGTGGGCGCTGCTGCTGAAGCTGAAGCGGCAGCCGTCGAGGCTCAGGACCTGCCCGGACAGGTGCGGCTCCCGCTCCCGTCCGATCATGCCGCGCAGCTGGTGCAGCGCCGAGTCGACGTCGGAGTCCTTCTCCGCGACGACGTGCACCTCGAGCGCGGCGAAGATGTGGCTGAGCTCGACGAGCAGCGCCGGCAGGCACTCGTTGAAGCCGAGCACGGTCAACCGGGTCGGCCGCGCGTGCCGGGTCGTGCACAGGAGCTCCGGCACCTCGGCGGTCGGCAGCGCCGCCGGCAGGGGAGGGTCGCTCTTGACCAGCCGCCGGGCCCAGCCCGCGAGCTCTTCCCAGCGGGCCGCCAGCCCGATCACGCCGCGCAGGCGCGCGGCGGGGATTCCGCCGTCGGAGCCGCGGTACGCGTCGAAGCGCCCGGGTTGGGAGGGCGGATCGAGCAGACAATCCATACGGTCGAGCGCGACCTCCTTCGCCCCATCCTCCGGGCTCAGCAGCACCCCGAGCAGCAGCGCCCGCGCCTCCCGCGCGGCCCCGAACAGCGTGTCGTAGTCGAGCCGCGCGTCGCGTCTGCGCAGGGCCTCGCGCTCCGCCGCGGAGAACAGGTAGGTGTAGATCTCCTGGTTCTCGCTGGTCAGGAGCTCGTTGTAGGCGTCGAGGATGCCCGGGAAGGCGACGGTCTGGGCCATCAGGTAGCCGAGGAAGTGGCTGGTCGCGAGCACGTGCGTGTGAGGACCGCCCGCCAGCCGCGCCGCCGTCAGGTTCCGCTCGTCGCGCAGCTCGGCGTAGATCAACGCCGCGCCGTTGATCTCGCGCAGGGCGAGCACCCCCGACACGACGTGGGCGTCGGCGTCCCGGCCGTAGTGCTCCGCCGAGGCGAGGAACACCGCGCGCTTGGCCCGGGAGCCGGCCACCCGGCGCAGGTGCGCGACCTTGCCCCCGGTACCGGTGCGGTAGGGCACCGACTTGAGCCGCGGGCTGAGCAGGAAGTCCGCCTCCTGCTCCGCCGGCACCAGGACCGCCAGGCGCGCCCGCTTGAGGTTCTTGGCGTAGATCTCTTGCAGCTCGCGCACCAGCACCTCGTCCGCCGAGCCGCTGCCGACGATGATGTTGTGGCTGACCAGCTCGAGGGGCCGGTTGCGGGCGAGGCGCATCAGATCCTCGACCGAGCTGGTGCCCATACCGATCAGGAAGCTGATCAGGAACAGGCCGAACACGGTCAGGGTCAGGGAGATCACGACGAGCACCGGATCGCGCAGGCTCGAGACCAGGTTCCCCGGATCCTGCACCTGGCGGAAGGACCAGAACAGGATGTCCGCGAAGTCGCGCTCCTCGACCTCGCTGACCCCGTCTCCGTCGAAGTCGACGCCGCCCGGCTGCAGGTTGAACAGGAGCAGCGAGGCGGTCACCACCAGCACCAGCACGGCGACGAACAGGAAGGCGAACTGGTAGCGGCGCTCGCGCCGGGTCAGGACGAACCACACATCCCGCGCCAGGTCGCGCCAGTAGCCGAGCAGCATCACCATCCGCGACAGGCGCAGGAAGCGGAGCAGTCCGGTCCCGCGGTAGACGGGGGTCAGGAAGCTCAGGGTCGCGAGCAGGTCGCAGCCGAGGATGACCAGCTCGGCCCCCTTCCAGCCCGTCCGCCGCAGGTTGTGGAAGAACACCGCGCTGCGCAGGCTGAGCTCGCAGGCGAAGAGCACGAAGAACAGCGGGTAGAGCCCTTCGATGGTCTGCGACGGGATCACCGACAGCAGGATCAGCACCGACAGCACGATCCGCGTCAGGTCCCGGTTGAGCAGCTGCTCGACCCGGGCGATGAGTGCCGAGGGACGGGGCGGAGCGTGCATCTCAGTCCCCCAGCTGGCGCAACCGGTCACGGGCGAAGCGCTGCTCGGGGGCGACCTGCAGCCCGGTCTCGACACAGGCCCGGTAGGCGTCCTGGGCGTCGCGTCCGCGGCACTCGTCGTAGAGGGCGAGGAAGCCGAGCCACTCGCAGCGGCGCTTGTCCCGCATCTCCGCCGGGACTGCTGCGAGCGCCACGGTGAGCGCCGGCCGCTGCTCCGGGGCCGTGAGCGCCGCCCGGACGAGGGGACCCGGCCAGGCGTCGTAGTCCTCCCAGGCCGCGAGGGCCTCCGGGGTGCCCCAGGCGGCGAGGACGAAGGCGCAGTAGGGTGCGATGCCGCCCGCCGGGTCGACCGCGAGCACCGCCTCGAGGGTCGCGCGGGCCTCTTCCCGGTGGCCGGCCAGCTCCTGGGCGAGGGCGAGCTCGAAGCCGAGCGCGCGGTCCTCGGGGACGCGCTCCCAGGCTTGCCGATGCAGCCCGACGGCGCCGGCGAAGTCGCCGCGGACGCGCAGGATGTCCGCGCGCCGCAGCAGCGGGACGGGATCTTCCGGGGTGAGGCGCTCGACCTCCTCGTAGCTGGCGAGCGCTCCGTCGAGATCGCCGACGAAGGTGCGGTACATCCCGACCCGCAGCAGGCTGTCGACCAGCCGCGCGCGGTGGTCCTCGCGGGGCTCCGCCGCGTACAGCATCGCGTCGAGATCGAGCAGCTCGGCGAAGAGGCGCGCGGCCTCTTCGTACTCGCCGAGGGCTTCCCGCAGCTGGCCGTAGGTCAGCAGCACGTCGCGCAGGTGGTCGTGGCGGCCGTGCATCTCCGCGACCCGGCGGGCGAGGGGGAGGGCCTCGGCGAACAGGGCGCGCGACCCCTGCGGGTCGGTGTAGACCAGCGGCCGCGCGAGGTCGCACAGGCTGCGCGAGAGCAGCCACGGCGAGCGCGGCTCCTCGGGATAGCGCTCGAACAGCGCGCGGGCCCAGGCGACCGTGCGCTGGTTTGCCTCGACGGCGGCGCTGAAGTCCCCCTCGCCGACGTGGAGCGAGCCGAGCAGGCTGGCGGTCAACAGCACCCGGCGGAGGTTGCGCCCCGCCGGGGCCCGCTCGGCCATGCCGGCCTCGAGCGCGTAGGCCTCCTCGAGAATCGCGCCCGCCTCTGCCCCGCGCCCGGCGCCCCGCAGCGCGGTCGCGAGCTGGGTCAGGGCCCAGCTGCGGCTCTCGATGGCCGAGGGGAAGCCGAGGGGCGCGAGCGCCGCGACGGCCTCCTCGAGCACGGCGATCGCGTCGTCCCAGCGCCCCGAGCGCGTCAGCCACTCGCCGTAGCGCACCTCGATCGCGGCGGCCTCGTAGCGGGTGTCGGGGTCGACCGCGTCGGCGAGCATCGTCGCGACGACCGCCCGGGCCTCGACCAGGCAGCCCTCCGCCTCGTCGAGCCGCCCGCCGTGCAGCGCGACCACCGCCTGTAGCCGCAGGGTCTCGACCAGGTCCCGGCGCGCGTGTCGATGGCCGGGATGTGCGGCGAGCACCGCCTCACACCGCGCGCGGGACGAGGCGAGGGGAGCCCGCGCCGCCGCCAGCGAGTCGGCGGTCACCCAGGTCCACGCCAGCTCGCGCTCGGTCATCGCGCAACGCAGCTGCACCCACGTGTCCGTGGGCCTGTCGGCGGCGAGCTCGTCGAAGCTGCCGACCGCCCGGCTGAGGCCGTACGCCGCCGTGCGCGTGTGGCCGAGCTCGCGGGCCGCCTTCGCAGCCGTCACCTCGCTCATCGCCGCGTGCAGGGGGAAGATCGCGCTCCCTTCCGCCCGCGGTGCGAGCTGCGCGAGGTTCCTCGCGCAGAGCGCCCGGGCCTCGGCGTAGCGTCCGCGCGCGACCAGGACCTCGGCGAGCTCACCGAGGGCGCTGGCGAGAACGCCGTGGGCGAGGGGACTGCGGGTCGAGGCAGGGAAGCTCTCGGCGAGCTCTAGCGCCTCCTGCAGATGGGCCTCCGCCTCTTCCCAGCGCTGCAGCGCCCCCTCGATGCGCCCCCGCGCGATCAGGACATTCGCGAGCAACCAGCGGCCGCGGGCGCTCGGAGCCTCCGCGGCGAGCGCGGCCACGGCCTCGTGCAGGGCGACCGCCTCGGCTCGCGTCGCGCCGACGCCCGCCTTCCAGCGCGCGAGCAGCGCGAGGACCCGGGCGTCGAGCTCGTCGTGACGCACCGCGTCTGTGCGGGTCCCTACGGGGAGCCCCTCGAACGTCTCGAGGCTCGCGCGGAAGGGGACCAGCGCCTCGTGCGGTGCGCCGTTCAACTCCGTCTGGTGGGCGAACCGGGCGAGACAGATCGCGAGCTGCGCGCGCAGGTGCGGGTCGTCTTCCTGGGCGAGCAACCCGCGCAACAGCTCCGCCTGCCGCCCGTAGCTCTCGATCGCGGTGCTGTTGTAGGCGGCGTTGCGCGCCTGGGTGGCGAGCAATCCGTGGGCCGCCGCGAGCAACACCCGCGGGCGACGCTCCTCGGGGCGCGCGGCGCCCAGCTTTTCGAGCCACAGCACCGCCTCCTGCAGCGCGGCCTGGACGCTATCCCCGGCGACCCCGAGCAGCTGCTGGAGGCTGGCCTCGGCCAGGCCCAGCTCGATCCCGTCGAGCTCGGCCTCCCGGCCCGACCAGTTCGCCGAGCGCAGGGAGGCCCACTCACCGCGGGCGAGCGTCAGGATGGTCTGTGCGACCTGCTGCTCCGGCCCGAGGATCAGCTCGTCGGCCACCTGCTCCCGCGCGGCGCGCACCACGCCGAGCAGCAGGTCGCGGGCGACGACCGCGCGCTGGTGCGACTCCGCGCTCTTGCGGGAGAGCGCGGCGTTGTGACGACGCTCCCGGACGATGCCCGCCGCCAGCAGCAGGAACAATACGCACAACACGCTGCCGAGCAGCCACTGCAGCCGCTTGCGCGAGCTCTTCTCGGCGGCGAGGGCCGCGCGCCGGGCGCGCACCCGGCTGCGCAGGTCGTCGTCCTCCCCCGCGTCGCCGAGCAACGCCTCGGCCTGGCCGAGATCGTCGCGGGCGAGGGCCGCCTCGGCGTACTCCCGGCGCGCCGCCAGCCGCCCGTCGCGCGCGGTCGGGTTCTCCGGCCACAGCCGCAGCGCCTGGTTGAAGCCCGCGATCGCCTCGGCGAAGTCCTGGTAGAGGCGGCGCTTCGCCTCGTCCGCGAGCTCGCCGCCGACCCGCCCCCGGCAGCCGTCGAGCAGCTCGGCGGCCCCCTCGGCGAGGGCGTGGCTCTGCCTGCAGCGCTGGAAGTGCAGGAGCTCGGCCTGGAAGCTCTTGACGTCCGGGTGCCGGTCTTCCGGCCGCGCGGCGAGGGCCCGCTCGACGGTCGGACGCAGCGCCGCGGGCACCGGGCCGAGCTCGGGCAGGTCGCCGTTGGAGGCGGAGACCAGCACCTCGAAGAAGTTGCGCCCGGCGTGGGGGGCGCGCCCGGCGAAGATGCGGTAGAGCATGCCGCCGAGCAGGTAGATGTCGGTCGCCGGCCCGATCTCGTCGCCCCGCCCCTCGGCGAGCTCGGGGGGCATGTAGGCGGGCGTGCCGCAGGGCGCGTCGATGCTGTCGGTGCCGCGCAGGTCGGCGAGCTCTTCCCCGAAGCAGGCCGACAGCCCCCAGTCCATCACGAGCACCTCGCCGAAGGCGCCGATCATCACGTTGGCCGGCTTGAGGTCGTTGTGGACTACGCCCCGGCTGTGGGCGAAGGCCGCGGCGTGACAGACCTGGATCAGGATCGCGATCGCGTCGTGGTCGGTGTCTCCGCGCTGGAGCAGCGTCTCCCAGCTCTCCCCGCCGACGAGCTTGAGGGCGAGGTAGGGCTCGCCCTGATCCGTGGTTCCCATGCGGTAGGCGGGCACGATGTTCGGGTGCTCGAGCCGGCCGGTGATCAACGCCTCGGCGATGAAGCCGCGCCGGTAGTGCGCGGCCTCGGAGCCTTCCCGGGCGAGGTCGCGGCGCAGCATCTTCAGCGCGACGTCACGCCCGAAGCTGGTCTGGGTGCCCCGGAAGACCTCCCCCATCCCTCCGGCGCCGATGCGCTCGCGGGGCACGCAGCGGTCCTCGCGCGCCTCGTCGGCGGTCGTCGCGGGCAGGGGCAGCGTGCGGTAGGTCAGGACCGTCGAGCGCTCGCCGGTCAGCGGATCCTCCCCGAGCACGCGCGTCCATCGTCGGCGCAGCTGTTCGCGGTCCATGTCGCGTTCCCTCGCGGACCAGGCCGGAAGCGGCGACGGTCTCTCGCGCGGACACTGTACCGCCGGCCCCGCGGCCCCTGCAAGCCGGCCTCCCCGGAGGGAGCCGCGCAGGGGATCAGCGCCGGGACGGTCGATCCCGAGGATCGAACCCCGCGGTCGCGGCCCCGGTCAGGTTCCACGTGCCGCGCGGGCGGCCCCGGCAGCGATTCCGGAGAGCCCGTTCGGCGAGCGATGGCGCGGCTTTGTGGTCGCCGGCCAAAAAAGGTAAAATCCTTCCACGACGCGTAGAAATCCGGTAAACCGACAGCCCGCAAAGCCAGGAAAGGTGCTCATGTACAACTTCCCCGTGGTCCGACTGGCGAACATCCTGACGGACTTCAAGCACAAGTTGAGCCTGATCGAGCCGTGCCACGGCATGAACCACGTGCGCCTCTTCCGCGACTTTGTGCAGAACACCGAGCGCGACGACATCCTCTGCCACTTCACGCGCGCCTTCCACGACAACCCCAACGTCGATGTGATGGCGTGGTACAAGAAGATCGGGTCCGGTGGGAAGTTCATCGATCTGCCCGAGCCGATCTTCGACCGGCTCTCGCACCAGTACATGCTGATCTTCTACGCCTCGCAGCCCGACCGGGTCGATCTGCGCAACTTCTCCGCGATCCACTTCCGCGGTGCGCACCTCGAAGAGAAGCTCTGGCGGCTGAAGAAGCTGACCGTCTTCCCCTTCGTCTACGGCATGCAGCACGCCTGCGACAGGATCTGCGAGGCCCTGCCCGAGAGCGGGAACGCGCCGCTGATGCAGCTGTTCTACGACAGCCTGCCCAGCGTGGACAAGTTCCTGGTCAAGTGGGCGCGCGAGGAAGAGCTCGCCGAGCAGGGCGAGGGAGAGAACGACGAAGAGCCCGCGGCCGCCAACGACCTGCTCGACCTGGTCAGCGCGGTCAGCAAGGGCGAGGATCCCTCGTCCCAGGAGCTCGAGGCGCCGCTGCAGGAGACCGCCCCGGCGCCCTCCAACGAGCCGCCCCTGCGTGAGGAGGCGCCGCTCAGCGAGCCCGACGAGCCCGCGCCGACCTACACCCGCGCGGCGACCGAGACGCTGCCGGCGGCCCCGAGCGCGCCACCTCGCGACCAGACCCTGCGGGCGCCGGCCGCGAGCCAGCCGCTGCCGCGCAGCTTCGCCCGCCAGGCGGCGCCGGTGAAGGAACAGCTGGCCGCGCTCTGGCAGGTGATCGGCGACGGCCACTTCGACGCCAAGACACGGCACGACCTGCGCGTCGATCTCGAGATCCTCGCGCTCGAGCTCGCCCGGGGCAAGACCCGGGCTGACCGGGCCCAGGGCATCCTCGACGACATCGGCAGGGCCTTCGTGCCCGACCCGCTGCGCGCGCTGATGGGCCTCGTGCAGGGCTGAGCGCGGCAGGAACGAAACACACAAGACTCACGATTCGACAGGGGGGAGCAACGTGGACCTGGACGCGCTGAAGCTGACAGGAGTCTCGACGGACGAGGTGATCGCGCGGGTATCGAACGCGTATCTCAAGAACGATCCCGGGGGCGCCCAGGGCGCCGCGCTCGACAAGTTCGTGTGGGAGCACAGCAAGGGCTCCTACGAGAGCATGCGCGCGCTGCAGGAGGAGCTGATCCCCGAGGGCAGTCCGCCGGCGGAGGAGAAGCGGCGCTTCGAGCTCGCCGAGTGGGCCTGCAGCCTGAAGCACCAGTACACCTACCGGCTGATCAGCTCGAGCTGGTACAGCGCGAGCGTCCCGGCGACGGACATCGGCGACCTGGTCGTGCCGCAGAAGGGCTGGGGCGATCGCTGGGGTCGGGTGGTCTCCGCCGGTCTGCCGCCGACGGTCAAGTACATCGGCGAGCTCCTCTACAAGGACATCGACAGCGCGGCCTCGCGGCCGGACAGCGACCGGGCCTTCCACGTCGTCAACGACCTCGAGCTGCGCATCGGGGCGCTCGCCTCGGACATCCGCAAGTTCGGGAAGGAGAACCCGCTCGTCGCCGTCAAGCTCAAGCGCGGTCCGACCCTGTTCGAGTCCGACTACACCGCGATCTTCCTGTGGAAGCACGCCGCAAAGCTGATCGACGACGTCACGCTCTATCTCGGCTTCCCGCGTCCGTTCGTGGTCAAAAAGAAGAAGGGGGTCTTCCCGATGAATCTCGACCCGGACGACCAGTGGCTCGGCGAGGTCCTGTAGCGTGTTGAAAGGCATCATCCTCGCGGGGGGCACGGGCTCGCGCCTGTTTCCCCTGACGAAGGTCACGAACAAGCACCTCCTGCCGGTCTACGACCGGCCGATGATCTTCTACCCCCTCGAGGCGCTGGTCGAGGCGGGCATCGAGGACATCATGATCGTGACGGGCGGCCAGGCCGCGGGCGAGTTCCTGCGCCTGCTCGGCAACGGACAGGAGTTCGGCCTCAAGCACGTCAACTACGCCTACCAGCAGGGCGCGGGCGGGATCGCCGCGGCGCTCGGCCTGTGCCGGTTCTTCGCGGGGGACGACCCGGTCTGCGTGATCCTCGGCGACAACATCTTCCAGGACTCCCTGCGCGGGCACGTCGACGCCTTCAAGGCCGACCCGACCGGCGCGCGGGTGCTGCTGAAGGAAGTCGGACGGCCCGAGCGCTTCGGCGTCGCCGAGATGCAGGGCGAGCGCATCGTCCGCATCTGGGAGAAACCGCAGAAACCGCCCTCCAACCGGGCGGTCACCGGGATCTACATGTACGACGCCCAGGTCTGGAAGATCATCGAGCAGCTCGAGCCCTCACGGCGCGGCGAGCTCGAGATCTCCGACGTCAACAACGCGTACATCGACCGCGGCCAGCTCAAGTATTCCGTATTGAATGGCTGGTGGACCGACGCGGGAACCATCGAGTCGCTGCACCGGGCGAACTGCCTGGTCGCACGCGACAAGGGCGCCGAGGCCGACCTGAGCCTGGCAGGGGACGCCGGCTCCTGAGGCCCGTCCCGCTTCCTCTGGAGATGCTGTGCAGACCTACCTGATCACCGGCGGCGCCGGCTTCATCGGCTCGAACCTCGTGCGTGGGCTGCTCGCGACCGACGCGGACGCGAAGGTCATCAACGTCGACTGCCTGACCTACGCCGGCAACCTCGGCAACCTGGTCGGCATCGACGAGGCCCGCCACACCTTCGTCAAGGCAGACATCGCCGACGCCGAGGCGATGGGCCGCGTCTTCGAGGCCCACCAGCCCCTCGCCGCGGTGGTCAACGTCGCCGCCGACAGCCACGTCGACCGCAGCATCGCGTCCGCCGCCCCGTTCATCCACACCAACATCCTCGGCACCCAGGTGCTGCTCGACCTCGTCCGCCAGCACGAGGTGCCGACCTTCCTGCAGGTCAGCACCGACGAGGTCTACGGCTCCCTCGAGCCGCCGACCGATGCGGTCGAGGACACCCCGATCAAGCCGGGGAACCCCTACGCGGCGAGCAAGGCGGCCGCCGACATGCTCGCTCTGGCGGCGGTCAACACCTTCGGCATGGACGTCCGCATCACGCGCTGCTGCAACAACTACGGGCCCTATCAGTTCCCGGAGAAGCTCATCCCGCTGCTGATCGGCAACGCCCGCGACGGGATCGCGCTGCCGATCTACGGGGACGGCCTGTACATCCGCGAGTGGATCCACGTCGAGGACCACTGCGCGGGCATCCTCGCCGTGCTGCGCGAGGGCCGCCCGGGCCAGGTCTACAACCTCGGCTCGAACCAGCCGCTGACCAACATAGAGGTCGCGAACATCGTGCTCGCGGCCTTCGACCGCCCGACCACCCTGATCCGGCACGTCCAGGATCGGCCCGGCCACGACCGTCGCTACGCGATCGACAGCTCGAAGGCCCGCGGCGAGCTCGGCTGGGCTCCGCGTTGGGACCTCGCCGAAGGCCTGCAGGCGACCATCGCCTGGTACCGTGAGCACAGCGACTGGCTCGACAACGTGCGCAGCGGTGCCTACCGCGAGTACTACGCGAAGTGGTACGAGCAGCGCGACGCCTCGCTCGACGACCTGTAGGGACGGGCCACGACCGACCTCGGCGTGGATGGTATGGCGGATCGGTGAGAGCCTCTGCCTCAGGCCGATCTTGGCGGCGGCGTGCATCAAGTGGCGTCGATCTACGGCAGCTTCTGCTTGTAGGGGGGGTCTAACCTCCCGCGGGCGGGGGTAGACCCCGCCCCTCCATTGGAATGCGCAATGTCCTACCGGAGGCCTTCACCGGGCTGCAGTGGAACTCACGCTCAGCGGGCGGGCTCAACCCCCTACGGAACTTGCGAGCAGTCCGCGGACAAACCGACGGTCGAGGGCCTCAGCCCTCCCCGCTGATGCGCAGGGCCTCGCGCACCTCGCCGAGCGGGATCAAGCCCTCGCGCAGCGCGCGCAGGGCGCTGGAGCGCAGCCCGCGGAAGCGGCGCACGGCGCAGAAGAAGCGGTGGGGGGTCTCGAACAGCGCCGGGTCGAGGGCGGCGAGGTGCACGATCTCGAACAGCGCGCGGTGGCCGAGGTAGCCGCTGTTGTCGCAGGCCCAGCAGCCGATGCCGACCCGGGGGATGGTCCCGATCAGCTCGACGGTGCGGATGCCGATCCCCTCGAGCTCGGCTTCCTTCGGCTCGAAGTCTGCGCTGCAGCCGCTGCAGTTGCGCCGCACCCGGCACTGGGTGATCACGGTCGCGGACACCTCGCGCAACAGCTCCGGCGGGGCGCCGAGCTGCCACAGCCAGGCGAGCCCGTGCGCCGCGCTCGGGGCCTCGACCGAGAGGAAGGCCTGGCCGCCGCCGAGCACGGTCTTGATCGCGAGGTCCATGCCGCCGCGGTCAACGAGCGGATCGATGAACAGCACGTCGGGGCGGATCTCCGCGATCGCCTGGCTGAAGCGGGAGACGTCGTCGCACTCGAGCTGGGTCACCCCCGGCACGATCTGCCGCACGGCCCGCTCGAGGCTGACGACCTTCTTGCCGCTGTTGGCGAGGGCCCGCAGGTAGGCGTGGTGGGTGGTGGTCGCGCCGCCCCGGTGGGGGGCGAGGGAGACGATCAGGCCGTGGTCGAGGGCGCGCAACAGCTCGCCGGTCTCATCCTCGAAGAAGCCGAGATCCTCGAGCCGCGCCGGGCCGCTCTGGTCGGACAGGAACTCGACGACGGCGCTCTCGCCGACCACCGTCGGCAGGGTGATCACCTTGAAGCGGATGCGGTCGGAGGCGACGTGGTCGACGAAGTGCCCGCGCTGGGGCTGGGCGCTGCGCGTGTCCATGCCGGACAGCACCTTCAGGCGGTCGACCAGGGCGCGTCCGAGGTCGCGCCCCGGCGTCATCACGACGTTGCCGACCCCGTCGTTGTAGAGCCGCACCGAGAAGCCGTCGGCCGACGGGTCGAAGCCGATGGTGTCCGCCCCTTCCTCGACCGCCTGCAGCAGGATCAGCGACAGGGTGCGCACCTCGGGCGGGCTCTCGCTCCAGAAGTGGTCCGGGTCGGCGCCGGTGTCGAGGGCGTCGAGCTCTTCGTCGTCGAAGCCGCCCTCCGCGCGCAGCTCGGGGGCGTAGCAGCTCTCCAGCGCCATGAAGATCGCGTCGTCATCCGCCAGGCGGGCCCGCACCGTCAGCCCGAGCTGGTGGGAGAGCTGGTCGAGCGCGGTGAAGTTCAGCGGGTCCGAGCTGGCGACGTGCAGGGTCTCGCTGTCGGCGTCGTAGCGCAGGGGCACGACCGAGTACACCTCGGCGAGGCTGTAGGGGAGGGCGCGCACCGCCTCGGGGTCCGGCTCGTGGTCGTCGAGCTCGCAGCGCTCCGGCGCGTCCTCCGCCAGCTCGCTGAGGATCTTCTCCTTCTGCTCGCTCAGCAGCCGCCGGGTCAGGATGCTGCCGATCTTCTCGCCGCTCTCCTTGCGCTCCTCGACCGCGAGCGCGATCTGGTCGGCGCTGATCACCGCGTGCAGGGGGCGGGCGGTGTAGCCGTCGGCGACCTTGACCAGCAGCAGGCTCTTCGACAGACCGCCGCTCTGGACGATCGCGTCGGTCAGCGCCTCCTGGCCGCGCCGCCAGCGTTTGAGCGCGCGGCGGTGGTCGGCCTCGCTGAGCAGGCCGGTCTCCTTGAGGCTCTTGGCGACCTCGAGGGGCCCCTTGTCCTTCTCGAGCTGGTGGGCGCGGCTGAAGGCGGCGTTCGCGCCGCAGTTGCTGCACACCGCCTCGAGGACGTTGTCCCCGAGCCGCAGCTCGACCGTGCGCCCGCAGGCGAGGCAGGGCAGCTCGACGCGGCCGAGGCCGACCTCGGCCCAGCCGAAGAAGGCGGACAGGGACTGCAGGGTGGTCGTCATCGCTCACTCCTCCTCACCCCGTGCGTCGAGGCGTCGGTGTGCGGCCGCGCGGCCGTCCGTGGGGCGCTGGACGTCTTCAAGGCGCCTTCGCCAGCAGCGCGAGGAACTCCTCCTCCGGCATCGCGCCGAAGCGCTTGCCGAGGACGTTGCCCTCGCTGTCGAGCACATAGTACGCGGGGATCGAGGCCGTCCCCTCGAAGCGCTCGATCATCAGGTTCTGGTTGAACATCTCCTCGGGGTCGTCTTCCTTGTCGGTGTGCAGCACCGTCCGGGTGAAGCCTCCGAGCGCGTCGACCACCGCCGGCGCGCGCAGCACGCCCGCCTCCATCTTGCGGCAGTTGATGCAGTTGTGGCCGGTAAAGATCAGCAGATGCGGTGTCCCGCTCGCGCGCGCCTGCTGCTCGCCCGCGGCCCAGGTGTGGTTGTAGTCGAGGATCTGGTCGTACGGCAGCTGGCCCAGGCTGACGGTCCCGGTGCCCTCGCCGCCGCTTCCCGCACGCACCGTGTGGGTCGGGTAGGGGTGGGGCGGCAGGAAGCTCTCGACGTCCTCTTGCAGGGGCACGCCGAGGAACCACTGGCCGAGATAGATCGCGCCGGCGATGCACAGGAACACCATGACCAGGCGTCCCATGCTGACGGTCTCGACCGCGCTGTCGTGGCCGAGGCGGAACATGCCGAGCAGGTACATAGCGACGAGCAGCAGGATCGCGATCCACAGGCCGAGGAACATCGGCCGGGTCAGGATGCCGAGCTCCCACTGCAGGTCCATCACCGACAGGAACTTCAGGGCGAAGGCCGCCTCGAAGAAGCCGAGCACGACCTTGAAGGTGTTCATCCAGCCCCCGGCCCGCTTCATCCCCTTGAGGATCGTCGGCAGGAGGGCGAGCAGGAAGAAGGGCAGCGCGAGCACCACCGAGAACACGAAGAAACCGAGCAGCACGCTGACGTTCTGCCAGCCCTCGAGCAGCAGCGCCTCGGCGAACACGTTGAGCACCAGCGGAGCGCCACAGCTGTACGAGGCGAGCATGAAGAACAGGCCGAGGGTGAACACGCCGGCGTAGGAGACCGATCCGCTCGAGCCGAACTTGTTCATCAGGTTCTGCAGGAAGCCGGGCAGGCGGATGTCGTAGTAGCCGAAGAAGCTGAAGGCGAAGTACAGGAAGGCCGCGCCGATCGCGAGGTTGACCCAGCCGTTGGTGGCGAAGCGGGTCAGGGTCTGCTGGCCCGCCGCTCCGAGAGCGACCTGGACGATCCCCGCGACGCCGGTGTAGGCGACGATGATGCCCAGGCCGTAGACCGCCGCCCGTGCGATCGCCGTGCCGCGACCGGCCTCGCCCTTGGTGAAGACCGAGATCGTGATCGGGATCATCGGGTAGGTGCAGGGCATCACCAGGGTGATCAGGGCGTAGCCGATCACGCGCAGGAAGAAGCCCCAGGGATCCGCCTCCATCGGCTCGCCGTCGGGAGCGGCCCCGATCTGCGCGGTGTCGCTGGGCGGCGGCTCGACCGGCTGGGGCGGGAGGGGCGCGGGGCCCGTCGCCGCCGCGACGTCGAGGGCGTGGGGGAGGTCGACGGTCTTCTTGAGCAGGCAGCGGCTGTCGTCGCACAGCTGGTACTCGACGGCGAGGGGCAGCGTGACCGGACCCGACAGCTCGCGGGCGAGGGTGATGTCGAGGGCGAAGCGGGCCGTGCCCTCGTGGGAGAGGTAGCTGCCGAGCTCGTTGTCCTTCCGCTCCGGCGGCGTCAGCGCGGAGGCGCGCAGGCTGCCGAAGGAGGCGGGCAGGCGGAAGCGGGTCGGCACGTAGTCCTGCTCGTCGAGGCCGTAGATGTGCCAGCCCTGGTCGATCGCGACCTCGACCTCGACCCGGACGCTGCGCCCGGCCTCACCGTTCGACGCGCCCGTCAGCTTCCACAGGCTGCGCCCGTGGGCCCCGGCGATCCCTTCCGGCTCCGGCGCGGGCGCCGGCTCGACGACCGCGAACACCGCGCGCATCTCGGCGTCCTCGGGCGGGTCGCACTGGATGTCCGTGCAGGGCTGGAAGGTCGCGGTCACCGGCAGCGCGATCGTGCCGGCGAGGTCGTTCGCCAGCCGCACGCGCAGGGTGAAGCTCGCGTTGCCCTCGTGGTAGGCGTAGTCGAAGTCCTCCCCGGGCTCGTCGTTCTGCCGCGGTGTGCTCTCGCGGACCTCGAGGATGCGCCCGATCAGGGGGTCGATCGCGAAGCTGGTCGGCTCGTTGTAGCCGGCCCCGCTGGTCGCATAGATGTGGTAGGGCTCGTCGATCTGCACGCCGAGCTCGATCTCGACCACGCCTCCGGCCTCGACCTCGTCGGGGGCGTCGAGCTGCCAGTGGGTGTGGCCGATGCTCGCGGACAGCCGGGCGCTCGGCGCCGCGGCGGGCGTCGGGGC
>JAUIEM010000192.1 GCA_030428695.1 bacterium
GGCCGCCAGCCGATCGACGTAGGCCGTGCGCGCCTTGAACTCCAGGGGATCGAGGGAACGCAGGTCGGTGAACATCTCCTCGAAGCTGCCCTTGTCGAGCACCTTCTCGATGCGCTCGGCGGCCCCGATCTCGAAGTGGAAGTTGCACTCGGGACAGACCTTGTGCAGGCCCTCCACCTCCTTCTTGTACTGCACGTTCTTGCAGTCCGGGCACATCACCCAGAGCCCGCCGGGCAGCTCCTTCTTCTTGCGGAAGCGGCTGCGTTTGAAGCTCGGCAGCTTCCCGGAGTCGCGCGATTCCCTCACCTCATCCCTCCCCGGGGCTGGCGAGCCCCTGTGCAGCGCCGGCGCGCAGGGCCGCGATGGCCCGCGCCGGGTCGTCGGCACGGAACACCGAGGTGCCCGCGACGATCACGTTGGCCCCGGCGGATCCCGCCCGCACGGCCGTCTGTGGGTTGAGCCCGCCGTCGACCTCGATCTCGAGCTCCGGCCGCTCGTCACGGGCCCGCGCGGCCTTGGGCAGCACCTCCCCCATGAAGGACTGGCCGCCGAAGCCCGGATGCACGGTCATCACCAGCAGGCGGTCGAGCTCGCCGAGCAGCGGCAACACCGCCTCGACGTCGGTCGGCGGGCTCAGGGCCAGGCCGGCCTTCTTCCCGCGCCCGCGGATCCGCCCGAGCAGCTCCCGCGCGCCCTCTTCCCCCGTCGCCTCGATGTGGAAGGTCAGCACGTCCGCCCCCGCGTCGAGGAAGGCGTCGGCGTACCTGGCGGGGTCGGTGATCATCAGATGCACGTCGAGGGGCAGCGCGGTCGCCTTGCGCAGCCACTTGACGACGACCGGGCCGATGGTCAGGTTCGGCACGAAGTGGCCGTCCATCACGTCGACGTGCAGCTCGTCGGCGCCGGCCTCGGCCATCTTCTGCGCCTCTTCGGCCAGGCGCGCGAAGTCTCCGGCCAGGATCGAGGGAGCGATACGGGGGCTCACCGCAAGGCCTCCTGCAGGGCCGCCACGCCGGGCAGGGTCTTGCCTTCGAGGAACTCGAGGGACGCGCCGCCGCCGGTCGAGACGTGGTAGACGCTGTCGGCGCTGCCGAACTTCGCCAGCGCCGCGGCCGAGTCGCCGCCGCCGATCACGATCTTGCCCTCGCAGTTCGGCAGGCACAGGACGACGGTCTTCGTCCCGAAGGAATACGGCTCGTACTCGAAGGCGCCGAGCGGCCCGTTCCAGATCACCGTCTTCGCCCGCCGCAGGTTGACGAAGATGTCCTGGCGGGTCAAGGGCCCGATGTCGAGGGCCATCTGATGCGGTGCGATCGTGTTGCCGACGGTCGGCTGGGTGTCCTCGAGCGAGGTGCCGAGGACGTGGTCGCGCGGCAGCATGAACATCACGCCCTTCTCGCGGGCCCGGGCCATCACTGCGCGGGCCTCATCGAGGTAGGAGTCGTCGACCAGGCTCTTGCCGATCTCCTCGCCGCGGGCCTTGAGGAAGGTGTAGGCCATGCCTCCGGCGATCAGCAGGCCGTCGACCCGCTCGAGCAGGTTCTTGACCACGCCGAGCTTGGTGCTGAGCTTCGCGCCGCCGAGCAGCGCGTAATAGGGCCGCTCCGGATACTGCATCAGCGCGTCGAGCACCTCGATCTCCCGCTTGACCAGGGGACCGGAGGCCGTCGGCAGGCGCTTCGGCAGCGACACGATCGAGGCGTGGGCCCGGTGCAGCGCGCCGAAGGCGTCGAGCACGAAGGCGTCGAACGGTGCGGCGAGGGCGTCGGCGAAGGCGTCGTCCGCCGCCTTCTCGCCCGGGTCGAAGCGCAGGTTCTCGAGCATCGCCAGGCCGTCTTCGGGCAGCGCCGCGATCTTCTCGTCGACGCCGACCGGCCCACCGAGGAACTCGACCGGCCGCCCGAGAGCGTTGCCGACCGCCCGCGCGACCGGCGCGAGGGACAGGGCCGGGTCGGGCTTCCCCTTCGGCTTGCCGAGGTGCGAGCAGAGCACGAGCAGGCGCGGTTGGGCGGCGAGGATCGCGACGATGGTCGGGAGCACGGCGCGGATCCGCTGGTCGTCGGTGACGACACCGTTCGCGAGCGGAACGTTGAGGTCGGCGCGCAGGAGCACCTTCTTGCCAGCGAGCGGAAGATCGTCGAGCGAGGGCAGACGCATCGGGTCTCTCCAGCGGGGGATGGAAGGACGATTGTAGTCGACCCGGGGCGGCATTTCTACGGACAAGCTGTGCGGCGCCACTGAAACCAAAGAGCGACGCATTGCAACGAAACGGGAAGAACACCGACGCAGGCAGGCCCTTCGTCGGCGGCACGTCGATTGCTAGACTTCGCGTGTCCACCACGACCCGGAGACATCATGAAGCCCGCCCCCACGCCCCTGTTCGCCACCGACCAGCGCGCGTTCACCGTCAAGACCGGCCTGATCGCCGGGCGGATCCCGCGGGAAATCAAGAGAAAGGGATAGACATGCGCGACGAAGCGACCCCGAAGCCCCTGTTCGCCACCGATCAGCGGCCCTTCACCGTCAAGACCGGCCTGATCGCTGGCGCCCGGCATCGGGAGAGGTTGGCCAAGCGATGAGCGACAAGAACGAAACCCCGAAGCCCCTGTTCGCCACCGATCAGCGGCCCTTCACCGTCAAGACCGGCCTGATCGCCGGAGCACGCCACCGAGAGAGGAAAGCAAAACATTGAGCACCAAGAACGACACCCCCCTGCCCCTGTTCGCCACCGACCGCCGCGGCTTCACGGTCAAGACCGGCCTGATCGCCGGCCGCGCGGCCCATGAGAAGAGAGCCAAGAGCCCGTCCTGATGATCCTGATCAGCGCCTCGTCGCAGGACGAGGACCCCTGCATCCCCCCCGTCGTCTCCGCGCTGGAAAAGCGCGGCGCGCGTGTTTCGTACGTGTACGCCGACCGCTTCCCCACCGACCTGGCCCTCAGCCTGTCCCTCGGCGGAGGCGTCCGCTGCGCGGGTGAGCTGCCCCTGGACGAGGTGCGCGCGGTCTGGTTCCGCTCCCTCGACATCGGCGCGGAGCTCGCCGCGACCGGCATGCGTGACGATCACCTCGCGGCGGCCCGGATCGAGTCGGAGACCGCCTACTGGGCGATCCTCCAGGGTCTGGCCGCGTTCCCCCTCGACCCCCTCCCCGCCCTGCGCAGCGCGCCGGACAAGGCAGGCCAGATCATCCTCGCCGAGTCCCTCGGACTGCGCGTTCCCCGCAGCCTGATCAGCAACGAGCCCGACGCCGTCCGTGCCCTGTACGCGGCCTGTCCGCACGGGCTGGTCGCGAAGATGCTCGCCGGGGGCGCGGTCGGCATCGGCGAGCAGCCAGTCTTCACGCGCGCCATCGGCCCGGACGATCTCGACCGGCTCGACAGCCTGCGGCTGAGCCCGATGTTGTTCCAGGAGCGCATCTGCAAGGACCGCGAGCTGCGTGTGACCGCGGTCGGCGGCGAGCTGTTCGTCGCCGCCATCGACGTCCCCGCCGACGCGCCCGTCGACTTCCGCACCAGCGCCCGCCAGATCGGCAGCTTCCAGCCGGCCACGTTGCCCGACCCGATCGGCCGCGCGCTGCTCGCGATGCTCGACCGGCTCGACCTGAACTTCGCGACCTTCGACATCCTGCTCACCCCAGAAGGCGAGCACGTCTTCCTCGAGCTGAACACGATCTCGTACTTCGACTTCGTCGAGCGGGGCGCCGGGCTGCCGATCTCCGAGGCGGTCGCCGAGCTGCTCCTCGGGCTGCGTCCGGCGCGTCCGGGCACGACCGGGGCGCGCCTGCAGCCGGCCTGACCTCAGCCGTCCGGACGCGACCAGATGAAGCCGAGCACCCCCGCGGCGCACAGCGCGCACACGGCCCACACCCACCAGGCGGGCCGGGCGAGCGCGAGGCTGGTCGCCATCACGCCGAGCAGGAGCACGGTCGCGAGCGCCTTGGCCCGCGGACGGATCGCGCCGTTGGCGTGCCAGTCGCGCAACATCGGGCCGAACAGGCGGTGGTCGAGGAGCCAGCGGTGCATCCGCGGCGAGCTGCGCGCGAAGCAGAAGCCGGCGAGCAGGACGAGGGGCGTGGTCGGAAGCAGCGGAAGCACGATCCCGATGGCGCCGAGGGCGACCGCGACCAGGCCCGCCGCCGCGTACAGCCAGCGCACGGGCGTGCGCGGCCGTTCACGGGCCGCGGGCTCCGCTTCGGTGTCCAGCGCTCGCTGTACGGGACCTTCCATCCTGCCTCCCACGATCAGGATAGCGGCAGTCGCCCAGCCGGGAAAGGACGGGACGCCTACACCGGCACCGGCACGGCGTCGAGCAGCTCGGCGACGATCTCCTTGCAGCGGGCGTCGTTGCCCGCCACGGCGCCGCGCGAGATCAGGCGGTGCGCAAAGACCGCAGGAGCGAGGGCCTTGACGTCGTCGGGCAACACGAAGTCCCGCTCCTGCAGCAGCGCCCGCGCCTGGGCGGCCCGGAACATCGCGAGCGAGCCGCGGGGGGTGATGCCGAGGCTGAGGGCCTTGTGCTCGCGGGTGCGTCCGACCAGCTCGAGGATGTAGTCGAGCACGCTCTCTTCGACCGCGACCTCCTTGACCGCCCGCTGGGCAGCGATCACGTCCTGGCGGTCGACGGCGGCGGTCAGGTCCTCGAGCGGGTGGCGGAGCTTCTGGGCGAGCAGGATGCGCGACTCGTCCGCGCGGCTCGGGTAGCCGATGGAGATCTTCATCAGGAAGCGGTCGAGCTGCGACTCGGGCAGCGCGTAGGTCCCCTCGTACTCGTAGGGATTCTGCGTCGCGAGCACGAAAAAAGGCCGCTCGAGCTTGTGGCTGACGCCGTCGACCGAGACCTGGCGCTCGTTCATCGCCTCGAGCAGGCTCGACTGCGTGCGCGGCGTCGTGCGGTTGACCTCGTCGGCGAGCAGCACGTGGGCGAAGATCGGCCCGGGCTTGAACACGAACTGCTTGCGCTCCTGGTCGTAGACCGACACCCCGAGGATGTCCGAGGGCAAGAGATCGGGGGTGAACTGCACGCGCTTGAAGTCGCACTCGATCGCCTTGGCGAGGGCCCGCGCGAGGGTCGTCTTGCCGACCCCGGGCATGTCCTCGAGCAGCACGTGGCCTTCGGCGAGCAGGCAGATCAGCACGCAGTCGACGACGTTCGTCTTGCCGACGAAGACGGCCTCGATCGCGTTGCGGAGCAGCTTGACCTGCTCGTGGGTGTTCGACATGGCTCTCCTTCCGCCGGGGCGGACGTTCAGGGTACGGCGCGGGTGCGGTTCACCCCTGCTTCCAGTAGTCCAGACCGATATCGAGGGCGACGGCGGAGTGGGTCAGCGCGCCGATCGAGACCCGATCGACGCCGGTCGTGCCGAGCCCGGGCAGGCGCGCGAGGTCGACGCCCCCCGAGGCCTCGAGCACGGCCCCGGGCAGGAGCTCGTCGCGCAGGGCGACGCAGCGCCGCAGGGCCTCGTCGTCGAGGTTGTCGAGCAGCAGAAAATCGCAGCCGGCGCGCAGGGCGTGCGCGCAGTCGGCGACGCTGTCGACCTCGATCTGCAGCCGCACCCCCTCCGGGGCTTCGGCCATCCAGCGCGCCCGCAGGAGGGCGAACAGCTCCTGGCGGCCGCGCCCGGTGTGGGCCTCGCTCCACCAGGACAGGTGGTTGTCCTTGACCATGCCGAGGGCGCTGAGGTGCAGCCGGTGGTTGTGCCCGCCGCCCTGGCGCACGGCGTACTTCTCGAGCAGGCGCCAGCCCGGCGTGGTCTTGCGGGTGTCGACGATCTGCGTGCCGCTGTCGCCGAGGGCCGCGACGAAGCGGGCGGTCTTGCTCGCGATCCCGCACAGGCGCTGGAGGAAGTTCAGCACCACCCGCTCGAGGCGCAGCACCTCGCGCGCCGGACCGTGCAGCCGCAACAGCACCGCGCCGGCCTCGAAGGAGCTGCCGTCGGTGAGCACCTCCGAGCAGGCGATGCCCGCCTCCCCGAACAGCTTCTCGGCGAGGGGAAGGCCTGCCGCGACGCCCGCCTCGCGCGCGACCAGCTGGCCGCCGAGCACGCCGTCGGCGGGGATGAACACCCGGCTGGTCACGTCCCCGTGCACGCCGAGATCCTCCTCGAGGGCGAGGCCGAGCAGGGTCTGCACCCGTGGGTCTTCGAGCTCTTTCATATCACGGCTTCCACAGCGTCAGCGCCTGGGGCCCGACGGCCTCGTACAGCCCGCGCCGGTCGACGCCGATCTCGACGCGCTGCGGAGCGGCGACGCCGAACAGCCCGCCGAAGGGCTCGATCCTCTTGTACGAGACCACCTTGACGTTGCTGGTCAGGCCGAGGTCCTGGCGCATCACGTCGAGGGCCTCGTCGAGGTAGGCGATCTGGTCGATCAGCTTGGCGTCGAGGGCATCCTGGGCGAGCAGGATGCGCCCGTCGGCGACCGCGCGCAGCGCGTCCCGGGTCAGGCCCGTGCCCTGGCGACCGGCCATGATCACGTCGAGGAAGCGCTCGTACATCTGGTCGACGATGCCCTGGATGATCACCTGGTGCTCGGGTTGCACCGGCTTGGTCATCGACAGGAGCTCCTTGTTGCTCCCGGACGCCGTCGTCACATCCTGGACCCCGTGCTTCTCCATCAATTCCGTGATGTTGTAGGAGCCGATCAGCACGCCGATGCTGCCGGTGATCGTCGTGTGCTCGGCGAAGATCTTCGAGCCGGCGACCGCGACGTAGTAGCCGCCGGAGGCGGCCATGCTGCCCATCGACACGTAGACCGGCACCTTGACCTGCTTGAGCATGTTGTAGATGTCGTCGGAGGCAGTGATTCCGCCGCCGGGGCTGTCGACGCGGACCATCACGCCGCGGATGCTCGTGTCCTGCTCGACCAGCTTGAGCTGCCGCCGCACGTCCTCGACCGGGTCGCTGGGCGGCCAGCCCCCTTCCATGATCGCGCCTTCGATCGACAGCAGCATGATCTTGCTCTCGGCGAGCATGTCGCCATCGTACAGGATCTCCTGGTGCGCGCCGTCGACGCTCATCCCGGCGGCGGCGTTGCCGACGGTCAGCATCATGTTCAACAGCAGCGAGCCGATCAGGGCGACGACCAGCCCCGCGATCGCGCAGCCGGAGCAGCCGAAGCCGCTACGGCGGGGCGGCATGGGCGGCGGAGGATAGGGGTAGCGGGGGCGCGGACCACCGGGTGGCAGCGGATGTTGGTCGTGGGGATGGGGTTCCATCACAGACTCCTCCAGGTTCCCCTGGGCAGGACAGACACGAGAACCTGTCCGCAGGGCGGGCTTGTCGGGCAGGCCGGATGCGGTTCCGCCCTGCGCTCGTCGAAAATGTACCGGCTCGCGTCGTCCCCTGGCAAGGACCGACCTCGCGGGGAATCGCGCAGTGTGCTCAATGAAGCGCCTACCGGGCTGAGTCCGGAGCCCTTCAGAGGAAACCACCTCCCAACCCCACTCCTACCCCTCCCGAAACAGGCCTTTTCTCCGCGCCTCTGCGCCTCTGCGTTGAGCTCTTCTCCCCGTTGATTCACCGGGACCCCGGCCGCGGCGCGCCATAGGCATCGCACAGCGCCCCGAAGGCCCGCCCGAGCTCCTGCGGCCATGGCGCCTCGAAGCGCAGCTCGGCGCCGCTGCGCGGGTGGCGGAGCTCGAGCCGCGCCGCGTGCAGCGCGAGGCGCTCGCACACCGGTGCCTGCGGCTCGGGCAGGCGGCCGGGGAGGTCGCGCCGGCGCAGCACCGAGCGCCGGCTGTACAGGCCGTCGCACAGCACCGGATGGCCACGGTGTGCCATGTGTACGCGGATCTGGTGGGTGCGGCCGGTGAAGATGCGCAGCTCGAGCCAGGTGTACTTGCCCGCGAGGGCGAGCGGACGGTAGCGGGTGCGCGCGGCTTTGCCCTGGGGGTCGACCGCCATCTTCTTGCGATGGAAGCGGCTGCGCGCGAGCGGCTCGTCGACCTCCCCCGGAGCCGCGACCGCGCCGCACACGATCGCCTGGTACCACTTCTTGATCGTGCGCTCCCGGAACTGCACCGCGACACGCTCGTGGGCGTAGTTGTTCTTCGCGATCAGGAGCAGCCCGGACGTGCCCTTGTCGAGGCGGTGGACGATACCCGGGCGCTCTTCCCCGCGGGTGTCGGACAGCGCGGTGCCGCGCCCGAGCAGCGCGTTGACCACCGTCCCCTCGCGGCAGCCGGCGCCCGGGTGGACGGCCATGCCCGTCGGCTTGTCGATCACGAGCAGGTCGGCGTCCTCGTGGATGACGGGCAGCGCGAGATCCTGCCCGATCAGCTCCCCGCTCGGCGGGGGCGGGAAGTCGACCGCGATGCGATCGCCGGGCCGCACCGTCGAACGGCAGCGCGGCGTCTCGTCGTTGAGGGAGACCCGTCCGGCGTTGATGTAGCGCTGGAAGGACGCCCGGGAGATATCCGGGAAGGTCGCGGACAGCCAGGCGTCGAGACGGGTGGGAGGACTGTCCGGTGGCACGGTCAGAAGGCGCGGAGCGGGGCTCTCCGCCATCGCGCTCAGCCGCCGCTGCTGTCGCTCGGGGTCTCCGGGACCGCGGGGACCTCGAGGCTGTCCGCCGGCGCGGGCTCTTCCGGAGCTTCCGGCGCGGGCTCTTCCGGAGCTTCCGGCGCGGGCTCTTCCGGAGCTTCCGGCGCGGGCTCTTCCGGAGCTTCCGGCGGAATCGTCGAGCCCGAGCGCTGCGCGAGCGCCTCGGCGATCCGGTTGTCGAGCGCCGTGCGCTCGGCGCTGCGGGTGCGCAGCCCCGAGAGCATGCGCTGCGCGAGCTCCTGGCTGGGGGTGGCCTGCGAGCCGGCGTTCAGCCGGTCGAGCATCGCGGTCGCCTCGACCACCGACGCCGAGTCACCGCTCTCGAGGAGCGCGCTGGCGTACGACAGCCCGACGACGTCCCAACCCTTCGTGCCGCGGTAGCGCTCGACCACCGCCTGCAGCGAGTCGAGGCCGATCCGCGCGTAGCCGGTGCGCTGCGCGAAGTCGCGGGCGGTCTCGAGCTCGACCCAGATCTGCATCTCCCGTGCCTGCTGGGCTTCGCTGCGCGACAGCCACAGGCCGACGACGGCGAGCAGGGCGACGACGACCAGGAGCACGGCGGTCGAGTTCTCCTTGACCCAGGCCATGCCCTGCTCGAGCTTCATCTCCCAGTCGTCGGGATCGGTCGCCTTGTGCTTGTGCTTGGAGAGCGGCTCTGGAGCGGTCGGACGCGAGACCTTCGGCGCCTCGACCTTCGGCGTGCTGACCGCCGCCTTGGCCGGCTGACGGCTCGACTTCTGCTTCTTCCGCTTCTTCTTCTTGTTCTTCTTGCCCATCGTTTCCTCGATGGAAGAGCACAACCGCCCTACCCACTCACAGGCGCACAACGCCCGAGTGGTGAAGGACTGGTTGTGGCGGGGACGTAGAGAATGATCCCATGGGGATTTGAACCCCAGTTCCCAGGATGAGAACCTGGTGTCCTAGGCCTAACTAGACGATGGGACCGTGTTTTTCCCGGGTTCGCACCCGGGCCCACGAAAATACAGGGTGCCCTTGTCGTTGTCAATCACCGATTTTGGGACTTTTCCGCAACATCGCCAGCTGCGCGAGCGCCCAGGTCACCGCCGTGTCCGTGCGGAGCACCCGCGGCCCGAGCGACACCGGCCGGAAGCCCGCGGCCGCGAGCCGCTCCAGCTCGAACGGGACCCAACCGCCGTCCGGCCCGATCGCGAGATGCACCCGCCCCCGATCCAGCGACGGCTCCTCCGCCAACGGCCGCGCCGCTCCGACCGCGGCGACCAGGGCGGGCTCGTCGCTGACCTGACCGGGCAGGACGTCCTCGACGAAGGGCCGGAAGCGTCGGTGCACCCGCACCTCCGGCAGGATCGTGTCCCCGGCCTGCTCGAGCCCCGCCTCGAGGAAGCCCTCCATGCGCTCGAGCACCGGGCTGTCGAGGTAGCTCTTCTCCGTGCGGGCCGCCCGCAGCAGGTCGATGCGCTCGACCCCGAGCTCCGCGGCCTGCCGCAGCAGCCGCTTGAGGGTGATCGGCCGCGGCATGCCGAGCACCAGCGCGACCCGCGCGCCCGCCGGCGGCGCCGTATCGAACACGCAGCGCAGGCGCACCGGCTCGAGGCCGAGCAGCTCCCCGCGCCCGAGCCTTCCGCCGACCAGGCCGACCCGCAACACGGCGCCCGGCCGCGCCCGCAGGATCTTGCGGATGTGCTCGGCGCGCCTGCCGTCGAGCTCGCAGCAGCCCCCTTCATCGAGCTCCGCCGCCCGCACCAGGATCACGTTCATCCGCTCTCCTCCCGTTCGCCCACCCCGACCCGTTCCAACCCCTCGACCTCCTCCTCCAGCCGCCGGTAGAACGCCGCCAGCCCGGCGGAGAAGAACCCCGCCCAGCGCCCGAGCTGCCAGGGGACGAAGCCGAGCACGATCGCGCCGAAGGACGCCCCGCAGAGCATCGCCAGGCCGCCCGGGCCGCGCACGCCGACGCCCCAGACCAGCGGGAAGGCGAGCAGCGCGAGCCCGGTCAGCGCCGTCGAGAAGAGCAGCAGGCTCGCCAGCCGGCCCGCGGTCAGGAGCCGGTCGCTGCGGAAGGGCGGCCGGTAGCGGAAGCGCCCGCTCCGCGCCGCCTCGCGATCGCTCGCCGCCAGCAGCAACGCCCCGAGCGCGGCGCCGCTCTCCCGGCACAGCCAGCCCGCCGCGAGGGTCGTCGCGAGGGCGCAGCCGAGCCACGGCAGCTCGACCGCGAGGGCGCTGATCGGCCCGACATTGTCGAGCAACGGAAAGGTCCACATCAGCACGGCCGCGGTCCCGAGCAGCCCGACGAGGACCAGCCCGCCCGCGAGCAGGTCGAAGCTACGGGAGACCCGCCGCCGGATCGGCTCCCCGTCGACCTCCGCCCCCGGACGCAGCGAGAGCGCGGCCCGCAGCGCGGAGCAGGCGCGGCTCGCCGCCTCGAGTGCGCGCGCGCTCAGCGGCACGAGCTGCATCGCGAGGAGCACAGCGGTCAACGTCACCAGCCCCGCGGCGAAGGTGTAGCCCTGCACCCGCGCGTACAGCGCCAGGCCGGCACCGAGCAGGGCGAGCAGGCCGGCCGGAATGCCGATGCCGGCGTACAACCCCGTCAGCCAGCCCTGCTCGTGGGCGAGGTCGGTCAGCACGGCCTGCCCCCAGTCGCTGCGGCGGGCGGGCGGCAGGCTGAACACGCGCAGGGCCTCGCTCAGGGTCGCGAGGGCCTGGAAGACGCGGGCGGGCAGCACCCCGACCAGCCCGGCGACCAAGAGGCCGCAGCAGCCCGCGCGGAAGTCGAGCAGCCCGAGCCCGAGCAGCGGCAGGCTGGTCAGGTACAGGCTCCAGCCCGCGTAGCGCGCGCCCCGCGCGGCGCGAGCCAGCGCCTCGGCGGCGCGGCGCTGCGCCACGTCGTCCGGGCACGTCGACGGCGCGGACTGTTCCTCGGTCGAGCGCGCGACGTCGGCTCCCTCCCCCGGCCGCCGGCCTCGCGGAGCCGGCCCCGGTCAGCGGCCCCGTTTCCGCCGGCTCTTCTTCCTCTTCTTGCCCGACTTCTTGTCCGACCGCCCATAGTCGGCGAGGAACGCCTCGTGGAACTGCGCGAAGCGGCCCTCGACGATCGCCTCGCGGGCCAGGGCGAACAGGCGGTGGAAGAAACGCACGTTGTGGATGCTGCACAAGGTCGACCCGAGGATCTCCTTGCTCGCGATCAGGTGCCGGATGTAGCTGCGGCTGAAGCCCCGCGTGCAGGTGTAGCAGTCGCAGCGGGTGTCGAGCGGAAAGCGGTCGTGGCGGTAGCTCTGGTCGGCGACGCGGTACTTCCCGGCCAGGGTGAAGATCGTCCCGCTGCGGCCGTAGCGGGTCGGGATCACACAGTCCATCATGTCGATGCCGTGAGCGATCGCGACGAGCACGTCCTCGGGCAGGCCGACCCCCATCAGATAGCGCGGCTTGTCCTCGGGCAATAGCGGCGCGGTGTGCTCGACGATCTTCGTCAACAGCTCGTGGCCCTCGCCGACGCTGACGCCACCGATCGCATAGCCCGGCAGGTCACACTCGAGCACCTGGGCGACGCTCTCCGCCCGCAGCTCGGGGTAGACCCCGCCCTGGACGATGCCGAACAGGGCCTGGTCCTCGCGTTTGTGCGCCTCGACACAGCGCCGGAGCCACAGCGCGGTGCGCCGGTTGGCCTCGGCGACGGCCTCGCGGCTGGCCGGGAAGGGCGGACACTCGTCGAAGGCCATGATGATGTCGGCGCCGAGATCCTCCTGGATCGCCATCGAGCGCTCGGGCGTCAACATCACCGGCTTGCCGTGGCTCTGGTGCGAGAAGCGGACGCCGTCGTCGTCGATCTTCAGCTTCGGCAGGGAGAAGACCTGGAAGCCCCCGCTGTCGGTCAACATCGGCCCGTCCCACAGCATGAACTTGTGCAGGCCGCCCATCTTGCGGACCGTCTTCTCGCCGGGGAACAGGCTGAGGTGGTAGGTGTTCGCGAGCACGATGGTGCTGCCGACGGCGGCGATCTGCTCGGGGGTCATGCCCTTGACGGTCGCGCGGGTGCCGACCGGCATGAAGACCGGCGTCGGAACCTCGCCGCGGGGCGTCGTGATCGTCCCGGCGCGGGCCCGGCCGGAGGTCGCCTGCAGCTCGTAGCGCACGCTCGCCATCACTCGGGATCGACCAGGCGGGCGAGCACCGCCACCCAGCCCTCGCTGCCGTGCAGGTCGGCGAAGCGCGGGTCGTCCGCGATGCGCGCGCGGTGCTCGAAGCCGAGGTCGAGGGCGCGCTCGAGGTGGTGCATGCTGCTCTCCTGATCGCCGCGCGCCGCCTCGAGCAGGGCCCGGGCATACGACACCTCGGCGAGCTCTGGGTCGAGGCGGGCCGCGAGCTCGAGGTCGTCGCTCGCGGCGCCGTACAGGGCGAGCGCGACCCGCAGCTCACCGCGCAGGCACCAGCCCAGGGCGAGGGTGGGACGCGCCTCGATCACGCGCTCGATGGCCTCGCGTCCGGGCCCCAGACGCTCCGGGAAGGCCCCGGCGCCCGCGACGGCGAGGGCCCCGAGGCAGACATCGCGGCGCAGCGCCTCGCCCGGCGTGCGCGGCTCGCGCTCGCTCAGGGTGGCCCACAGCTTCTGCTCGGCCGCCTCGTCGAGCTCGATCGCGAAGCGGAACAGCCGGGAGGTCCAGCGGCTGTCGGCCAGCACCGCCCGGGCGAGGCTGAGCGCGGCGTTCTCCGCGTCGCCGAGCGCCGCATGGATCGCCCCGATCTCGAGGGCCGCGGTCGCCAGCCCGGGCTGCAGGTTGAGGGCCTGCTGATAGGCGAGCAGGGCCTCCCGCTGCTCGCGGGCCGCCTGCGCCTTCGCCACCCACTCCGCGGCCTCTTCGGCCCGCGCAGCGAGAGCCTCGCGCATCTCCGCCGCCTCGCGGGCCAGGCTCGGCCGCCCGAGCGCGTCGCCGCAGGCCTGTCGGAGCGCCAGCCCGGCGTCGTCCAGGGCGGCGATGTCGCTGTGCCGCTCGAGGCTGTGCAGCGCGTCGTCGGGGCGGTTGGCGGACAGCTGCGTGGCCGCGAGCTCGAGGATCCAGGCCAGCTGCTCCGGCTCGTGCTCGAGCGCCTCTTCGTACAGGCCGATCGCCTCGTCCAGCGCGCCCGCCTCGGCCCGGATCCGGGCCTCACCGACGGCCGCCCGCGCCAGATGCGGGTTCCGCGCCCGGGCCAGGGCGAAGGCCCGCAGGGCGGCCTCGTCGTCGCCGCGCGCGAACTCGATGCGCCCGAGCGTCGCGAAGTCGTCCGCCGACCCGACCTCGAGCCGGATCCGCGCGAGGCACAGGGCGTAGGCCCGCGCCAGCGCGCGGCTCTCCCCGTTCTCGCCGAGGGCGAGCTGGACGAGCACCTCCCGACGCGCGAAGCCATCGCGGTCGAGGTCGGCGGAGAAGCGCGGGGGCGAGGAGTACAGACGCTTGGCCTTGTCGAAATTGCTGCGCGCCATGCGCTCGATCGAGGCGTGCAGGTCGAGCAGCCCCTGCAGCTCGTAGCTCGTCGCGAAGTACGGGGCCCGAGCGATCGCCTCGGTCATCCGGTCGCCGGCCTCGGAGAAGCTCTCCTCCGCGACGGCGAGCAGGCCGAGCAGCAGCCGCGGTCGCGCCGCGTCGTTCTCCTGTTGGGCGACCTCGAGGAGATCCTCCCGCACCGGGGCGAAGTCTTCCGGCCCGGGTCCGAGCGGGTCGAGCGCGAGCTGGGCGCGCAGCAGCCGCGCCTCGACCAGCTCGGGATCCGCGTCGAGCAGCGCATCGAGGGTCGCTCGCGCCGCGGCGGCCTCGCCGCGCACGATCGCGAGCCGGGCGCTCCACATCCGCGCCTCCCGGACGTCCTCGGCTCGCTCTGCCGCGCGCTGCAACGCCGCCTCGGCCGCGTCCAGCTCACCCTGCAGCAGCAGCGCCTGGCCGGCGAGCAGGTCGAGGCCGGAGGCGCGCTGCATCTCCTGCGGTGCCGACTGGCACACGTCCGCGGCGGCCGCGTAGCGGCGCTGATCGAGGAGCAGCCGGGCCCGCCCGCGGGTCGCCTCGGCGCGCAGCTCGTCGAAGCCCGCTGCCTTGACGAAGTCGAGCTCGGCGAGCGCGCCTTCGCCCTGGGCGGCGCGCGCCAGCGCGCGTCCGAGGTAGGCGCGCGCCCGTCCGCTGTCGTGGGCGAGCGCGAGCTGGAAGTCGGAGGCGGCCTCCTCCGGTCGGTCGAGGTGCAGCTGCACGAAGCCGCGCTGCTCGAAGCTCTCGGCGTCCCCCCCGAGGGAGATCAGGCTGTCGAGGTGGCCGAGCGCCTCGTCCCACTGCCGCGCGCTGACGCTCCAGTCCGCCAGCCAGTGCAGGGCGGCGAGGTCCTCGCCGTCGAGGTCGACGATGCGCCCCCACAGCTCGGCGGCTTCCTCGCCCTCCTTCAGCTCCGCGAGCATGCGCAGGGCGACGAGGTTCTCCGGCTGCACCCCGAGCGCCTTGTCGAGCTCGACGATCGCGGTCTCGCGGTCGCCGGTCGCCGCGCGTTGCAGGTAGGCCCGCGCGCTCGCGAGGAACAGCTCGCTGCTCAGGGCGGCCCGAGCGGCCGCGCCTCCGACCGCATCCGGGTCCTTCTCGAGCTCGGTGCGCGCTTCGCGCAGCAGGGTCAGGGCACGGGTGGTGGCCTTGGCGTCGAGGGCGGCGCGCGCCTCGGCGAGCAGGCCTTCGACGGGGCTGTCGGAGATGGCGACGTTGCCGCTGTCCGGGTCCGGCGCGGGATCGCGACGCGGGCCGAAGATCGCGAGGCCGATCGCGGTCAGCAGGAAGAGGCTCGCGGCGACCAGGGCGATCATCAGCCAGGGCCGGTCGCGTAGCCCCATCGACGCGGCCTTCTCGACCGAGCGCAGCGGCAGGCCCTTCTTGTAGCGGCGCAGGTCGTCGGCGAGGAAGCGGGCGCGCAGGTAGCGCTTGCCCGGCTCCTTCTCGAGGCACTTCAGGCAGATCATCTCGAGCTGCGCGTCGGCCCCTTCCTTGACCGAGGTCGGGGCCTCCGGGGTCAAGCGGTTGATCTTCTCGTAGATCTCGACCGGGTTCTTGCCGGTGAACGGCAGCCTCCCCGTCATATACCTGTAGAGGATGACGCCGAGCGCCCAGATATCCGCCCGGCCATCGGTCTTCTCACGCTCGGCGCGGCTCTGCTCCGGGGACATGTACAGCGGCGTGCCGACGCTCATCCCGCTCATGGTCAGCTGCATCGCCGAGAACTGGTTCGCGGCCAGGCCGAAGTCGGTGATCCGCGCCCGCCCGGTCTCGTCGACGAGGACGTTGGCCGGCTTGAGGTCGCGGTGGATGAAGCCGTGGGCGTGGACGTAGTCGATGCCGATCGAGATCTGCTCGAGGATGTCGGCCATCTTCTCGTCCGTCAGCTCGCCGCGCCCGAGCAGGGCCTCGAGCGACTCGCCGTGGACGAGGTCCATCGTGTAGTAGGGATAGCCCTGCTCGGCCCCGACCTCGTAGATCGAGACGATGTTCGGGTGCTTGAGCCGGGCGAGCGCCTCGGTCTCGCGCCGGAAGCGCTGGATCTGACGCGGCGTCGCCTTCTCGCCGGCCGACAGGACCTTGAGCGCGACGATGCGGCTCAGGCTGGTGTGCTGGGCCTTGAACACGACACCCATCGCCCCGCGCCCGAGCTCCTCGATGATCTCGTAGGCACCGAAGTGCTCGACCTCCGGCGCGACCGGGCGTTTGTCGTTCTTCTTCCGGCCCCTGCTGCTCTTCGGCCGGGGCGGAACGGCCTTGACTTTGCCGGAAGAGGCCGGACGCTCCGCCTTGACGCGCCCCGAAGAGGGCGGCTTCGCGACCGGCGCGGCCTTGCCTGACGAAGGCGGCTTCTCCGCCCGGCCGCTGCTCGGCCGGCGGACCTCGCCGCTCGGCCGGCGCACCTTCTCGCCGCTCGGCCGGCGCGCCCTCTCCCCGCTCGGCCGTCTCCGCCGGCCCGAGGGGGCGGCACGGCTCGAGGGCGGCGCCTCCTCGACGGCGTGCGCCTGCACCCGCCCGGAGGACTGTCTCCGCACCTGGCCGGAGGGCGGCGGCAGCGGCGGCGGACCGCTCGCCGGGATGGCCGGGAGGTCGCGCCGGCTGCTTCGACGCCGGCGGGTCGTCGACGAGGGCGGCGCCGGGACCCGTCGGGCAGAGGCCGGCGCCGTCGCCCGGGCGGAGGCGGGAGGAGGCGCGACCCGTGCGCTGGACCGCGGCGGCAGGGCGGTCACCTGGGCCGCCGCGAGCGAGTCGGGGACCGCGCCGGGGATCGTGGGGTGATGCCGGGACGACTTCCGCTTGCGCCCCGCCTCGCTCGAGACCGCCTTGACCGGCGGCAGGCTGGCGCCGGTTTCCCAGGGGTTCAGGGCGACCGAGGACTTCGTGCGCCGGCAGCGCCGGCACATGATCTGCCCGGGGCGGCGGCGGATGAAGGGACGGCCACAGGTCACGCAGCGCGCGCCGTGCTTCTTGACGCCCTCGAAGGCGGACTGCAACACCTCGAGGTCGACGACCCCGCGCTTGACGAGCTCGTCGGCGAGGGTGTTGCCCGGCGCCCGGTGCAGGGCGGCGATGACCTGGGCGATCGTCTGGTTGGTCACACGTCTCTGGCTGACGAGCATTTCGGCGAGGAGGCGATCGCGCGGCGAGAGCATGCGCGCCTCCTACGCAGGCCGCGCCGCCCGGTACTCGGCGGCGAGGTGGACATAGTTCTCGGCCGACGTGGCGAGCTCCGCCACCTCCTCGTCGCTCAGCTGCCGCCGTACCCTGGCGGGGGAACCGAGCACCAGCGAACGGGGAGGCGCCTGGAACCCCGGAGGAACCAGCGCGCCGGCCGCGACGAGACAGTCTTCGGCCAGCTCGGCCCCGTCCATCACGATCGCCCCCATCCCGATCAGGCAGCGGTCGCCGACAGTGCAAGCGTGGAGGATCGCACCGTGTCCGACCGTGACCTCATCTCCGACCAGGCAAGGAATCCGGCCCTTGCGCACGTGCAGGACCGCGTTGTCCTGCAGATTTGTCCGCCGCCCTATGCGGATGTGGAAGACATCCCCCCGGACGACGGTGCCGAACCACACGCTCGATGCGGCACCGATCTCGACATC
Organism: bacterium; assembly: GCA_030428695.1. The sequence continues at coordinate 17,618 of JAUIEM010000192.1, forward strand.
GCCGATGATGCGGGCGCCCGCGGCGACAAACACCGTGGGCTCGAGTACAGGACTCTTGTCTCGATAGCGTAGCAGCTGCAATCCGCACCGGCATGGAGAAAATCTGGCCTGAGAGTACAGTCCGCGTCCGCCACGCGCAACCCTTCGCGCGCGCAGCGCCTTCGCCGTGGATCGGCGCCCGGCGCGGCGTGCTCGGCTTGACAATCCGCGTCGGAACGCCGTAAGGTAGCACGATGTGCCAAGGTTTTGCAGGTCGCTCTCCGGTCGCAGCCGGGAGCTGAAGGAACGCGCAACCCACAGACTCGAGGCAGTGCCATGGGACCCGGTGGATTCGGGCAGCCAGGAGGCTTTCCCGGCCAGAACAAGCCCGGTGGTTTTGGCGGCGGCGGTGGCGGCTTCTTCCCAGGTCCGGGCGGTCCCGGTCCGGGCGGCCCCGGCGGATTCGGCCCCGGGCCCGGCGGCCCGG
>JAUIEM010000193.1 GCA_030428695.1 bacterium
CTCGTAGTGCAGGGTCAGCGAGGTCTCGAAGTAGCCCGCGTGGAAATCGTACGGGAGGTTCTCCTGCAGCCAGGCGCGCTGTGCGGGGTCGGCGACCTCCGTGAAGGCGGCCGCGAAGTCGCCCGGATCGAGCTCGAGCATCGCCCGCAGCACCAGGTTGAGCGGGGCGAGCGCCTGCACGCCGCGGTCCTGCAACAGCTGGACGCCGTCGTGCAGGGCCTTGTTGTGCAGGGGATCTCCGTGAAAGGTCATCAGCAGCACCCGCTGCGCCCCGAGGTCGGCGAGACGGCGGCAGGCCTCGGTCACGACCCCGCTGACGGTCTTGTAGGGTGTGGACTGGCTGCCCGGGCCGGAGATCGGGCCGACGCCGAGCGCGATCTCGCCGGCGTACAACAGCGGCCACTCGGGATGGTCTTCGGCGAGGCGGGCGTGCAGGTGGCGGATCTGCGCGTGGCTGATCAGGGAGTCGTTGGCCAGGGGCAGGTGCGGACCGTGGTACTCGATCGGGTTGACGGCGAGGTAGACCGGTGCACCCACTTCGAGCGCTGCCCGCACCTCGGTGTGCGGGAGCTGAAAAATCGGGATCATGCAGTGTTCCTCAGGGGCGCGAGAAAAAACGGCGCCCGTGGTCGACGGAAGGCCGACTGTGATACCAGGTCCGACTTGTGATGTCAAGATTCGACGCCGTGGGGAACGGGCCAGACCCGCCGGAGATTGCTACAGTAGGGCAACGGGCGCGATGCCCGACTGGAGGAAACGATGCGGATCGCCACCGCGGCGCTCGCCCTGGCCCTGAGCCTGCTGACTGCCTGCACCCCTGCGCCGGCCCAGGGGCCACCGGCGCCCGACACCACCGGAGTGGCTGCGATGGATGCGACCCCCGTCACCACCCTGCGGCTGTTCGACGGCGGCGAGGCAGACTCCGTGGCCGTGCACCTCTTCTTCGCCGACGCCGCGGCCGCCCGCAAGGCCGTGTCGGCGGCGCGCTGCATCTCCGGCGTGCAGATCGCGCCCGACGGCGGTGTGCAGACCGAGGACGGCTGCTGGCAGCTCGCCCTGCACTACCCGGAGCACAACGACTCCGACGTGCAGCCCTACGTGCTCGCGCCGCTCGCGACGGTGAAGAGCGAGGCCGTCGAGCGGCTGCCGGCGGCGCACAAGGCGCGCGTCGACGGGATCCTGGCCAGCTCCGGGCACCTGATCCTGCGCGCCCTGCCCGACGCGCGCTACGAGATCATCGGCTACAGCGAGTCGCCGGCCGGCCTGCTCCGGATCTTTACCCCGGAGTCGGGTCTGCGCCACCGGCCCTGAGCGCCTTCAGCCGCGCGCAGACTTCGGCCTCGTCCCACTGCAGGCGGGTGGAGCGCTCGACGACCGTGGTCCCATCGAGCAGGTAGAGCTCGACCCGGTGGCGGTTGACGACGCCGTCGACGTAGCCGACGTCGAGCCCGAAGAAGCGGCGCACGGCCGCGAAGTCCCGCGGCGTGCGGAAGACGCGGTGCTCGTCGGCCATCGTCACCCCGTAGATCTCCCCGTAGTTCTTCAGGCGCTCGGGCAGGTCGTAGTCGGGATCGTAGGTGATCGCGGCGGTGCGGACCTCGACGCCCTCTTTGTCCAACAGCCGCTGCAAGCGGGCCAGGCGGGTCATCGTCAGGGGACACTTCTGGGCGTTGTCACAGCGGGTGTAGAAGAACACCGCCGCGCTCGGACCGCGGAAGAACTCGCCGAAGCGCAGCCGCCGGCCGGCGTGGTCCTCGAGCTCGATGTCGGCGATCTCGACGCTCCCGCCCTCGTCTGCAGCCTCCAGACGGGGCATCGAGCAGCAGCTCGGCCGGGCCTCCGCCGCGGCCGTCGGCACCTCGTCCTCGATCCGCGCGATCGCGAGCGCGAGCTGCTCGGCGACCGCCGGCCGGTTCGGCGCAGCGAGCCAGGCCTGCAGAGCGTCCAGGTGGTCGCCGGCCGCGCCGCCGAGCCAGGCCAGGCTGGTCGCGATCTCCTGCACCGCGCTGGTGCCCTCCCCCGGACGCCGCACCACCGCCCCGTAGGCCGAGAAGTCGAGCCGCTCGTCGCGCCCGCGGATGGTGTTGTAGGCCCGCAGCAACAGCCCGGCGAAGGCCGGACGCCGCTCTGGAAAGGTGCGCAGGGTGTGGGCGGCGACCCCGACCAGGTAGGGCTCGGTGCCGCTCTCGAGCTCCTCGAGCACGTAGGGCAGCGCCTTCTCGGTCAGCCCCCTCGCGGCGACCGCGAGCAGGATCCAGCCGCGCAGGAAGGTGACGTCGGCCGGGTTGCGGTCCGCGTACAGGGCATGGCGTTCGCTCAGCAGGCCGAGCAGGCAGTTCGGACAGCCCTCGCCGGCGCGGACCGCCGCGATCTGCTCGAGCGCGCGCTGTTCCTCGGCCGTCTTCGCTTCCATGATGGACGTCCCCCTGATGCGAAACGGGCGGGAAGCCCCGCCCGTGGTCGCGTGCTTCCAGCTCCCTCAGGCCTGCCCGCCATCCTGGGGCGTCCCCGGCGTCTGGGCAAGCAGCCGGCGGGCGGAGCCCTTCATGCTGTCGTTGCTGCCGTCGTCGTCGGCGACGGTCTTCGCCAGCTCGCGCAGCTCGTCGTCCTCGGGGTCGGTCTTGACGGCGACCATGCCGATCAGCACCTCGGTCCGCAGGTCGGCGTTGTCGGCGCTGTTCCCCATCACCTTCTTGCCGGCGGCGACGTAGCGCTCCGGCGCGAGCGAGCGCAGGCAGATGCCCGACAGGCTGCGGGCCTCGTAGTCTTCGGCGGGGTCTTCGAGGATCTTCGCGAACAGGTCCGTCGACGCCGGATCGCTGCCGAGCAGGCGCAGCGCCTCGTGCTGGGCCTCGTCGTTCGGCGGATTGTCGGCGTACTGGCGCGCGATCGGGAACACCCCGGCGTGGACGTCGTAGCTGAGGAATTGCAGCGCCTTCACCGGCGGCGCAAGCACGGGTCCGCTGCCGTCGAGGCTCGCGATCAACCGTTTCTGGGTGTCACGGTCCTTGTTCATGCACAACAGCTGCAGGCAGGTGTAGCGGATCTCCTCGTCCTCGGCTTCGGAGCCCACGCGCAGCGCCGCCCAGTAGTCGCTGCGGTAGGGGTCGAAGCGGTCGCCCCCCATCGCCGCGACCTGCAGCGCTCCGAGGGCCTGGAGCCGCTCCTTCCGCGGCCGGTTCGGGTCGGCGAGCCACTGGATGTACCCGCCCGTGTCCGGTTCCTGGCTCATCGTATCTCCCCTGGTGGGCCTCGCCTCAGGCGAAGGTCACCGTATCGTAGTCGAAGCCGAGCCGGGACACACCGTCCGACTCGCGTCCCTGGTAGTCGATCATCTGCTTGACCTTCGGCGTGCCGCCCGGGAACTCGGTGTGGGCAACCTCGGGGAAGGCGCCGCCCGGCGCCGTCGACGGACGCCCGTTCGCGGTGTCGCCGTCCCACGGCCACATCGTGTCGTCGAGCTTGTGTCCCTTGCGGGTGCGGCTCGAGAAGGCCGAGGTGTAATCGCTCTCCTTGTACTTCTTGTTGTTCTTCTGCCACAAGGCCCACAGCCGGTCGACGTTGCAGTGCAGCATGAAGAAGAGCGGGTCCTTCGCGGCGGTCCCGATCGACTGGAGGTAGCCGCTGAAGCTGACGTGGGCGGCACCGTGCGGGTCGCCTTCCATTCCGGCGAAGCTGGAGAAGCTGCTGCCGAGGGCGAGCGTCTCGGCCTCGGTCCGCACGCGTCCGGCGGTCGGCCAGCTGCCGTTGCCCGACGCCCCGCGGGCCTTCGTATCGAAGCGCGACTCCCGCAGGATGCCGACGTCGTTGTCGGTCTTCCAGGCCTTGAGCGGGTTGTCGGCGGCGAAGGTCGGGCGCGCCTGGCCCTCTTTGGTCTCGCCGATGAAGTTCTTGTCGAACAGCTTGGGCGCCGCCTCGTCGAAGCGCCAGTAGTGCAGTGAGACCGCCGGGTTCTTCGTCTGCAGCCCGCGCTCGAGGGCGAGGATGAAGGCGCGGTGCCAGAGCAGGAACTGCACACCCCCGTGGGCCTGCGGGTCCGACTCGTTGGTGTGCATGTCGCGGAAGGCCTTGAACGGGCCGTTCCCGGCGTCGTTCAGGTCGGCGAAGGCCTGGACGAAGGCCTTGCGCTCGTCGTCCGTCAGGGTGTTCGCGTTCTTCCGCACACGGATCATCAGCGGGACGCTGACCAGCACCTCACCGAGCCAGACCAGCTCGAGCGTGGTGTCCTTGTCCTTCGTGCTCGCGTGCCCCGCCTTGCCGCCGACCCAGAAGGTGGTCGCCGCCTGGTAGGACTCGATCTTGACCGTCTTGGTGTCGGCCGGACCGCCCTCGCCCTTGGCGTTGTCGTAGAAGGACAGCTTGCCGCCCTCCTCGCTCTCCTTGCAGCGCAGCTCGACCGTCGCGACCGGGTCGCCGTCGGTCTGCTTGAGCTGGCTCTTCGACGGCGCCCAGCCCAGGTACGCCGCCTTCGGGTCCTTGCTCATGTTGAGCTCGACCTCGAACTTCGGGCGCTTGATCTCGACCTTGATCACCCCTTCCTGGGCGGCCCCGGTCTCGACCAGCTTGCAGGCTGCTTCGCTGATGTTCTTCTTCAGCCACGCCTTGTCGCGCTCTTCCTTGCTGAAGTAGAAGTTGTACTTGTGGTTGGCGAGCAGGCGTCCGGCGGTGCCGCGCTCGTTCGTCTTCCACTTGTTCGCCAGGTCGAACTGGTTGTCGCCGGGAACATCGGTGTAGACGTAGACGTCCTTGAGGGGCTTGCCGTCGTCGAACACGAACTTGCCGGGGTAGACGCTGGGTTTCTGGACTTGTTCGTCATTGGGCATCGCGCCCACCCTCCCACCATGTGGCTGTGCATCTGAGCGTACCGTCCGGCTGGGGATAGTACAACAAGCTACTACGTCGTTTTACGGAACCCTCGACGGGCTCGGCTGCGTTACAGCAGCTCCCCGTGCCCGAACTCCGCGAGCAGGCTGTCCCCCGCCGCGATCACCTTGTTCGGGGTCAGGCGCGTCATGCAGCGGTGGTCGATCGGACAGCGCCGCAGATGACAGGGCCAGCACGGCGCCCGCGTCAGCACGACCTTGTAGCGGTCGTAGTCGACCTCGGTGTAGCCCGGATGGGTCGGCCCCATCACGACGACGACCAGCGCCCCCGCCGCGACCGCGAAGTGGCGTGGCCCGGAGTCGGTCGTCACCACCAGGCTGCTGCGCCGGAACAGCGCGCACAGATCGCCGAGGCCGATGATCTCCTCGGAGGTGTCGATGTTCGGCCGCTTCATCAGGCTCGAGATCTTCTGGGCGATCGGCTCTTCCCCTGGCCCCGCCAGGATCAGCACCCGCGCCCCCCGCGCCGCGTAGGTGTCGCCGACCGCGGCGAAGTGCTCGGGCAGCCACAGCTTCGACGAGCCGAAGGCGGCGCCGGGGTTCAGCGCGACGATCGGTTCGTCCTCCCGCACCCCCCGCACCTTGAGGTAGGCGCGCACCCGCGCCTGGGACTCCTCGCGCGGCGGCAGCTCGAGGCTGCGGTCGTCGTCCGGCGCCCCGAGCACCGAGGTCAGGCCGAGGTAGTAGTCGACCATCGGCTGGGCCCGGAACAGCCCCTCCCGCGCCGCCGTCAGCCGGTGGGTGAGGAGGAAGCTGCGCCAGTTGAGCCGATAGCCGATGCGCCGCGGAATCCGCGCCGACCACGCCATCAGCGCCGAGCTGAAGGAGTTCGGCAGGAGCACGGCGGTGTCGAAGCCGCGCTCGCGCAGCCGCTTCCCGAAGCTGACCGGCCCGTACCAGCTCTTGCGCTTCGGCAGCGGGATCTGCTCGTCGATCCAGGGGCAGTCCTCGAGGATCCTGAACAGGTGCTTGCGGCCGAGCACCGCGACCCAGGGCTTGGGCTCGAGCCGGCGCAGCGCCTTGAGCGCCGGCGTCGCCATCACGACGTCGCCTACCCAGTTCGGGAGCCGGACCAGGATGGACTTCGGGGGAGGGTGCAAGTCAGCGCGCCTTCCCCACCAACGACTGGAAGCGTTTCTTGTCGATCGCCTTCATGTACGCCTCGTTCGGCGTGACCAGGTTGGCCTTCAGGCGCTGCATGATCGAGTCGTCCATCAGCTGCATGCCGCGCCCGCGGCCCGACTCGATGTAGCCGTGGATCTTGTGGATCTCGCCCTTGCGGATCATGTTTCCGAGCGCGGGCGAACCGAACATGATCTCGTTGACCGCGCAGCGGCCCTTGCCGTCGACGGTGCGCATCAGCAGCTGGCTGACCACGCCCTGCAGGCTGGTCGCGAGCATCGTGCGGATCTGCGCCTGCTGCTCTTCCGGGAAGACGTCGATGATACGGTCGATGGTCTTCGCGGCGTTGTTGGTGTGCAGCGTGCCGAAGACGATCTGCCCCATCTCCGCGCAGGTGATCGCGAGGGCGATGGTCTCGAGGTCGCGCATCTCACCGACGAGGATGATGTCGGGATCCTCGCGCGCCGCCGCCTTCAGCGCCGAGGCGAAGCTCTTGCTGTCGTTGCCGACCTCGCGCTGGGTCAGGATCGAGTTCTTGTTCTCGTGCACGAACTCGATCGGGTCCTCGATCGTGATGATGTGCCGCGCCTGGGTGCGGTTGATGTAGTCGATGATCGCCGCCAGGGTGGTCGACTTGCCGCTACCGGTCGGCCCGGTGACGAGCACCAGGCCGTTGCGCATGTTTGCGAAGCGCTGGATGACCAGCGGGATGCCGAGCTCCTCGAGGGTCTTGATGCGGGTCGGGATGATCCGGAAGACCGCGCCTATGCCGTGCTGGTGCCGCATGAAGTTGCAGCGGAAGCGCGCGACGCCGGGCACGTGGTAGGCGAAGTCGAGGTCCTTCTTCTCGTCGAAGGTCTTCTGCTGCTTCTCGTTGAGCATCTCGAACAGGAGCTCCTCGCACTCCGCGTTCGAGAATTCCGACATATTGACCGCCTCGAGCCGGCCATGGATGCGCAGCTTGGGCGGCTGGCCGGCGAGGATGTGGAGGTCGGAGCCGCCGCGTTCCTTCAGGGCGACGAAGAACTGGTCGATGCGTGCCATGGTCTCTCCTTCTTCTTCCCCTGATCAGTTGAACGAAGCCCGGTTGTTGGCCCGGAAGCGCGCCTCTTCGAGGGTGATCAACCCGCGGTCCATCAGCCCGCGCAGCGAGTCGTCCATCAGCCGCATGCCCGCCTTGCGGCCGGTCTGCATCACCGAGAACAGCTTGAAGGTCTCGCCGTCGCGGATCAGGTTGCCGACCGCCGGCGTCCAGTACACGATCTCGCAGGCGAGCACCCGGCCCTTGCCGTCGGCCCGGGGGACCAGCTGCTGGCAGATGATGCCCTTGAGCGACTCGCTGACCATCGCCCGGATCTGCGCCTGCTCCTTCGGCGGGAAGGCGTCGAGCACGCGGTCGACCGTGCGGGTCGCGTTGGTCGTGTGCAGCGTCCCGAGCACCAGGTGGCCGGTCTCGGCCGCGGTGATCGCGAGGGAGATCGTGTCGAGGTCGCGCATTTCCCCGACCATGATCACGTCGGGGTCCTCGCGCAGGGCGGCGCGCAGCGCGTTGCCCCAGGACTGCGTGTGGCGGTGGATCTCGCGCTGGGTCACGTTGCACTGCTTGCACTCGAAGACGTACTCGATCGGGTCTTCCAGCGTGATGATGTGGTCCTGCCGATTCAGGTTGATCACCTCGATCAGGGCCGCCAGCGTAGACGACTTGCCGGAGCCGGCCGGGCCGGTAACCAGCACCAGGCCCTGGTGGAAGGTCGTCAGCTTCTCGACCTCCTCGGGCAGCCCGAGCTCGCGCAGGGTCGAGACCGAGTCGTTGATCACGCGAAAGACCGCCGAGAAGCCGCGGCGCTGCTTGAGCAGGTTGGTGCGGAAGCGCCCGAAGGGCAGCTCGATGCACATGTCGACGTCCCACTCTTCCTGCAGCTGCTTGTTGGTCTTCTCATCGAAGGCGTCGAAGATCAGCTTCGCGCTCGACTCCGCGGTCAGGACCGGCATGTTGAGCGGGGTGACGTTGCCGTGCATGCGAAGGAAGGGCCGCGAGCCGACCGACAGGTGCAGGTCCGAGGCGCCCTGCTTCTTCGCGAAGGCGAGCATCTCGTGCAGCATGTGGGTCTTGCCCGGCAGGCGGCAGCCCAGGGTCGGGCCGAGGTAGCGCACCTCGGGCTTGTCGCCCGCGGGGACCTCGTCGACGACCTCGAGCTCCTCGACCTCCTCGATCTCTTCGATCTCCTCCACCTCGTCGACCGGGGCGGGGGTCGGAGCGGGCGTCGTCTGCCGCGACTGGAGCTTCTTGACCGCCTTCTTGATCTTCTGGTACGCCCGCTCGTCGATGTAGCGCTTGGCGAGCATCAGCCGGCCGATGGACTTGTCGGGATACTTGCTCTTCTGCAGGAGCTGGACCTTCTGCAGCTGTTCGTTGCTGACGAACTTGTTGTGGAGCGCTATGCGCGCGAAGAGTTTGTCCTTCTCAGTCCCCATGCTGGCTCCTGCTCAGGTGCGCGCGATGTCGCGCAGCAGTTGGTTCTCGGTCAGCCGTTGCAGCTTCGTCTGCGCCTCTTCCTCGAGATCGAGGAATTCGATCGTCACGTGGTAGGTCTTGCGGTCGGAGGACCCCGCGATCTCCTGCACCTCCCCGCGCAGCCGCAAGGGATCGAGGAAGGCCGGGATGTCGATGCTCAGGTACAGCTTCTCGCCCTCGCTGAGCGGGCACTTCGACGGCACCGCGCTCTCCTTGAGGAAACGCAGCCCGCGGTCGCTGAGATCCTCGAGGGCGTACTCGGCGGTGTAGCTGCTCGCCGAGGGGAAGTGCTTGCGCGAGTACTGGACGGTGCAGTCGGTCACCGCGAAGCGCCGCGCCGCCCGGCGCTCGACCACCTCGCTGGCGACGACGAGCTCGCTCTCTATGTTCGGCACCGTGAAGACCGCGTCGCAGCGCGGGCAGCTGCCCTTCTTCCCCTTGTGCCGCGCCTCGGCGAAGACCAGGTCGCCGCAGGCGCTGCAGCGGAAGCGGATCGCGGTCGGCAGCGCATCCTCCTGGCTGACGTTCATGTCGTCCTGGCTGACGGTCGCCCCCTCGAGAGGAAGCGGCTCGGTGTCGGGCTCCTCGTCGACCAGCTGCACGGTGTCGATCGACAGCACGTCGTGGTGGCCGGAGTCGCGGGCCAGGCCATCGTCGTCGAACACCGGCTCGGGGCTGCCCTCGAGCTTCTCGGCGACGTAGCTCGCGAGCAGGTGGCCGAACACGAGCTGCATCTCGAGCAGCGCGATGTCGGTGTCGGCGCACAGGTTGAGCACGCGGTCGGCGCGCGTCTTCCAGCCCCGCTTGGCCTTGCGCGAGGTGAAGATCACGGTCCACACGCCGCGGCCGGTGGCGAGGGCGACCTCCTCTTCGAGCTGCTTGTCGCGGATCACGCTGGTCAGCACGAGCAGCAGGTCGCCCTTCTTGCAGCTCGAGGTGACGACCGGGGCGAACATGTTGTGCGAGCCGAGTTGGGCGCTGTGGGTCGGCAGCTGCGGGCGCAGGGCCATCACCGCGGGAGGCCCGAGGTCGCTCGGCGCCATCGCGCGGAAGAAGGCCTCGACCTGCTCGGCCATCGGGGTCCGGCTGGCCGCTCCGAGGATCCAGACCCGGTAGCCGGCGCGCAGTGTGTGGAAGACGTCCTTCCCGATCTCAAAGACCAGCCCGAGCTTCTTCTGCAGGACGGTCTTCTTGGCCCGGTTGCCCTCGAGGATCTGCGTGATGGCTTCTTCCATCTGCATCCTCCTCCTCTGCCCGTATCTTCTCGACGATGTTGGTGGTGGAGAAGCCCTTCGTCAGCGGAGCGAGCACCACCTCGCCGCCGTGCGCGGTCACGACCTCGCGGCCGACCACGCCCTTGTCCTTCCAGTCCTCGCCCTTGACCAGCACGTCGGGGATCAGCGCCTCGATCACGGCGAGGGGCGTCTCGTCGTGGAAGGGGATGACGTAGTCGACGCAGGCCATCCCCGCCAGCAGATGCATGCGCGCCTCGAGCGGGTTGACCGGCCGGGTCGGGCCCTTCAACGCGCGGATCGAGGCGTCGCCGTTGATCGCGACGATCAGCATGTCCCCGAGGCTGCGCGCGAACTCGAGGTAGCCCATGTGGCCGGTGTGCAGGATGTCGAAGCAGCCGTTGGTGAACACCACCCGGCGGCCGTCCTCGCGCGCCCGCTCGCGGGCTGCCCGCAGCTCTTCGATGCCGAGCACCTTGTCGGAGCTCGGCTGGAAGCTGCCGTGCAGGTCGTCGAGCAGCTCTTCCCGCGCGACCGGCAGGGCGCCGACCTTCTGTACCTCGAGCCCCGCGGCGACGTTGGCGAGCCGCACCCCGGCCTCGAGGGTCTCGGCGCACTTCCAGTCCGCGACGCCGGCCAGGCAGTGGCCGAGGGTCGCGAGCACCTGGTCGCCGGCGCCGCTGACGTCGTACACCGCGCGGGCGCGGGTCGGAAAGCGGCGGCCGGGGCGGCCCTTGAGCTTGAGGAACATGCCGTCCTTGTCGAGCGTGATCGCGATGAAGTCGAGGTCGAGGTCGGTGACGAGCTTCTCGGCGCAGGCCTCGCAGCTCTCCGGGTCGACGGGCTCGATGCCGGTCGCCTGGAAGGCCTCGCGCCGGTTCGGCGTCATGCCGGCGGCCTGGGCGTAGCGCCCGTAGTCGCCGCCCCGGCGCGGGTCGATCAGGCAGGGCAGGCCCGCGGCCCGCACCTCTGGCACCAGGCTGGAGACCACCGACGGGGTCAGGAGCCCCTTCGCGTAGTCGGAGATCAACACCGCCGACACGTTCGCGAGCTGGGCGCGGCAGCCCGCCAGCAGCCCCGCCCCGACCGCCTCGCTGTAGGCGCTCGCGTCCTCGCGGTCGACCCGCAGCACGTGTTGGTCGCGGGCGATCAGCCGGGTCTTGCAGGTCGTCGGCCGGCCGCGCACCAGCTGCACGCCGGTCGCGTCGATGCCGCGGCCCTCGAGCTCGGCGATCAGGTGCCGGCCGTTGTCGTCGTCGCCGACCACCGCCGCGAGCACCACCTCTGCTCCGAGGGCCCGCAGGGCGAGGGCGACGCAGCCGGCCCCGCCTGCGCGGTGTTCCTCGCGCTCGACGCGGATCACCGGGATCGGCGCCTCCGGCGAGATGCGCTCGACGCTGCCCCACAGGTAGCGGTCGAGCATCAGGTCGCCGACGACCATCACCCGGGGCGCGCCCTGGGCCTCGAAGAAGCGTGCCAGCTCGACGCTCATGCCGGATTCCTCGCCAGCCACTCGAGCACCCCGACGCGCAACAGCGGGATCATCAGCTCGTGGTGCCCGGTCAGCGACAGCCCGACCCCCGCCGGCCGGGAGACGACGTTCTGATGCGGCCGGTAGTGACGCAGCATGTCGAGGTTCGCGGTCGTCATGCCGGCCAGGGTGCCGCCCTCGTTCGCGTAGGCGGAGACCAGCTTGAGGAAGATCTCCGGCAGCAGCACCGCCGAGCCTATGTTCGCCCACACGCCACCGTCGAGGGCGCGCACCACCGAGCCGAGGATGCAGAAGTCGAGGTAGCTCGAGCGGCCGAGCTCGGCGCCGTCGTAGCCCGGGTGGATGTGGACGATGTCCGTGCCGATCGCGACGTGCACGGTGACCGGGATGTCGAGCCGCGCCCCGGCGGCCAGGATGCTCCGGTCGAGGTGGGGCCCGCCGCGCTCGCGCAGCACCTCCCCGAAGGCCCGCCCCAGGCCGGCGCCCTCGGCCCCGCGCCGGGCGGCCTCGCGGTACACCTCGCCGGTCTCCCGCGCAAAGCCGAAGGTGCCCTGGTTGAGCGCCTTGCCGACGTCCTCGGAGGTCATCCCGATCGCCGCGACCTCGGAGTCGTGCACCGCCCCGCTGCCGTTCAGGGCGACCGCGGTGACGATGCCGCGCTCCATCAGGTCGATGATCAGGGGCGAGAGCCCGCACTTGATCACGTGCGCCCCCATCGCGAGGACGACCTGCTTCCCGCCGCGGTGCGCCTTCCCGATCGCCTCGATCAGCTGGCGCAGCACCTTGCCGGCGAGGATGCCCGGCAGGCTGTCGAGGAAGTCGCCGACGCTCGCGTCGCCGTCGACGCAGGTCGCGAAGTCGTCGACCGACACCAGATGGGTGCGGGTGGCGAGCGGATAGCGCTCGATGCCCTCGAAGCTGCGCGGGGCGAATCGCGTTCCTTCGCTCATGAGCTCTCCTGGATCGTCGCCCCGCGGGCGAGCACAGACTGCACCGCTTCGAACAGCGCCGCGGCGTCTTCGACCTCGAGCTCGACGCGCAGCACCCGCGCCTCGAGCCGCGCGGCCCCGGGGAGCTCGCGGAGCTTGACCGCGTCCTTCTGGGTGACGAGCACCCCGCGCGCGGCGCAGGCTTCCCGTTCCTTCACCAGCTGTTCGAGCTCGTCGTCGGTGTAGCCGTGATGATCGCGGAACCAGCGCCGTCCGCGCACCTCGACGCCGACCGCCCGCGCGCTCGCCTCGAAGGCCGCGGGGTTGCCGATCGCCGCGGCGAGGAACAGAGGCTGGCCGGCGAGCTCCTCCAGCGGCCCGGAGCGCTCACCGTCGAGGGAAGTCCAGCCCGTCGGCCGCATCGCCGAGCGCATGATGCGCTCTTCGGGCATCCAGCGCGCGACCTCGGCCCGCAGCGCGACGAGCGCTTCCTCGGAGAGCAGCTCGGCGCGGGTCAGCAGCACCCAGTCGGCCCGGCGCAGGCCCGCCAGCCCCTCACGCAGCCAGCCGCGGGGCAGCACGTGCCCGTGGCCGAAGGGCCGGGTCGCGTCGATCAGCACGATGTCGAGGTCGCGGGCGAGGCGGCGGTGCTGGAAGCCGTCGTCGAGCACCAGGCAGGTCGCCCCGTCCGCGACCGCCCTGCGCGCCCCGGCCACGCGGTCGGGCTCCTGGACGTGCAGCACGTCGGCGAGATTGTCGGCGAGCACGCGCGCCTCGTCGTTGAGCTCGCCCTTCTTCGCCCCGTAGCCACGGCTGAGGATGCCCGGCGTCTCACCGAGGCTGCGCAGCTCGCGCACCAGCCACTCGACGCAGGGGGTCTTGCCGGTGCCGCCGACGCTGAGGTTGCCGATGCTGAAGACCGGCACGCTCGCCCGCTGGGCGCGCTTCCAGCCCTTGTCGAAGAGGAAGTTGCGGACGCGCACCGCGGCGGCGTAGGGCAGCGAGGCGAGCCGCAGGCCCGCGCGCGCGCTGGACGCGGACAGGCCGCGTCGCTTGCCGGACAGGATGTCTTCCCAGGTGGACACCAATAGACTCTCGAGGACTGTGGGCGGGGGCGCTGCGCGCAAAGCGACAGAATAGCGGCTCGGAGGGGCCCTGTTAAGGAAAATCGACCCGTCGGGAGGCGGCCCGCGGGGCCCGTGCGTCCCGGCGGGAGACCGCGTAGCACGGGGCGAGGCGGGCCGCACCAGCGCCGATCGCGGAGGCCGGGGCGGCACCGGAGGATCGACGCCACGCGACGAGAACCGTGCAGTCGCGACCGCGACATGGTATGAAAGATCATCGATCGCCCACCCGAGGAGTTTCCGATGTCCGACCTCGACCCCGAGGCCGTCCGCAAGATGCTCGATGCCCAGTTCGGTGCCTGGAAGCCTCCCAAGCAGCCGCAGTTCCGCCTGCTCGTCAGGGCCGAGGGCGCGCCGGCGGAGCCGGTCAGCCGCTTCGGCGGCCTGCCCCTCGCCCCGGAGGGCACCGCCTGGCCGACCTGCAAGGCCTGCGCCGCCCCGATGCAGTTCGTCGGCCAGTTCCTGCTCGAAGACGCCAAGAGCAAGGACCTGACCAGTGGGCTGCTCCTCGTCTTCATGTGCCCCTGGGTCGGCCGCGAAGGCTGCGAGCCCTGGGACCCCAAGGCCGGGAGCAACCGCGCCCTGGTCGTGCCCCTCGACGGGCTCGTGCCCCTCGAGCCGCCGCCGGGAACGCCCCGGGTGTGCCAGCTCGAGGACGGCGACCTGGAGAAGGGGTTCAGGCCCTTCCCGCTCGAGGTCCGCGACGTGCGCCCCTCGGCGCCGGGTTCCTACGAAGAGTCCCTCGAAGACGGCTGGGAGGACCAGTACGAGCGCGCGGTGAAGGAGACCGGCGAGGACGACGTGCTCGCCGCCTTCCTCCAGCGCCCGATGTGGCAGCAGGACGACGAGCCCCAGAAGTGCCCGGGCTGCAAGAAGCGGATGCGCTTCGTCGTCCAGTTCGGCGACCTCTCCTGGCCTCTGGAAGACGACGTCAACCTCGGCGACGCCGGCACCGGCTACTGCTTCGCCTGCCCACGCTGCTTCGGCGAGGCCCGCTTCCTCTGGCAGTGCGGCTGAGCCAACAAAAACGGACACGCGGCCAGAGGTTGACACTCCTCCTCGCCGCGTGCCGTCATGGGAGGCCATGACGGGAGAGCTGGTTTGCAAGGAGCGTGCCAGTCGCGATTCCCGCGCAGCGCCGTGCCCGGCCGCCAGGCGACGGCTGACAGGTGCCATGCGGGGGTTTACAGGGCGGGTTCGGGGTCTGGCTCGCGGGGTTTCAGGGAGGCGTCGCGGGTCCAGGAAGCGCTGCGGCGAAGACGACCGCAGGTGCGCAGGGCGCGCGTAGGCCACGCGCTCTCCTTCGACCAGGCGACCTCCGTCCGCCCCCCTACCCGCCGAGCCAGCGCTCCCAGGCTTCCAGCGCCTCCAGGTTGGCACCCTCGAGCGGGCGGAAGGGGTCGAAGCCGTAGCTCTCCCCGGCCGTCGCCTGCAGGCAGCGCAGCGCGCGCACGACGTCCTGGCGTGCGGCGGGGCGCCGATCGCGCAGAAGCACGCGCAAGACCGCGTCGCCCTCCCGGCTGCCGAGCCGGCACAGGGCGAGCGCCGCCTCGACCCGCAGCGCGGGGTCGTCGAGCAGCCCGACGAGATGGGGCACATGGGCCGGGTCGTCGAGCAGCCCGAGCAGCCGCACCGGACGACGGGAGTCGGCGGAAGCGCCGGACGCGAGCCAGGCCTCGACCGCGGCGCGGCTGGGGAGGCTGCGCAGTGCCGCGGCGAGGGCCTCCAGCTCCGGGGGCTCGGCGCCGGGAACCCGCGCCAGGAGCGCCCCGACCAGCTCCTCCGGGTCGTCCCAGCTGCCGCGCGCCAGCGACCGGGCGGCGGCGGCCCGCACCCGGAACCAGGGATCGTCGAGCGCGGCGCGCAGGGGCTCGCGGGCCCGGGCGCCGGCGGTGCCGAGCGCCTCCGCGGCCGCCAGGCGGGCGGCGGGCTCGGCCTCGAGCAGGCGGAGCAGGGCCTCGAAGCTGCCGGGGACGTCCGGCGCGAGGCCGTACACGCGGGCCGCGAGCAGGCGCGCCCGGGAGCCTTCGGGCAGGGTGCGGGCGAGCAGGGCGCGGGCCGCCTCGTCCGGGGAGGCGCACAGCACCTGCACCGCGAGGCTCTCGCAGCCGGGGTCCTCGAGCAGGCCGATCGCGACCGGCAGCAGCGCCGCGACCGGATGCGCGGTCAGGGCCCCCAACGCCGCCGCGCGCACTGACGGCTCAGCGCTCTCGACGCCGGCGGCGATCGCCTCACTGTCCCCGGCGTCCAGCAGGCCTCCGGCGCGCAGGCTGGAGAGCTGCGCGAAGGCCTCGGCGCGCAGGGCCGTGCGGGGGCTGTCGAACAGCGGCGTCAGCGCGCTGCGCAAGGCCGGCTGGGCCTGGTGCCGCGCGGCGAGGGCGGCGGCGGCCCGCAGGGTGGCGAGGGCGACGGCGTCGTGCTCCGCGCCGACAGCGGCCGAGACCACGGTCGGCACATGCCGCGCCGCGCCGAGGCTGGTCAGCAGGCTCTGGAGCTCGCCGGCGAGCGCGGCGGGCAGCGGAGCCAGGGCCGCGAGCAGCGGGTCGACGTCCGGCGGCTGCCCGATCTGCCGCAGGCCCGCGAGGGCGCGCCGCCGGATCTCGAGCTCGGAGCTGGCGAGCTCGCTCCACAGCTGCTCGAGGGCCCACGCCGGGCGCTCCCCCGCGAGGGCGGCCAGGGCCGCGCTGCGCACCTCATCGTCCGGGTCGGACAGGGCCTTCCGGCGGGCGCGCTCGCGGTAGACCGGGGAGGTCTCGAGCACGCCGTACAGGTACAGGCGCAGCTCGCTCTGCGTCTCCCGCCCGAGCTGCTCGAGGAAGACGGGCAGCGCCCCCGCCGGGTCGAGGCCGTGCAGCTGCCCCGCCGCGTGCCGCCGCACCTCGGCCGAGCCGTCGTCGCGCAGGGCCCGCGCGGTCAGCTCGGCGACCGAGGCGAAGCCCAGCGTGCGCAAGAGCGCGAGCACCGCGATCCGCACCTCGGGC
The DNA here is from genome assembly GCA_030428695.1 of bacterium. The sequence continues at coordinate 16,279 of JAUIEM010000193.1, forward strand.
TGCTCGGAGCTCTCGAGCAGCCCGGTGATCCGCGCGGAGCGTTCGAGGAACAGCGAGCGCAGCTCGCGCAGCGCCGCCCGCGCGAGGCTGCTGTCGCCGCCGGTGTCGTGGAAGCGCCAGGCCCGCAGCAGCGCGTCGAGGGCTCCCGGAGCCGGCACCGTGCGCAAGGCGGACAGGGCCGCGCCGGCGAGGGTCGGACCTCCCTCGGTCGCGACGGTGTGCAGCGCGGCGATGTCCTCGGCGGTGCCGCGCCGGGCCCACTGGGAGATGTCGGCGAGGGTCCAGTCATCCGCCCACAGGCTCACGGTCAGCAGTACGCCGACGGCGAGCGCCCGAAGCTTCCCCCAACCTCCTTCCCGCCGCATCAGAAGTCCCGCAGCAGCTCGACGAAGACCGCCGCGACCGCCGCCGCGCGCTCGCCGTCGTCCGCCTCACAGGGGCTGGCGACCGCGACCACCGTGCCCGCCGGACCGAACAGGGGAGCACCCGCGGCGCCGCCCGGCCAGCTGCCGCTGGCCCGCAGGGGCCGGTCGGGGGTCGGGCTGCGCGCGACGTGCCCGCGGGCGAAGGCGAGGGCCTCCGCGCCGGGGAAGATCGCCGCGAGCGGCTCCGCCAGCGCCGGCGGCGCCCCCGGCGGCAGAGGAGGCAGGGCGGCCCCGGCGGTGTCGACCTTGAGCAGGGCGATGTCGGCGGCGGCGCTCCCCTCCTCCATCGCCTCGGCGATGCGCTGGCGCACCACCGCCAGGCGACGCCCGTCGGCGTCCTCGGCGAACAGCGCGCCACCGGCGCGGAACGCGCTGCGCAGGGCCTCGAGCGCGAGGCTGCCGCTGGTCGCGAGCACCCCGTCGGCGCGCACGCAGAACGCGCTGCCGAGCACCCTCTCGGCGCCGTTCTCGACGAGGATCAGCCGGAACAGCGACGGCTCGATCGCCGCCGGGATATCGGTGAACGCGACCTCGTACGGTTGCCGTCCCGCCTCGCGCAGACTCTCCCGCAGCGCGCTCAGCTCGTCCTGCCAGCGCGCGGCGAGGGCCTCGAGCTCGGCGTCGAAGGCGCTGTCCAGGCCGCGGAGCTCGGCGTCGAGCGAGGCGATCAGGGCCTCCATGCCCTCGAGCGTGCGGGCCTGGGCTTCACGCAGCGCATCGAGCTCGTCCTGACGCGCGGCGAGAGCCTGCTCCCGCTCGGCCCGCAATCCAGCGCCGAGGGTGTCGAGCCGCCCGTCCCAGCGCAGGGCGAGCGCGTCGAGGGCGGTCGCGAGCGCCTCCTCGGCCAGCCGAAGGCTGTCCGCCGTCACCGCCAGCCGCTGCTCGAGGGCGTGCACCCGCTGCTGCCAGCGCTCGCGCACCGAGGCCGCGGCGCCGAGGGCGACGTCGAGCGACTCCGCCCAGCGCCGCTCGAAGCGCGCGAGCGCCGCGCCGGTCAGCTCCTCGCCGTGCGTGCGGGCGAGCACGCTCGCGGAGTCGGCGGCCTGCTCGATCCAGCCCTGGCGGTCCTCGCGGGGGCGGTGGGGGAAGGCTTCGCGCCAGACCGCGTGGCCGAGCAACCCGGCCACGAGAAAGGCGAGGGTCAGCGTGACGCGATCGTTGTTTCTCGCCATCGATTCCTCCGCCCGGATTGTCGGCCAGCGCACCGGCCGCTGTCAATCCTCCGGGCGGTGCGAAGGGCTCAGAAGCGCTGCAGGCTGCTGGCGATCGGGCCGTGGGAGTCAGACACCTGCGATCGCAGCGCTGGCTGGCTGACTATGAGCCCGCTTCCTCCGCGTGGGCGGAGG
>JAUIEM010000194.1 GCA_030428695.1 bacterium
ACGGCGTCAACCTGCGCAGCGAGGACCTCAAGGACCACCCGCAGTACAACAAGAAGGAGGTCGTGCTGTCCGCGACGGAGTTCATCCTCTCGCAGACCTTCGTGCACGGCTTCTTCCACGCCGACCCGCATCCCGGCAACGTGTTCGTGCTGCCCGGCAACCGGGTGTGCCTGATCGACTACGGCATCGTCGGCGCCCTGAGCCAGGAGCAGATCGACGACCTGCTCTCCTACATCGTCTTCATCCTGACCAAGAACGTCGACCGCATGATCCGCATGTACCAGCGCCTCGGGCTGATCGACGAGTACGTCGACCTGCGCGTGCTCAAGGCCGACCTGACCGACATCGTCGAGCGCTACTACGAGGTCACGCTCGAGTCGGTCGACATCGGCGTGTACATGGCGCAGATCTTCGACCTGGTCAGCTCGCACCGCATCTCGCTGCCGGCCGAGCTGCTGCTGGTCGGCAAGACGCTCGCGACCATCGACGGCATCGCCCGCGACCTCGCTCCGGACATGGACCCGATCAAGGCGATCCGGCCCTTCCTGCTCAAGATCTACGCGCGCCGGCTGCAGGATCCGACCTTCCTGACCCGCACCGCGATGAAGACCGCCCAGGAGTTCAGCTACGCGCTCGAGACCTTCCCGCGGGACTTCCGGCTGATCGTGTCGAAGCTCCGCCGCGGCGAATTGGTGATCAAGCATGAACTCGAAGGCGAGCAGCAACGTCACACCGAGCGGCTGAAAGCACGGAACCGGGGCTCGATGGCCCTGGCGATGGGCATGCTGCTGCTCGCCTCGACGGCGATGCTGCTGGTCGAGACCGGCCCGGTCTGGCGCGGTTGGAGCGCCTCGACCTGGGTCGGCCTGTTCGGCTACGGCACCTCGCTGTTCTGGGGGACGGGCTTCTTCTTCGGGACCCTGCGCGGAGGTGGAATGTGAGAGCGCTGTTGTTGATCGCGTGCCTGGGGCTGCCGCTCGTGGCGCAGTCCCGCATCCTCGAACAGGCCGAGCCGGCGCGCGGGCTGCTCGGCGCCGTGCGCTTCACGGCGCTGGTCGACGGCGAGCCCCGGGGCTCCTTCGCGCAGACGGTCAGCGCCGACAGCGTCGGCTTCCTGGTCAGCGAAGAGCTCGTGCTGCGCTACGGCGAGGACAAGAGCGAGGATGTGAACGAGACCTGGCTCGACCCACGCCTGCGCCTGCTGCGGCGCACGCGGCAGATCGGGACACGGATGACCGAGTGGCGCCGCGAGGGCGAGCTGTTCCTGCGCGAGACCAGCTTCCCGTCGATCTCCGAGGCGAAGAACCTCGAGGAGTTCGACCGGCCGCCGAACGACGTCGTCTACGGCTTCGGGCACTTCCTGCTGATCGTGCGCAGCCTGCCGCTCGAGATGCTCGACGGCCACACCTTCAGCAAGCTCGAGCGGGACGGGCCGATCACCGTCGACATCCGGAGGATGCAGGACGGCCGCGTCGAGTACCGCGAGGTCTACCACGACGGGGCGCAGCAGCGGATGTGGATCGAGCTCGACGACGCGGGCAAGCCGTGGCGGATCACGTCCCCCGATCTGGTATTCGACTTCGTACGCGAGGATCCCTGATGGCCGACAGCTCCGAGACCGCTCCCCTCAGCGCCCGCGTCGCCCAGACGGCGACGCTGCTCTGCCTGTTGATCTGCGGTGGCGGCCTGCTCGGCGCGCAGACGGGCAACCTCAGCGCCTTCCTGGGCTTCCGCGTCTTCGCCGGCGGCAGCCTGCTCGGCGCGGTCGCGCTGATCTTCGGGGTCGCGGGCATCTTCAACAGCGGCGGGCGGCCGGGACGCAAGCGCTCGCTGTTCGCGATCGTGGTCGGCGGAGCCTTGCTCGGGGTGCTCGGCGCCTTCGCGCTGCCGGCCTCCGAGCTGCCGCTGATCAACGACATCAGCACCGACCTCGAGGATCCGCCCGCCTTCGTGGTGCTCGCGCAGGTGCCGGCCAACACCGGCAGGGACATGGCCTACCCCGAGCCCTTCGTCGAGGCGCAGCGGGCGGGCTACCCTACGCTCGGGCCGCTGGTCCTGCCGGTCTCCGCCGACAGCGCCTGGGCGCGGGCCCGGCGCGCGGCGAACGCGCTCGGCTGGGAGGTGCGCCTCGCCGACCCGGTCGGGCGCTCGCTCGAGGCGACCGCGACCTCGGCGGTGTTCGGCTTCGTCGATGACGTCGTGGTCCGCGTGCAGGCTGTCGGCGACAGCGCCCGGGTCGACATGCGCAGCAAGTCCCGGGACGGGACCGGTGATCTCGGCGCGAACGCCGCGCGCATCCGCAGGTTCCAGGCTCAGCTGCGCTGAGGGCCCGGGGGCGGAGACCTCCGCGTTCGTGTATCCTGCCAGGAGAACGTGGGAGGGGCGCCGGTGCCGAGACCGCTGGAATCCGAGCTGTGGGGCTGTCCGGGCTTCGCCGTCAGCTGCCCACGCCTGTGGAGCCGACTCGCGCCGACCGGGGACGCGCGGGTCCGCTTCTGTGCGAGCTGCGAGCAGCACGTCCACCTGTGTGAGAGCCCGGACGAGTTCGTCGCGCGCGGCAATCAGGGCCAGTGCGTCGCCGTGCGGCCGGAGCGTGTGCCGGGCCGGCTGGGCTTTACGCAGGTGGGGCGGGCGGACGTCGGTTTCCTCGCCCACGACGACGGCAAGAAGAAGCTGCGGGACTGGTGGAACGCGGCGCTCGACCGCGATCCGACCTTCCTGCCCCCCGTCTTCGCGCAGCTGCACGGCGAGCTCGGGCGCGCGCGTCCCACCCCGCCTCCGCCGCCGTCCCGACGGCCGAGTCTGCAGGAGAGCTTCGAGCGCGCGCTGCCACAGAGCTCGCCCAGGCCGGGACTGCAGGAGACGATGCGCCTGTTCCCGGGGGCCCGCAAACCGGGCCTGCAGGACAGCTTCCCTGGCGCGGCCCCCGCAGACTGACGGAACGGGATTCCCATGCAAAAGGCCCCTGTCCGAAGACGGGGGCCTGGGAGGAAAAGTGCCGCGGATCAGTCGATCCGCAGGACCCGCATCTGGTTCATGTGGTCCGGGTCCGGCGCGGGGACGGGCTGGGTGAGGCCCGGCGCGAGGGGCGGCGGCGAGGCGGGCTGGAAGACCGCGTTCGCGGACATCGGCGCGCCGCCGGCGATCGGGAGCCCGCCGCCCGTGTTGTAGATCGTGTAGGCGTCGTAGGTCTGCTCGATGTAGCAGATCACCACGTCGTCGCCGTCGAGCACCGCATCGTAGCCCAGCCACGCGAGCTGGGTGATGCGCAGGCCGGTCTGCGGCGGGCCGAACAGCATCCCGGCGCCGGGCACCGCGTTGCCGTTGCTCGCGCCCGAGGACTGCTCGAGGTTCGAGGTCGTCAACCGGTAGCTGGCGGGGCTGGAGGTCCCGAAGTCATCCCAGTGGGTGATCATCAGCTCGCTCCCGCCGGCGCCATAGCCGATGTACAGGAGGTCGACCCGGGTCTGCCCCGACTGCTCGCGCACCAGCACGGTCGGGAGGTGGCAGCTGCCGTCGCCGTAGTCGAGCGGACCGGACCAGCTCGAGCCGGCGTTGCCGCTCGTACGCAGGGTGATGCCGTCCGCAGTCTCGTAGGCGTAGAAGATCTGCATCGTCGCACCGGAGCCGACCAGGGCGACGCTCGGGTCGAAGCTGATGATCTCGTTCTGCTCGACGAGCGAGTCGTTGAAGGTCGAGCCGAACAGCCGCACGGCGCAACGGTACTGGGTGATCGTGCTCCAGGTGCCGTTCGCGTTCGACTGGGTGGTCGTGTGGCCGTAGCCGATCACGAGGTCGCCGCCGTCGGAGTACTCGACGCCCATGATCGCCGGAGTCGTCGTCGCGCCGCTGGCGTTGTGGAGCACCGTCAGGGGCAGGAAGGTGAAGAACGTCGGGGAGCCGTTGGTGTCGAACTGCGAGGCCTGCCCTTCGAGCAGGACGAGCTCGGAGCCGGCCCCGGTGTTGCGCCAGAACACGACCGCGATGCTGTAGTCATCGGCCATCGCGACCTGCACGAGCCGGTTGGTGTAGACGTTGCCGGTCGGCACCGTGTGCGTCTGGCCGAAGCTCGCGCCGCGGTCGAAGGAGAGGTCGACCGTGACCTGCGACGCGCCCGCGTGCACGCGGGCGAGCACGTTGAACAGGCCCGCGATCTCGTGGTCGCGCCAGTTCCCGCTGTCGGGGCTGTTCTCGACCATCGCCCCGCCCGTCACGGCGCCCGTCGAGCCGTCGACCTGCAGCCGCATCTCGTACCGGCTCTGGTAGTCGGTCGGGTTGGCGCGGTCACCCTCGTAGCTGAGGATGCTCGCATCGTCGAAGGACATCGCGATCGCGGGCAGGCCGAACAGCCACGAGTTGCTCGAGTAGATCGTCTGCTCGGACAGCACGTGCGGGTAGTTCCCCGAGCCGATCGGGTCGATGTTGATCTTCGAGCGCACGCCGGGCCGCAGCCGGATCAGCGCGCGGTTGCTGCCCGCGGCGGTGTTGACGCGGACGGCGAGGATCTGCTCGTCGCCGATCTGGCCTTGCAGGGTCAGGCGCGCGAAGCCGTCGCCGGTGACCGACAGCCAGATGCCTTGCGCTTCGGCGCCGGTGGACGAGGGGATCACGCCCGCCTCGGCGAGGCTGTCGACCGTGCTGCCCGGCGTCTGCCCGTTGTCGAGGGCGTGGGCCACCGCGACCGAGACCAGGCCGGTGTTGTTCAGCTCACTGGTCAGCACGTGCAGCGCGATCGGGTCGTTGACCGGCGTCGTGAAGTCGTAGACGGCGTTGACGTTGTTGAAGCCGAGCCGGTTGAGGTCGACCGCGTTGATGATCGCCGAGCCGTTGGCCACCGGCTCGAGATTCTCGACGCCAGCGCTGACGATCAGCGGCGCGTCGGCGACAGGCACCGGACCGTTGACCGGACCACCGGGGCCGGGATTGATGTTGGGGGAAGAAGAGCCGCTGCTCGAAGAGCCGCCATCCTGGCAGCCGAAGAGCAGGCAGGCGACTAGCGCACACGTGAACGCTCGCATGAATTGCCTCCACTGGACGGTTGACCTTTCGAACACTGCCACGTCTCCTGAAAGGTCCTTGCTTGACGTAATGCAACCGGGGTTGCGGGGAACTGGACCGAGCCCAGGTCTGGTCACGCCCCGGAGGTGGGAGCTTGGTGCAGGATACACAACGGGGGCGTGGAGCTTGCGGATCCTCATCGCAAGCTCGTGCAGAGAGCTCTTCCTGGTTCAGAAGAGCGGACGTGGTCGAGGAAGGCGATCCTTCGGGCTTTTTTTCAGGAAACCTGAAAACCTGCATCAGCCGGGCTCAGCCGGAACCCTCTCGCTGTCGCCGGGGCGCGGAGCGGAACCGGCGCTCGCGGGGAGGGCAGCGAATGCGGACCAGCATGCAGCGGGTGGAGGCCGCCGGAGGTGACCCGGAGCTCTCGCCTCGCTCGACGTCGACCGCCCGTGCTGCAGCTCACTGGCGCCCGCCGGGGGGGGCACCCCGCACGGCTCGACCGAAGCCTCGGCCCGTTGATTCAACCGGGGTCGGGGTCGTCGCCGAGGCGCTCGCCGAGCTCACGCAGAGAGGCCACGAGGGCGTCGACTCGCGCGGCGGGCACGCCGAGTCGTGCACCGAGGGTGCTCAGGAAGCGCTCTTCGTCGGGCTTGACGCACCTGTCGGCGACGACGATGTCTCCGGCGGCCGAGAGGACCCGCAGCGCGACGTCGGGGGCGACCTCCTCGCTGAGCAGGGCGTCAGCCGCGGTGGCTTCCGCGACGAATGTGTCGAGCGCGCGCGGCGAGACACCGGCGACCTCGGCCAGCAGGGCGATCCATCGCTCTTCGCTGGCGTGGAGCTCGCTGTCCGACCATGCGGCGGCGAGGGCCGAGGCGAGCAGCAGGCGCTGTTCCTGGCTCAGATGTTCCACGGCTCCTCCGGGCTGGGCGCGCGGGACCATTGTAGCGCGGGCGGCGCGCTGCCGCTACCAGGCACGGCCCCGCCGTGCATGTGGCAGATCGGTACCGTATACACTATGACCTTCTTAAGCAGTCGCCGTGGTCCGCGGCGCACCGGCTCCACGGCGTGGAGGATTCTGTGCGGCGTGCGGAACCAGCTGCGTCGCCATCTTTTCCAGATCTCCCGGCTCATCGTTCCGCCCGCTCCCCTCACGCGCGCAGGGCGGCGCGGGGGGCGCCTTCGGGCATCCAGGAAGAAAATTAATTCCGTGTTTGACAGGCTCCGACGGCATTCCTAAGATTTGCAGCGTTATCCAAATCGAAGCGTGGGTATGGCAAAGAAGGACTCTCCTTCCCCGTTGCGCCGTGGCCAGTTCAACGTCATTCGTGACACCGGGCTGACTCTGGCGAACATCGTCAAGCGGCAGATCCGCGAAGATGTGGGCCTCGACGTCCAGATCTTGATGGAGCTGCCGGGGGAAGACGAGATGCCGAGCCGGCTCCCGTCGATCGCGATCGCTCTTGTGCATGCAGGCAAGCGTTCGAGCGGATACGTCACCGAGAAAGAGAGCCGTGAGATCGAAGAAGCCGCGGACGGGACTCTTCAGGAGTACACCCGGCAGGCTCCCCTCCCTCTCGAGCTGCACTACCTGGTCACGGTCTACGCCGAGTCCCACCGCGACGAGCTCTCGCTGCTCGGTCTCGCGATGCGGGCGCTGCACGATCAGAGCGTGATCGAGGACAGCAACCAGATCGGTGACTCCATCCGCCTCGACGAACGGCCGGTGATCGAGATCGCCGAGACCTCCTTCGCGGAGTTGCGGGAGATCTGGCAGTGCTTGCAGCTGCCCTGTCGCCCGGCCTTCACAGCGCGCGCCGAGGCCCGCCTCGATTCGGAGCAGAAACGCTTGATCCGTCGCGTTCGCGAAGCGATCGTCGACTTCAAGAAGATGGACGGCTGAACGGTCGCTCCTTTGTGGTGGGAAGGCAGCGTGGTGTTTCTTTCCCGTATTTCGTTCTGTGGCCACCAGCTGTGTGGTCAGGATTTCCGCGTCAATCGGTCTGCGGCACTTGCAGCGTGAGTGTCTGACCCGACCAAATTAGGAAGGTATACATGGCTACCTCGTACCTGTCCCCGGGTGTGTACATCGAAGAAGTCGATCGCGGCACCAAGCCGATCGAGGCTGTCGGCACCAGCACCGTCGGTTTCCTCGGTATGGCGAACAAGGGCCCGGTCAACAAGCCGGTCTTCATCACGAACTGGAGCCAGTTCGTGAACACGTTCGGCGACTTCAAAGACAGCCAGCACCTCGCGCATGCGATCTACGGCTTCTTCAACAATGGCGGCACCCGCTGCTTCGTGACCAACGTCGGCGCGGCCCCGTCCGGTGGTGCCCCCAGCAAGGATGCCAAGGGTGGCGCGGCCAAGGACAACGACAAGGTCGTCAACGCGATGTTCATCGGTGAGGACAAGGGCCCGAACAACCGTACCGGCCTGAAGACCTTCGAAGACATCGACGACATCTCGCTCGTTTGCGCGCCCGGCATGGTCAGCCCGGCCATTCAGGACGCCCTGCTGACCCACTGCGAAGTGAAGAAAGACCGCTTCGCCGTGCTCGACAGCCCGGAAGTCATCCAGGACGGTGGCGTCGACCGCATTCCGAAGCCCCGCGACTCGAAGTATGGCGCCTACTACTTCCCGTGGATCGAAGTCTACGATCCCGACAAGGGCAACATCTTCGTCCCGCCCAGCGGCCACATGCTCGGCATCTACGCCCGCACCGACGCGGAGCGCGGCGTGCACAAGGCTCCCGCGAACGAAGTCGTGCGCGGCGCCCTCGGCCTGAAGTACTCGATCTCCCGCGGCGAGCAGGACATCCTGAACCCGAAGGGCATCAACTGCATCCGCGATTTCTCGCGTCGTGGAAGAGGAATTCGTGTTTGGGGTGCAAGAACGGTATCCTCGGACGCTTCCTGGCGGTATATTAATGTTCGTCGGCTGTTCATCATGATTGAGGAGTCGATTGAGATCGGTACGCAGTGGGTCGTGTTCGAACCGAACGACCACATGCTCTGGAAGCGGATTACGCGTGACATTCGTAGCTTCCTGTATCGGATCTGGCGGACGGGCGCCCTGTTTGGCAAGACGCCTGAAGAGGCTTTCTACGTCAAGTGCGACGAAGAAACCAATCCGCCTGAAGTGATCGACGCCGGGCAGTGCATCACCGAAATCGGTATCTGCCCCGTCAAGCCGGCTGAGTTCGTGATCTTCCGGATCGGCCAGTGGCAGTCCGGCTCGGACGTCAGCGAGTAGTTCGCCCGTAAAATGTGGGCGACTTGAGAGAGAGTCGCCCACTCCACACCACCTACCTAGGAGTAGATCAGAATGGCCAGTACCGAAGACGATGCCAAAATCTTCAGCAAGTATTTCAAGTGGGAAGTCAAGGGTATCTCCGGTAACGTCCCCGGCGTTACCTCCGTCGACATCGGCCGCCTGACGATCACCGTCGAAGAGGCCACCCAGGGCGACAAGCCCGAGCACCGCACCTACACCTACGGCAGCCACGAGTACGATGACTGCACCTTCGTCGTCCAGCAGGGCAACGATGCCGAGTCGAAGGCTCTGACCAAGTGGGTCAAGTCGGCGACCCAGCAGGGTGGTGCCGGTGACGTTCTCCGTCGCGACTGCTCGCTGTACTACCTCGCTCGTGACAAGCAGACCGTTCTGCGCGTCGTCAACCTGTTCCAGTGCTACCCCGTCAGTGCCAATGAGGGTGACCACGACACGGGTTCGAACATCAAGTCGATGACCGTGACCCTGAACGTCGCGCGCATCGAAGAGGCCAAGGGCTAAGCCGCTGGCTGGGTCTTGATAGAGCAAAATAAGTAGTACGCTCCCAACTAGGAGAAAAAATCATGGCTAATGTTGACACCAAAGTCGTCGGTAAGGCCTTCAAGGTCGAAATCAACGGCCAGTTCATTCCCATCAAGTCGTACAGTGGTGGCGACGTCACCGCCGAGAAGGCCGAGGCCTCCAGCGGTACCTCCCAGCACAACGAGTCCACCATGGGTCACAACTACATCACCGAGCTGACCCTCGTGAACTTCATCACCCCGACTTGCATGACCCTGTCGGATGCGGCCGATGCCGTCGCCAACAAGGGCAAGAACGAGCGCTTCACCATCACCATCACCGAGATGGCCAAGGACAAGAGCGTCGTCAAGACCCACGTCTACGACGACTGCCTCCTGACCTCGATGGACTTCGCTCCGGTCGACGCCTCCAGTGGCGACCTGGCGACCCGGACCACCACCTGGAAGCCGACCCGCCTGACCGTGACCTAAGTCGACTTTTTGATTGAGAACGCGTGGTCGTTCCTGGTCTAATCCAGGCGACCACGTTTTTTCATCCCAGTCCCCCTCCCCTCGATCGGAGAGATGACCAGACATGGCATTGCAGACGGAATTTGAATTCAACCTTCCCAAGGGCTTCGTCGACGCCGAAGGCAAGCTGCACCGCAAGGGCATCATGCGGCTCGCGAACGCCAAGGACGAGATCGCCCCGCTCACCGACTACCGCGTGCAGAAGAACCGGGCCTACCTGGTGATCATCCTGCTCAGCCGCGTCATCCGAAAGCTCGGCGACCTCAAGGAAGAAGATCTCAACACCGAGGTCATCGAGAACCTGTTCAGCTCGGACCTTTCCTATCTGCAGGACTTCTACCGGCGCATCAATGAGGACGGCTCGACCCTGGTCAAAACGACCTGTCCGCATTGCGGGGGCGAGTTCGACTTCGACCTCGGCACGCTGGGGGAGTAGTTTGCTACCCCCTGGACCGGCTGTACCAGGAGGTAGCATACGTCGCTTATCACTTCCACTGGTCGAAGGACACCATCGAGTCGCTGCCCCACAAGGAGCGGCACCGGTGGATCGAAGAGATCTCGGCCATCAACGGGCGCATCAACGAGAGCTCGGGAGGCTTTGGATTCGCGGATCAGCCAGCCGCGGCAGAGCCGACCGGACCGAGCTTCTCGCAAGCGGAGATGCAAGCCCATGCGGGCAGCGGCAACGTCGTCGTCAACGAGCTGAGCTGGGAAGAGATCATGGAAGGCGTCGAGTAGCCTTCCAGGATGCCTTTCCTGGCCCCCGCAGCTACAATTCAACGCAAGGGATCTGGCGCTCTGGAGGTTGCTCGTGACCCATCTCTCACCGGACATCTACTTCGAGACCTATCAGCGTCAGCCGAAGCTGCGGGCGCTCGACAAGGTGCGCGTCGATACCGCGGGGTTCCTCGGGGTGACCGAGAAGGGTCCGATCCAGGAGCTCGTCCACATCACGAGCTGGAAGCAGTTCCAGAACGTGTTCGGGATGTACACCCAGAACAGCTACCTGGCCTACGCGGTCTTCGGGTATTTCAACAATGGGGGCGAGTCGTGCTTCGTGTGCCGCGTCGCCCACCAGAATGACCCCGACCCCGCGAAGAACGCGGCGACCGCGAAGACGACCCTGAAGGACCTGTTCGGGCGCAACACGCTCGAGATCGAGGCGTCGAGCGCCGGCGTCTGGGGCAACAACCTCAAGGTCTCGATCGAGGCGCCGCGTGAGACCACGCAGACGCCCCCGGTCAAGGGCATTCGCGCGGGCTCGACCGCGGCGCGCATGGACAACACCCGGGGCTTCGAGGTCGGCTCGATCGTCAAGATCTCCGACGCGAAGAACACCGAGTACATCCAGGTCGTCAAGACGACCCGCCGGCAGATCTTCTGGGACGCCGACACCCCTCTGGTCAACACGTACAAGGTCAAAGAGGGGGCGGTGCTCGAGCCGGTCACCTTCCAGATGACCGTCTACCACGACCAGGGCCTCGAGGTGCACGAGAACCTGTCGATGAGCCCAGAACATTCGAACTATGTCGAGACGGTGATCAATCGAGACTCGCGCGTGATCCGCGTCAAAGACCTCGGGTCAGCGACCGAGGTCCCCTACAACATGCCGCAGATCGCGGATGAGGTTCCGTTCTTCAACGGGCGCGACGGCGTCGAGTTCCTGACCCCGGAGGACTTCATCGGCTACCGGCTCGGTCCGAAGGAGAGCTCGGGTCTCGGCCTCCTCGATGAGGTCGAGGAGATCGGGCTGCTGTGTGCCCCCGACCTGATGAAGATGCGCGAAGTCAGCGCGGGCTTCCGCTCCGAGAAGGACATCGAGGTCGTGCAGAAGGCGATGGTGACGCACTGCGAGGTGATGCGCACCTGCTTCGCGATCCTCGACATGCCCGATGGGCTCGACCCGGCCCAGGCCCGCGAGTATCGAGAGAACTTCGACACCAAGTTCGGCGCGATCTACTACCCGTGGCTCAAGGTGATGGACCCGAAGACCGAGACCGGTGTGATCGCGGTCCCGCCCTGCGGGCACGCCGCCGGATTCTACTCGCGCATGGACCAGGAGGTCGGCGTCCACCGCGCCCCCGCCAACGAGGTCCTGAACGACGCGATCGACCTGACCCGGAACGTCACCAAGAGCGAGCAGGACATCCTCAACCCGCATTCGATCAACGTGATCCGCTACTTCCGCGGACGCGGGATCCGGATCTGGGGGGCGCGCACGCTGTCGAGCGACAAGCTCTGGCGGTACATCAACGTGCGGCGCCTGTTCATCATGATCGAGCGCGCGATCGAAGAGGGGATGCAATGGGCGGTCTTCGAGGGCAACGACTACACGCTGTGGAAGACGATCGAGCGCATGGTCGGCGCCTTCCTGACCGGGCTCTGGCGCGAAGGCATGCTCAAGGGTGACACGCCGGAGGAGGCGTTCTTCGTCAAGTGTGACGAAGAGACCAATCCGCCCGAGTTTCGCGATGTCGGACAGCTCCTGTGCGAGATCGGCATCGCCGCCGTCCGGCCCGCAGAATTCATCATCTTTCGCATAGGACAGCGGACGCGCGATATAGTTACAGAAGAGCCGGTTTCCTAATTCTCTCTTTCTGGTCATGCGAGGAGTCGAGTCGTGGCGGATGCGGACAAGTTCAAGCTCAATTGCAAATTCAAGGTCGAGATCGACGGCATCACCGAAGCGCACTTCCGCGAGGTAGAGGGTCTTTCGGCGCACATCGAGGTACTCGAGTACCAGGAAGGCGGCGAGAACCGGAAGATGCACAAGCTGCTCGGGCAGACGCGCTTCTCGAACATCGTGCTGCGTCGCGGCGTGTCGGACTCGCTGCTGTTCTGGAAGTGGATCGAGTCGACGATCCAGGGCCAGAAGATCGAGCGCAAGAACGGCGCGATCGTGCTCCTGAATCGCGACGGCACTCCGGCCGTGCGCTGGACCTTCGAGCGCGCCTGGCCGTGCCGCTACGAAGGCCCCGAGCTCGACGCGACCGCGTCCGGCATCGCGATCGAGGCGCTCGAGCTCGCCCACGACGGCGTCAAGAAGATGTCCAAGGGTTGATGGCAGCCCGCTGCGATCTCCCTCCGCGCCGGCGCCCGCCGGCGTTGTTCACTTAACCGCCACGAGGAGCCCATGGAGTTCACGCAAGCCTGCGCCGCGTTCATCGAGAAGTACCGCGAGCGTGAAGCGTACAAGCAAGAGATCGCAGACCAGGACCTGTCGGACACCGAGCATCGAAAGGCCTGTGAGCGCAAGCTGTTCGAGTTCAACGAGGAGATCGCCCGGGTCGCAGGCACGATCCACGACGCCTTGCGCGAGCTGTTCGAGGAAGGGCGCGCGACGATGGTTCCGCCGTCGCTGTTCGGTTTGAGCGGCCGGGACATCCTGCCCTACCGGGACAAGCTGTGCGAGGTGGTCGAGCGCCTCCAGGTCCTGTCCCGGCTGCGTCGTTGAGCCGCGCGCCCTTGCGGTCTGCCGGTTCCGTTGTGTCGGACCCGGAAGCGGTGCCCCTCGGGGCTCGCGGGACCTCCGGGTTGCCCGCCTCCAGGCGCCGTGTCCCGGCGGCCTCGAGGCCCTCGCGACGGAGCCCCGGTGCATCGACCGGCCTGAAAAGATCGGCATCCCGGACATGGGAAAGGGGTGTCGGTCGCTATAATAGGACGAGAAGAGCCATCCTGGGAAGACAGGCGGCCGGCGGGCCAAGACCCGCCATGACGAGCTGACTTCCAGACGAGTTGGGCGAGGAGAAGACCTCCCATGGATAAGACCTGGGCACAGAAGATCAGGACCGTCGGACAGGCGATCGAGCGCTTCGAGAAAGCGCCGGATGAGAAGCAGGCCGAAGCGCGGCGCGCCGCGGAGCAGGCCGTTCTCGGTGCCGCGGTCGCCGCGACCGGACGCGAGGCACGGGAGATCCATGTCGATCTCGATCTCGAAGGGACCTGCTGCGTTTCGGCGCCGGGGACCGAGACCTCGAAGGTCGTCGTCGGCAAGGGCATCCTGGAGTGTCGCGACGAGGCGGAGTTTCTGCGCAGCTTCGTGCGGGAGAGCCGCTACCGCGAGACGCTTCTCAAGCTCCACGACAACTGGGCAGGGTGCAAGGCCCGCTTCCCGGACATGTTCTCCTGGCAGGACTTCGTCGAGAAGCATCTCAGCGGCGCCCACACCCTCGAAGAGCTCGAGGGCTCGAGCGAGGGGCTGCTCGAGATGTTCGGTCTCGGCGCCGAAGACACCGGGCTGCGCGATATCCTGACCGGTCTCTTCGCCGCGAACCCGCGTCTCGGCCGCGAGCACTTCGAGCGGTTGCGCTCGCTCGCGCAGAAGCTCGGCGGCGACTGGGCCCTGCGTTTCCGTGAGCAGCTCAGCGCGCTCGGCGCGGAGATCGCGAAGCAGGACGTCGGGCCGGACAACCTCGCGCTGATCACCTTCCTGCTCGCGAGCGCGAAGGGCGAGCTGTCGCAGGAGGTCGGCGCGAACCTGCAGGCCAAGCTCGAGGCCTTCGAGAAGGAGAGTGGTCGCAAGCTCGCCCTCGGCGTGCGCGGCGAGTTCGTGCGCCAGTTCGGCCGGCGCCTGTTCGAGTCGATCCGGAAGCGCGACCAGCGGCTCAAGGCCCGGGCGCGGACGAAGGAAGAGATCGCCCAGGACGTCCACCAGATCTTCGCCGACCACATCGTCGACGGCCTGACCAATCAGGTCCGTCAGCGTATGGGCGGCTGGCTGTCGACGATGAACGACGCCCGCTTCTTCGGGCGCTTCGGGATCTGCCACGGCATCCTGAAGAAGTTCTTCCCGCAGCTCGAGGACTCGGTCCTGCATCAGTCGATGTTCGACCTCTCCTCGCTGACCCGTCATCGCATCACCGGCTTCCGCGAAGGTTACAAGGAGCTCGCGCAGCTGAGCGACGGCCTCGAGGTGGTCGTCTCGCGGGCCGGTAAGACCGAGAACGAGAGCGGCTTCGGCGACTGGGACTTCAGCAGCTGGGGCGACTACGGCGACGACGATGAAGGCGGCAGCTACGTCTTCACGAGCTCGCGTGGCTACGTCTCGTCCTCGCGCGGCGGCGGCAGCTCCCGTTTGCGGAGCGCCGGCCTGGCGGCCGCGATCGCCGACGCGGCCGGCGGTGGTACGCGCGACGTACGCTCGTCCTTCTTCCCCATCGTCGGGAGCGAAGGCGCTGCCCTCGGCTTCACCGTGCGGGCGAGCGGAAGCTCCGGCGGCTCCTCCCTCGGCGGCGGCGCGGCCTTCGGCGCGGGCCTGCCGAGCTGGGTGTCCGGCGGCGCCGGCACCGGCGCGACGAGCGGTGCGGGCATCGGTGGTGGAGCGAGCGCGGGCTTCGCCGGCGTCTCCGGTCTCGGCGCGGCGCTCGGCGGTGGCGCTGGTGGACGCGGCTTCAGCGGTCTGTCGGCCGGCCTGGCGTCGATCTACCCCGCGCGTCAGCTGTTCGGTTGGGAAGCGCCCGGGCGCTTCGGCAGCAACCCGGCCGTCGGGCTCGGTGCTGCCGCAGCCGCGCGTGGTGGCCTCGACCGCCTGGCCGGGATGGACACCCGCGTCGGCGCACCCTGGCTGCGCCCGGCGATCGGGTTCGGGTCGCGCTTCGGTGGCGGATTCTCCGGAATGGCGACCGCCTGGGGCGGCACCGGCTTCCGCTCGAACCTCGGCAGCTTCCGCGGTCTGCCCGCTTTCGGCGGCACCGGTTTCGACAGCATCCGCGAGTGGCGGAGCGCGATGCCCGACCTGCGCTACGCCGGTATGAGCGGCGGTGGAGCAGGCTACAGCGGTGGCTACGGCGACGACTGGGACTTCGGCGGCGGCTTCGGTGATCTCGGCGGCGGCTTCGGCAGCTTCGGTGGCGGCTTCGGCGGCTTCGGTGGCGGTGGAGCGCGCGGCGGCTTCGGAGCGGGCGGTGGCTTCGGCTCGATGGGCGGGGGCGGCGGTGTCGCGTCGTTCAGCGGCGCCGGTGCCGGTGGCTTCGGTGCCCTCGGCAGCGCGGGCGGCTTCGGCTTCGCTCGCGGTCGCAGCGGCGGCTTCGGTGGGATCCGCGGCGGCGGGTTCGGCAGTCTGCGTTCGTCTGGAGCGTCGGCGTCGGGCTTCGGCTTCGACAGCGGCTTCCGCTCCCCGGCCTTCGCCCTGGCGGCGGGTGGCTTCGGCGCCCGTGGATTCGGCCGTGGCGGAGCCTCGGCCCGCGGCGGCTTCGGGTCGTTCCCGAGCCTGTCCGGCTTCCGCTCGGCTGGGGCCGGCGGGTTCGGTGCCTACGCTCCGGCGCGCGGTTTCGCGGCGGGCTTCGGGCGCAGCTTCGGTGGTGGCGCGGCGCGCGGCTGGTCGTCCGGCCTGGCGGGGTTCGGCTTCAGCGGTGTCCGCGGTGGCTTCGGCAGCACGCCGATCTTCCGTGGCTTCCGCGGCGGCGCGATCGGGAGCGGCTTCAGCCCCGCCCTCGGCGGTTTTGGCAGCGGCGCGGGCTGGCTCGGTGCGGGGCGCCTCGGCGGCGGCTTCCGCAACTTCGGCGGCTTCGGCGGCGGCTTCAACAGCCGTTTCGCGTCCCTCGGTGGGGCCGTCGGGCTCGGTACCGGCTTCGGGATGCGCAGCTTCAGCGGTGTCCCCGGCGGTTTCGGCGGAGGTGGCTTCGCGACGGGTGGTTTCGCCCCGCGTCCGATGAGCGCCTTCGTGTCCGGCCTCGGGCTGTCGATGCCCGTGCTGTCCCGCGGATCCTATGACAGCGGCTTCGGCTTCGGCGGTGGATTCGGTGGCGGCTTCGGCGGTGGATTTGGAGGCGGCTTCGGCGGTGGATTCCCGATGGGGTCGGCCTTCGGCGGCTTCGGCTTCGGCGCGGGTGCCTTCGGGCTGCCGGGTGCGGCGCTCGGCGGCGCGCGTTTCGCTGGCGCGGGCTTCGCCGGCATGGGCCTCGGTGGCGCCCGTCCGCTCGCGAGCTACGGCAGCCTCGGTGGCGGGCTGGGCCTCGGCTCCTTCCGTGGGGCGGGCTTCGGCTCGTCCGGTGGCGGCTTCCGCTTCAGCGGCGGCGGCTTCGGCGGCGCCTCCGGCCTCGGGCGTGGCTTCGGCGGCCTCGACTTCGGGAGCCGCGGCGGCTCCTGGACCGGCGGATCCCTCGGATTCTCGGGCCGTGGGGGCAGCTTCGGCGGCTTCCCCGGCCTCTCGCGTTCCTTCGGCGGGTTCCCGACCAGCTCCTTCCGCACGGGCTCCGGTGGCTTCTCCGGAGTGTCGTCCTTCACCGGGCTCGGTGGCCTGTCCTTCGGCGGCGCGCGGTCTGGCCTGCGTTTCGTCGGCGGCGGCGGGAGCTGGGGCGGGCTCGGCGGCAGCGCGTGGCGCGGTCCGTCCGGGTTCTCCAGCGGCCGGCTGTTCTCCCCGAGCCTGGGCGGCTTTGGCGGAGCGGGCGGCGCATGGAGCGGGCTGACGTCTTCGCTCGGGCGCTGGAACCCCGGCGTCGGGGCGTCCTTTGCGGGCTTCGGCGGTCGCAGCTTTGGCGGGTTCTCTTTCGGCGGGCGCGGCGCCTCCAGCATCGGCGGCTTCTCGGGCTTCCGTGCCGGTTCCAGCGGCCTTGGCTGGGGTGGACCGGCCGGATCGTTCTCCCTCGGCGGGAGCTCCCCCGCGTTCCGGTGGAGCATGCCCGGCGCGTCCGGAAGCAGCCGTGGGTGGCAGATGGCGCCCTCCATGGGCTTCCGTAGCGGGAGCTTCGGCGGCTTCGGCGGCCTGCAGCTTGGTCGGGCGGGGACCGGATCTCTGTTCGCCCCCTCGTTCGGATTCGGGCGTTCGGTCTCCGGGTTGCGGCTCGGTGGCTCGCTCTCTTCGTGGCAGCCTTCGGGCTTCAATTTCGGCGGCGGGTTCCGCGCGGCGTCGGCGTTCCGCATGCCGACCGGTAGCATGCCTTCGGCGTGGAGCGCGGGGACCGGGCTCGGTGGACGGTGGAGCTTTGGTGGCCTGGGCGGCGGCCGGATGCCCTCGTTCGGCCTCGGCTCGTCGTTCGGGTCGATCGGCGGGAGCTCGATGTTCGGCTTCCGTCCGCAGCTCGGGAGCTTTGGCTCCGCGATCGGCGGCGGCCTCGGCTTCGGCTCGAGTTTCCGCATGCCGTCGTTCGGCAGCGCGGGGCTGGCGGCCGCGGGCTCCTTCCGGATGCCGGCTTTCAACTTCTCCGCAGGCTCCATGCACCTCGGGTCGCCCGCGATGACGGGCCTTCGGCTCGGGAGCGGTTTCGGTTCGGGCTTCAACTTCGGCGGCATGCCGGCGTTCAACATGCCGGCGTTCAACATGCCGGGCATGATGCCGGGCTTCAAAATGCCGGGGATGCCGGGCTTTCAGATGGGGATGCCGGGCTTCAAAATGCCGGGAATGGGCGGTTTCCGTATGCCGAACATGCCCGGGTTCAAGATGCCGGGCATGTCCGGGTTCAGCATGCCGGGCCTGGGCGGTTTCCGCATGCCGAGCATGTCGGGCTTCAAGATGCCGAGCATGCCTGGGTTCCGCATGCCGAGCATGTCGGGTTTCCGCATGCCGAGCATGTCCGGTCTGAGCGGATTCCGCATGCCGAGCATGTCTGGCTTCCGCATGCCGAGCATGTCTGGTTTCCGCATGCCGAGCATGGGCGGTTTCCGCATGCCGAGCATGGGCGGTTTCCGCATGCCGAGCATGTCTGGCTTCCGCATGCCGGGCATGGGTGGGTTCCGCATGCCGAGCATGTCTGGCTTCCGCATGCCTGGCATGGGT
>JAUIEM010000632.1 GCA_030428695.1 bacterium
ACCCCGAGGGCGCGCTGTTTCGCTGGCTGAGCCCGGCGTTGCGCGCGCGCGGCTGGCAGGTCGCGATCGTCCCGACCCAGGAGGCGATCCACCTGCTCGGCCCCGGCGCCTACCGTGAGCTGCTCGTCGCCTGCGCCGAGGCCTGGCGCCCGGACATCCTGCTCGTCCATCCTCCCTACGACCACCTGACGAGCGCCTGCGCCGAGGCCCTGCGCGCGGCCGGCACGCGGGTGGTCGGCTTCGCCTTCGACGACCCGATCTGCTTCCCCCAGTGGCGTGCCCGGGGCCGGCTCCCCGAAGTGCTCGCCGGCCTCGACGCGATCTTCGACCTGTACGCGAGCACCTGCCTGGAGGCGGTGGAGGAAGCCGCGGACACCCGCGCGCTGCGCTACCTGCGCTGGGCGTTGGCGGCAGGGAGCCTGGCGGAGGATGCGGAGGATGCGGAGGATGCGGAGGATGCGGAGGATGCCCCGTCGCGCGAGCCCCACGTGCTGCTGTACGGCAGCGCCTACCCGGGGCGGGTCGCCCTGGTCCGCGCCCTCGCCGCCGCCGGGATCCCCCTGACCGTACACGGCCACGGCTGGGATGCGGTCCCCGCGCTCGGCGTGCGGGCCGGCCCGCCGCTGCCCCGCGCGGCCCTCGGCCCCGCGCTGCGCCGCGCCGCGGCGGTGCTCTGCCCGGGCGGCTGGGAGGATGCGCCCTTCGCCTGCGTCAAGGCCCGCCTGCTCGAGGTCGTGCTGCGCGGGGGGGCGGCGGTGTGCGCGGAGAGTCCCGACCTGCGGGGCTACTTCCCGCCCGACGAGGTCCCGAGCTACGCCGACCTCGACGCCCTCCGCGCCCTGCTCGCCGCCCGCGTGGCCGACCCGTCAGCGGCGGACGCCCCCGCCGCCCGGGCCCGGCAGCGCGCCCTGCAGGAGCACGGCTGGCGCGTCCGCTGGCCCGAGCTGCTCGCGCTGCTCGAGGACGTCGGCCGCCCCCTCGGCCCCGAGCGCCCCGGGCCCGAGCGCACGCCCGCCTGCCTCGACGGCCTGCTCGCCAGCGTCGCCCACGGCGCGGAGATGCGCGGCGCCTGGGGGCTCGCCGCCGCCTGCCAGGAGGAGCGCCTGCGCTGGCGGCCGGAAGACCCGAGCGCCCTGCTCGGACGCGGCCGGGCCCTGTTCCACGGGGAGCGTCACCGCGCGGCCCTCGCCCCCCTCGCCGCGGCCGTGCGCGGCCTCGACCAGCTTCAGGGGCCGCACCAGCGTGCGCTGTGCCTGGTGACCAGCGGCGGCGGCCCGACCCCGGGTCTCGGCCAGGCGCGTCTGCTCAGCCAGGAGCCCGAGCTGCGCGCCCTCGCCATCGCCGCCCACCTCCGCGCGGGCGACCACGAGGGCGCGACCCGCCAAGCCGCGGCCCTGACCGACCCGGACCTGCTCGTCACCGTCGCCGCCCTGCTGCAGGCCGAGGGGTCGCCCGAAGCCCGGGCGGTCTACCGCGCCCTGTTCCGCCGCGCCCTCGACGCGACCCCGGCGCTGCAGGAGGAGCTCGCGCAGGCCCACGCCCCCCGTTGGGGTGCGGAGCTCGCAGCCGGCGACCGGCCCGCCGGGCCGACCGACACGCGCGCTTGACAGGGCGCCTCCAGCGTGACTACAAGATGGGTTCTGTCCACCCTACCAGGTCCGAGGCCGGCGCCGTGTGACGGACGCCGTGACCAGGGAGACTCCGATGCGCACGTCCACGCTGCTGCTGTTCCTCTTCGCGATGTTCCTCTCCGGCTGCTCCGGGCGGGACGTGTTCGGTTGGCAGACCGACCTCTGGGGCAACCCCTACCCGCCCCGGGCCGACGAGCTCGACGAAAAGTACGCCCACATCGAGCAGACCCGCCAGACCATCGACAGCCTCCGCGTCACCTGGCAGAACCGCGACGAGCTCGCCGCGCTGTGCGAGCTCTACGAAGAGCAGCTCGACTACTGCCAGGCCCGCGCCAAAGAGCGCCTCGAGCGCTTCTACGAGGGCCTGAACGCTACCGAGCAGGAGCGCTTCGGCCCGCCCGAGCGCGGCGCGGGCGAGGCGGAGTCAGCCTACCGCAAGCGCGCCAACGCGCGCTTCACCGCCCTGCGCGACGCCGCCGCCCTGCCCTTCGACGAGGAGCTGTACAACGCCTTCTGGAACCTCTCGATCAACTACTACTTCCTCGCCGAGGGTCTGCGCGACAGCCCCAACCAGGAGCGGCGCCTCGAGCTGCACCATGAGGGCATGCTGTTCGGCGAGCGCGCCCTCGACTGTTTCCCCGGCTTCCGCACCGCGATCAAGAACGGCGAAGAGGTCGCGACCGCGGTCACCCGCATCGGCAAGGAGGGCTGCCCGGCGATCTACTGGACGACCGCCAACCTCGCCCGATGGGCGAACATCAAGGGCCTGTCCTACATGCTCTTCTACAAGAACAAGGGCAAGTCGATGATCGAGCACGTCCACCAGCTCGACGAGACCTGGTACTACGGCGCCTCGAACCGCTACCTCGGGGTGTTCTACTCCAAGGTGCCATCGATCTCCGGCGGCGACATGGAGCTCGGCTGGAAGTGCTTCCAGCGCTCCCTCGAGATCGAGCCGAACTACTTCGGCACCCACAACCTGATCGCGGAGATCTGGGCGACCCAGATGCAGGACCGCGAGCTGTTCGTCGAGCGCCTGCAGTACGTGCTCGACGCGCCCCTGGACGTGATCCCCGAGCTCGTGCCGATCCAGCGCATCGAGAAGGAGAAGGCGGCGGCCCTGCTCGCGCAGGTGGACGAGCTGTTCTAGGGGGGGGCAGGGGAGCGCAGGCGAACGCTCGAGCTCCAGGAGGAAGTTGACTGGACGGTGACGCTCGACTCCTGAGCAAGAAACCGACGACAGCGACCGCTCGACTCCGAAAAAAAATTCAACGCAGAGGCGCGGAGACGCAGAGG
>JAUIEM010000633.1 GCA_030428695.1 bacterium
CCGACGACTCGCGCAACCACCTCGGCCTGGCGCTCATCACCCTCGGGGAAGGCTGGCACAACAACCATCACCACTACCAGGCGAGCGTCAACCAGGGCTTCTTCTGGTGGGAGATCGACATCACCTACGCGATCCTTCTCATGGGTTCGTGGGTCGGCATCGTCAAGGACCTGAAGAAGCCGCCGTCGTACGTCATCGAGAACAAGCCCAACCCCAAGTGGGTCAAGAAAGACGAGGCGCCCGTCACGCCCATCAGCACTGCGGCCAACGAAGACGACGAACTCGAGGGCGCGCCGGTGCCCGTCATCGCGGCGTCGACGCCCATCAACCCGAGCGAGTAACCCGCCCAAGCGGCCGAGTGGCCGCAGAAGCACACGGGGGTGTCCTCCGCCGCACTTCATCGATGTGCGGCGGAGGTCACCCCCGTTGTCGTTGGAGCTCAGACGGCTTGCACCGTGCGGATTGTGGTCTGCACAGTGCACTTTGCCGTCGGGTGCAAGTCCTTACAGGTAAGGGCTTTAGTGGTTTCTTGGCTAGCCGCGCGGTCGACGACGCGTTCGCGCTGGCTGCCCCGCCTCTCGCGCTGGCACGCGGGGCCCGCAGGCGGCCGGCCTTACGGATACAAGATGGGCACAACTCCCGCAACAAGGCGCATGGGCGACCGCACTTAACTTCTGCCTTGCGACACGCGAGCTAGACGCTACGCAGGGAGGAGTGGGCTATCTTCGCCGTGAGCGACGGGTGCGCAGCCAGTTGATCAAGGTCTGGCGCGGCTCTTTCGTGCCGACGTCGCTGACGTGCGTACACCGGACCCGATTCGGGTACTGCTCGTCCATCTCGTGCTCGATGACCAGGACGGGCGGCTGCGGGCGCTTGTCGGCATCGGGCACGCGCGGTGAGCGCAGCGTCTTGTAGCTGATCTCGTCGCTGGGCTGGATGAGGATCGACTCGGGTGCGCACTGGTCGAGGGCGGCCGCCATCAGCTGGCGCCGGAACTGGTCTTGCTGGTCACTGCTGAGGCCATCGGGCATCGGGTGGAGGCTGGCGAGCTCACGATAGCGGGTCGCGCTGCGCTGCAGGATGCCGTGGAGCGCGAGGCGACGCTGGTCTTCGGTGTCACCGAGCTCGGGGAAGCTGGGGAAGTGGGAGACGAAGTTGCCCGTGCCCTGCTGGAGCGACAGGAGCGCCGTGAGGACTTCGCTCTCGTCGATGCCGTGACGCTGGGCCTGGATGGTGAGGTAGAGCATGGTCCGCAGGAGCTGCTGGCTGGTGCGGATCTCGAAGTGCTTGTAGCGGCCCTGGTACTTGGTGCCGAGCTCGAGGTCGAGGAGCACGCCGACATCACGAGA
Source organism: bacterium (assembly GCA_030428695.1). Next base: position 1,350 of record JAUIEM010000633.1, read on the forward strand.
GAAGCGCGACAGGGCGTTGCGCAGGGTCGCGCCGATGCCCTCGAAGTCGTCGGCGCCCTTGAAGTACTGCCGCAGGATGAGGTGGAAGTGGTTGCCGAGGATGCCGAAGTAGAGGATCTCGATGTCGCAGCGCACGGCGTAGTAGACGAGGAGCTGCAGGAGGTAGAGCTTGAGCTCGGGGTGCCGCATCAGCTGCAAGCCGAGGTAGTGCTTGGAGATGATGTGGACGGGGACGTTGGCCGGCAGGTTGCGCTCGCGCTTCTTCTTGCCCGAGGGCTCGACGTCGGCGTCGGCGTCGCGCTTGCGCTTGCGGGCCTTCTTCTGCGGTAGCTGTTGCTTCATGGCCCCGCGCAGTGCGAAGGGCGTGCCGGGGCGTGCGATTCTGTGACAGACGACGACAGGTCGTGCCGACGCAAGGACTTACGGCAGCGCGGCTCTGGAGAGGCGCAGCGGCACGGGTCGCGGAATGTGCGCCAGCCGCACGCTCGCCGGACGACGATGTGCGATTCTGCAACGTCGCGACGCCCGACGAGGCGGTATCGCCCACGCGCTCAGCGAGGTAGCTTGGGCGCATGCTCGACGACGTGACGGGACCACGGCGCTGCCCCGACTGCGGCTCCGACAACATCGTGCTGATGAAGATCGCTGAGCGGATCGTCGCCGCCGCCGGCGGGATCGCGGGCGCGTGGGTCGGCGCGCTCACCGGCGTCTCGGCGCTGGGCCAGCTCAGCCTGCTGATCGGCGCCGAGGAGCTGGCCACCGGCGCAGCGGTCGGCGGCGGCCTGGGCTCGATCCTCGGCGCGATCGCCGGCGCGGTCTTTGGCCTGTGGGGCGGCAAGAGCACGGGCCGCCTGATCGACCAGTCGATCTCGGTCCGTTACCTGTGCCTCCAGTGCCAGAAGGGCTTCTGGGGCGCCTGACCGATCGCCTCACTCGGCGGGTGAGTCCGCCAGCCGCCGATCGGCGATCGCCAGGTCGTCGAGGAACAGCTCGGCGGTCTCCGGGCCGGCGGTCGCGGACAGGCCGACTTCGAGGCTGTCGTAGATTGCGTCGGGCAGCGGCAGCGTCTGGCCGCGCCGGTCGAGGAGCAGCCGCCCGTCCTGCCAGACGCGCACGCGGCCGGCGCGCTGGCCTTGGGGGGCCGCGGCGAGCGCGAGCGCCCAGTCGACTCGGACCCAGCGCCCGCGAGGGAAGACCACGGCCTCCCCTTCCTGGGCGAACATCGGCTTGCCGGCGAACTTGAGCTCGCAGGCCAGGTGCCGCCCGCCGCGCAGGACCAGCCGGATTCCGGCGTGCTCGTCGAAGGCGGTCGCCTCCAGGTCGACGAGGGTGACGAAGCCCGCGTCGCCGGGCTCGAGCCAGTACCACGCGCGGTACCAGACGTGGTCGCCCTGGCGAAAGGCGAGCAGCTCGGTCGACAGCGACGCCTTGCTGCAGACCATCGACCCGGTCGGCGCGACGGACAGGCAGCGCAGCGATCGCCCCCGACCGCCACGGGCCCGTGTGGTCGACGGCTCGACGCGGTTGTCGACGAAGCCCGCCTCGCCGCGCAGGATCCGCTGTCGCAGCGCGACGTAG
>JAUIEM010000195.1 GCA_030428695.1 bacterium
CGCTAGCTGCGTCGCTCGTCGCCCGAATACAGCCCGTATGCGAGCTCCTCGCTCCTTGCCATCGACGACGATGCCTCACCCGAAAACAAGGGTTGCTTGCCTGACAGTCCCTTGGCTTCCGACGGTCGCGGGACAGGAAAAGTCTACCAGATCACGCTCCGCCACGGTCGTTTTTGTTCCTCTGGGATGACGTCGTGCGGGCGTCCGATGTTCGTTCCCTTCTCGGTCCTCCCTCCACTCCTCGCCCATCTCCGCTTCCCTCGTCGGGGGGTCGTCAGCGATGTGACGACGACGCGCGCCGGCTCCGGTCCACCTTCCCCTTCCGCATGTCACCGATCCGTGACCCGATGGGGGAGAAATATCCCCTCCCCTTCGTTGACGGCGGGCTCGGGCTCTGGTAAGACACACTCTGTGTTTTTTTTCACAAAGTCGCCGCTGGGGCGGCAGCGGACTCGTATGTAGTCACGAGTGGGTGGATCTATTGTGAGCGGAAAAAAGATTGCGGGCGGCCACGTCTTCGGAACACTCGAAGGCGAACCGCGGGCCCAGATCGTCGACGCCGTGATGCCGAAGCGGTTGCGCATTCCCCTGAAGCAGGGGCACGGAGGTGCCGTCCCCGCGACGGTCGCCGTCGGTGACAGCGTCGCTCCCGGCCAGATCATCGGCGAGGACGCCGATTCGGTCTCCTCGCCGGTGCACGCGAGCGCCGCGGGCACCGTCGAGGCCATCGAGAGCGTCTCCGGCCGCGACGGTGACGTCGACGCGGTCGTGATCGACGTGACGGGCCCAGGCGATCTCGTGCGCCTCGAGGGCTACGGCGAAGACCTCCTCGAGGGCGACCCGGCGGCGCTCGGCGACCTGCTCTACCGGGCCGGTGTCGGCTCGCTCGGGACCGGCGTCCCGACCCCCGGCAAGTCCTCCGCGCTCGAGCCCGCGAAGGTGCGGGCGCTGATCGTCGGCGCCGTCGGCGCCGAGCCGCTCAGCCTGCCGTCCGAGACCTTCGCCAACGGCAGCTTCGACCGGATCGTGACCGGGCTGAAGGCGCTGCGCAAGGCGCTGCACGACTGCCCGGTGTACGTCGCGATCGCCGACGACGACCACGGGCTGATCGAGCGCTTCGAGCGCTCCGAGCTCGAGGGCGCGGGCTGGCTCCACGTCGAGCGCTGCGCGAAGCGCTACCCGCAGGATCACCCGGCGATGCTGTGCAAGTCCGTGCTCGGTCTGGAGGTCGCCGACAAGAAGAGCCCCGCCGACCACGGCGTCGTCGTCGTCGACCTGCGCGCCACGATCCATGCGGCAGACGCGGTGCTCGACGGCAAGCCGATCATCGAGCGGGTGATCGGGCTCGGCGGCGCCGGCTACCTCGAGAACCTCGCGATCCGCGCGCGGATCGGGGCCGGTGTCGAGGACGTCGTCGGCGATCGCCTGAAGAGCGGCCTGCCGAGCCGGATCATCTGGGACTCGGTGATGACCGGCGGCGAGATCACCGAGCTGAGCAGCCCGGTCGACCGCGACACCTCCGCTGTCCACGCGATCCACGACAACAAGGAGCGGGAGCTGCTGACCTTCCTGCGTCCGGGCACCGACCGCGACTCCTTCTCCTTCACCTTCCTGTCGTCGCTGTTCCGCAGCACGCCGAAGCGGATCCACACCAACGTCGCCGGCGAGCACCGCACCTGCATCGCCTGCAACTACTGCGACGAGGTCTGCCCGACGGGCCTGCTGCCGCACTACTTGAGCAGGCTGGCGGCTCTGGACCTCGAAGACCTCGAGGTTCAGGAGGAGCTCGACCAGGTACGGCTGTGGGGATGCATCGAATGCGGCCTGTGCAGCTACGTGTGCCCGTCCAAGATCGACCTGATGGACGACATTCAACGCGCCAAGACGGCAATTCTCCAGAGTCAGAGCTAGGGGCCAGAGCAGGAAAGCCATGAAGATTCTACGCAAGTTTTTCGACAAGCAGTACGAGCTGCTCGAGAAGACCAATACGCAGTTCATGAAGCCGGCCGTCGACGCCGGCGATGCGTTCTTCTTCGGGCAGCCGACGGTCACGAGCAAGGCCCCGCACATCCGTGACGGGATCGACGTCAAGCGCTACATGATCCTCGTCCTGCTCGCCGTCGCGCCCTGCGCGGTGTTCGGCATCATGCACTACGGGTGGCGCGCGCTGGCGGTGATCATCACCAGCTACGCGGTCGGTGGCCTGGTCGAGATGGGCTTCTGCATCGTGCGCAAGGAAGAGATCACCGAGGGCTTCCTGATCACTGGAATCCTCTACCCGTTGACCCTGCCGCCGACGATCCCTCTATGGATGGTCGGCGTCGGCGTCGCGTTCGGGGTGATCATAGGCAAGGAGATCTTCGGCGGCTCGGGGAAGAACATCTTCAACCCGGCTCTGACCGGTCGCGCCTTCGTCTACATCTGCTTCCCGGTGTTCCTGACCGGCATGTGGGCCCAGCCCTACGAGGGCACCGAGGGCCTGCTGCAGTGGAACGACAAGTACACCGCGGTGCAGGCGCGCTACGACGCCGGCGAGAGTGAGGTCGCCGCGACCTCGTACGTCACGCCGATCATCCAGTTCAAGAACATCGTCAAGGAAGAGCGGGCCAAGGCCTCGAGCGAAGCTGGCGAGTGGAAGAGCCCGGAGGCCAAGGCCGCGGCGCTCAAGATCATCGACAGCCGGGTCGAGAACGAGCTGCCCTCGCGGTCGGACATGTTCTTCGGCAAGATCTCCGGCTGCATAGGGGAGTCGTCGAAGATCCTGATCATCCTCGGCGGGCTGCTGCTGATCGTGATCCGGGTCGCCTCGTGGCGCACGGTGATCTCCTGTATCCTCGGGGCGTGGGGCTTCGTCGCGGCGATGAACCTGCTCGGCATCTCGGCCTTCGCCCCGCCGGACTACGCGCTGCTGAGCGGAGGCTTCCTGTTCGGGACCTTCTTCATGGCGACAGACCCGGTGTCCGCGCCGATCACGCGCGGCGGGAAGTTCTTCTACGGCGGCATGATCGGGATCCTTGCCATGCTGATCCGCTACCTGTCGGGCTTCCCCGAAGGCATCATGTTCGCGATCATCCTGATGAACATCTTCAGCCCGCTGATCGATATCGTCTCGATCAAGCTCAAGTTTAGGAAGGCCATCGCATGAGCACGGAAGAAGGAAACGAGCCGTTCGACCCGAACAAGGCGGGTCGTGTCTATCCGATCGTCTTCACCGCGGGCCTGGCGGCCGCGTGCGGGCTGTTCCTCGCCGGGCTGGCCCTCGGGACCGACACCCTGGTGCAGGAGAACAAGAAGGCCAAGCGGAACCGCTGCGTGCTGTTCAGCTTCGGCCCGGTCGTCAAGACCTTCGCCGACACGGTCAACACCGCGACCGCGAATCTCGACGACGCCAACGTCGAGTTCGGCTGGAAGCACTGCTACGACAGCAAGTACCAGCCGGACACCGAGCTGCTCAGCGCGCTGTATGCCAAGTACGTCACGCGGGTCGGCTTCTACGAGCTCGAGGCGGCGGACCTCGACGAGGCCCGCCGGACCGGGGACTACCCGGTGCCGTACATCGAGAGCGTCGCCATCGGAGACACGACGGCGGTGTGGATGATGGTCGAGACCCGGCAGATCGGCGGCCAGAAGGTCAACACCTGGTGCGAGCTGCGCGAGGGCGACCAGAAAGAGGCGCCGTTCTTCGAGTACTACGTGTGCAAAGCCGCCGACGGCTCGGTGGCGGGCTACTCGGTCGGCGTCGGCGGCCCGGGCTTCTGGGAGCCGATCTTCGCCTTCCTCGCTCTCGAGCCCGACCTGTTCACGATCATCGGCCTGTCGATCTACATCGAGAAGGACACCCCGGGCCTCGGAGGCAAGTGCGACGAGCCGCCCTTCCTCTACCAGTTCCAGGGGCGCGAGGTGGTCGAGAAGCTGCCGAACGGCGACTACAAGTTCGCTCCGCTCACCGACGGCGAGGCGACCCGCACGATCGCTTCCGAGAACACCGGCCGCGCCGACTTCTACGTCAGCAAGTCCGGGATCACCGACCAGAACCAGGTCGCAGCGATCACCGGCGCCTCGGAGACGAGCACCGCTCTGCAGGCGATCGTCAACACGAACCTGAATGAGAAGCTGCCGCTGCTGCGCGCGGTCCTCGAGTTCCAGAACCCCGACAACGGCTAGGAGAAAAGACGTGGCTACTGCGCTCGTTCCAGCCCCTATCGCCAAGATGCTCGCGACGCCTGGCGGCAAGACGCTCATCGACGGCGTGTGGGAGAGCAATCCGATCTTCCGGCAGATCCTCGGGATCTGCTCGGCCCTGGCCGTGACCAGCAGCGTCCAGCAGACGATGGTGATGTGCATCGCGCTGATCTTCGTCACCTCGATGTCCGAGGTGCTCGTCTCGGCGCTGCGCGACTACACGCCGTCGCGGGTGCGCATGATCGTGCAGATCATGATCGTGGCGACCTTCGTGATCGTCGTCGACATGTTCCTCAAGGCCTTCTGGGTCGACATGTCCGAGGCGATCGGTCCGTACGTCGGTCTGATCATCACCAACTGCATCATCATGGGCCGCTGCGAGGCCTTCGCGAAGTCGAATCCGGTCCTGCCCTCGTTCCTCGACGGCATCGGCTGCGGCATCGGCTACACGATCATCCTGATGGGCGTCGCGGTCATCCGCGAGTTCTTCGGCAAGGGTATGATCCTCGGGATCTGGAACATCCAGGACGTCACGGGCGTGCCCTGGGAACCCTGGGTGCTGATGATCCTGCCGTCCGGCGCCTTCTTCGCTCTCGGCATCATCGTCTGGGCTGCTCGCGCGGCCGCTGGTATGACGGAGGACTGATCAGTGGAATACGGAGTACCCGTATCGGCCGGCATCATCTTTATCGCCGCCATCTTCACCAACAACATCCTCCTGTCGAACCTGCTGGGGATGTGCTCTTTTCTCGCGATCTCGAAGGAGCTGAAGAGCTCCGTGGGGCTCGGGGTCGCTGTCATCTTCGTGCTGACGTTCACGTGTGCGATCAACTACCCGATCTACGTGTACCTGCTCGAGCCGAACGGGCTCGGTCACCTGCAGCTCGTCAGCTTTATCGTCGTCATCGCCGCCAGCGTGCAGGTCGTCGAGATGGTGGTCGAACGCACCAGCCCGACCCTGTACGCCGCGCTCGGCATCTTCCTGCCGCTGATCACCGTCAACTGCGCGATCCTCGGCGGCGCCCTGCTTATGATCACTCGTAAGTACAGTTACTTCCAATCCGTCATGTACGCATTCGGGGCGGGAATCGGGTGGCTGCTCGCCATCGTCGCGATGGCCGGTATCCGTCACAAGCTGCGCTGGTCGCATGTGCCGAAGTCGCTGCAGGGTCCCGGGATCACGATGATCCTGGCCGGCCTGATGGCGATGGGGTTCATGGGCTTCGCCGGCATGGTTTCCATGCAGTAGATACGGTTGGGCCACAGCAACCACAACCCAAGGAAGGATATTGATGGAACACCTGATCGATATCGCCATCCTGGCCGAGGTCTCCTCGATCACCGTCGTCACCACGACGATCGTCCTCGCCGCGATCTGTGGAGCGCTCGCCACCCTGATCGTCGTCTCCGACCGCTATCTGAACGACTACGGTGTCTGCGAGCTCGACATCAACAACGGCGACAAGGTGCTGAACGTCGAAGGCGGGAAGTCCGTCCTCGACGCCCTCGGCGCCGAGAAGATCTTCATCCCCTCCGCCTGCGGTGGGCGCGGCACGTGCCTCTACTGCAAGCTGAAGGTGCATGAAGGGGGTGGAACCCTCGGACCGGCCGAGAAGGGCGGTCTGACCAACCGTGAGAAGCGCGACAACGTGCGCCTGTGTTGCCAGGTCAAGATCCGCGGCAACATGAAGCTCGAGATCCCCGAAGAGTACTTCAAGATCAAAGAGTACGAGTGCACGGTCCGGTCGAACGACAACGTCGCGACCTTCATCAAGGAGCTCATCCTCGACATGCCCTCGGGGGAGATCCTCGAGTTCGAGGCCGGCCACTACGTCCAGATCCACGTCCCGCCGTACAACATCACGTACAAGGACTTCAAGGTCGCCGAGAAGTACCGCGATGCCTGGGACGCCTTCAAGCTCTGGGACGTGTCGGTCAAGAACGACGAAGAGATCCAGCGCGCCTACTCGATGGCCAACCATCCGGCCGAAGGCAACCGGGTCATGCTCAACGTGCGTATCGCGTCCCCGCCGCCGCCCCACCGCGTCCGCAAGGACGACCCCGAGTACCCGCTGGTCAAGGGTCCGGACGGCCAGATGGTGCCGCGCGGCGGTATCGGCTCGACCTACATCTTCAACCTCAAGGCGGGAGACAAGGTCACGGTCAGCGGTCCCTACGGCGACTTCATGATCAACGAAGAGACCGAGCGCGAGATGATCTACGTCGGTGGTGGTGCGGGTATGGCGCCGATGCGCAGCCATGTCTTCCACCTGCTCGACACGATGAACACCGACCGCAAGGTGTCGTACTGGTACGGCGCCCGCTCGGTGCGGGAGATCTTCTACGAGGACGACTTCAAGCGCCTCAAGAAGGAGCACCCCAATTTCGACTACACCATCGCGCTGTCGGACAAGCAGCCCGAGGACGACTGGGATGGCCCCGAGGGCTTCATCCACTCGGTTCTCGACGAGCTGTACCTGTCCAAGCACGAGAACGTCCAGAACTGCGAGTTCTACCTGTGCGGTCCGCCGCTGATGGTCAACGCGGTCGAGGACATGCTGTACAACAAGTACAAGGTGCCCCAGGAGAACGTGCGCTTCGACAAGTTCTAAGCCGAAGCTCACGTCTACGATCGCGCCAAGACCCGGGTTCCGCCCGGGTCTTGTGCTGGGTAGGGCCCGATCTGGGAATGGAATGGGGAGATAGCGTGCTGCGCGACGGCGAGAAGACCCTGCTGATCAGCCTGCTCGGGCTCGGGGACATCGTGATGGCGACGCCGGCGATCCGGTTCCTGACCGAGCGGCGCCCCGCGACGAGCTTCGGCTTCCTCGGTCCCCAGGGCCTGTCCGAGGTGCTCGCGGCCTTCCCGCGGCTGGACGCGCTGCACGGCTTCGCCAAGGGCGGCAGCTGGTGGCAGGCCTGGCGGCGGGTGGCCGCGTTGAAGAGCGAGGTCCGGGCCGCCGGCTACCGGCAGGCGGTGATCTTCGGTGACTACCGCGAGCTGCGCCGCTGGCTGGCCGCGGCGGGCATCGCCGACGGGGACATCCACAGCCTGGCCTTCGTCGAGCGGGACGGGGATGCGCAGCACCTCTCTGCACAGTTCTTCCGCTTCGCCCGGGGTCTGGTCCCCGACGCTGCGGAGGCGGAGGCCGGGCCGCCGAGGATCTTCCCCCGCGAGGAGGATCAGGCGCGGGCGGACGAGCTCCTGCGGCCCCTGGACGGGGCGGAGTTCATCGCCGCCCACATCGGCAACAGCACCTTCCGCCGCCGCCGCTTCGCCCTGGGCGGCAGCCGCATCTCCCACCGGGCCTGGCCGCTCGAGAACTGGCGGCGCTGCCTGCCGCTGCTGGTCGAGGAGCTCGACCGTCCGCTGGTGCTGACCGGCTCGGCCAAGGAGGGAGCGATCGCTGACCAGCTGCTCGCCGAGGTCGCGCCGGGCGTCCGCGCCCGCATCACGAACATCGCCGGCCACACGCCGCCCCTGGCGCTCGCCGCGGTGCTCGGCCGCGCCGCGGCCTTCATCGGCGCGGACACTGGACCGACCCACATCGCCGCGGCGATGGAGGTGCCGATCGCGGTGCTGATCGGGCCGACCGATCCGGGGGTCAGCGGGCCGGTGGTCGCCGATCCCGCGCGGCTGCGCGTGCTGCGCAAGCCGGTGCACTGTAGCCCCTGCGGACGGAAGGTGCGCAAGAAGTGCACGGACAACATCTGCCTGCGGAACCTCCCGGCCGAGCAGGTGGTCGCCGCCGTCGGGGAGCTGCTCAGTCCCCGACGCTGAGGTCGTCGACCGCCCAGCCGCCGAAGTGGTTGTACAGCCCGTCCCGGGTGTCGAAGAACAGCTCGATCTCGACGCTGTCCCAGGCGGGATCGAGCGCGATCTCGTGCTCGTGCCACACGCCCATGCCCGCCTCGCAGCCGGAGGCCGACGAGAGCTGGTGCTGCTCGACGACCAGCCCGCCGACCCGGAAGCGCACCCAGCGCTGGTCCCATGAGGTGCCGAGGGTCTCGGTCTGGAACTGGCACCAGAAGCGCAGCTTCGGGGTCGCGCAGGCGCTGAGGTCGATCGGCGGGCTGGTCGCGGTGCCGCTGTTCGGCGTCCCGCTGTCGTAGTCCAGGCCGTCGTTGTAGTTCAGGCTCAGGCCGCTCAGCGCTGCCCCGGACGGCAGCGCGGCGCTGTCGTCGAGCGCCCAGCCGACTCCGGCATCGCTGTTCACGACCGTCCAGCCCACGCCGGTCTCGAAGCCGGTGTCGTAGCACATGCCCGGAGGCGGCGGGGGCGGCCCGTCGTCTTCTGCGACGGTCAGATCGTCGACGAACCAGCCCGGGTGCTGGTTGTAGAGCCCGTCCCGGGTGTCGAAGAAGAGCTCGACGCGGACGTTCCCCCAGGCCGGGTCGAGGGCCAGATCGTGCGTGTGCCAGGTGCCCGGGAGCCCGCAGCGTCCCGCGGTCTGGTACAGCTGCAGCGAGTCGAGCACGGCGCCGCTGGCGGTCGAGCGGATGCGCACCCAGCGCTGGTCCCAGGCGCTGCCCGTGGTCTCTGTATGGTAGTTGCACGCGAAGCGCAGGATGGGGGCGTCGAGGCCACTGAGCTCGATCGGCGGGGACAAGGCGCTGCCGCTGTTCCGCACGCCGTTGTCGTAGTCGGTCCCGTCGTTGTAGTTCAGCGAGCGCGAGGCGGACTGGAAGGCGCCGCCGGCGACCGTCGCGGGGCTCGCGTCCAGACCCCAGCCCACGCCGTCGGCCGGGCTCAGCTCCCAGTCCAGCGGACCCTCGAAGTCGGTGGTGTAGCCGCTCGGGATGGCGGTCGCGATGACGAAGTCCGGGGCGTCCTCGGCGTTTCCTCCGAAGCTGCTCCAGGCCGAGGGGGCGTGGTTGCTGCTGATCGCCCGGGCGCGCCAGTGGTAGGGGCCATCGCTCAAGCCCGTCAGCTCGATGCCCGCCGCCACGCTGCCGGGCTGGACCGGCACGGAGAGTAGCGGGCCGATCACCGTGCTCTGGCCGGCGAAGAGCTGACCGACCGGCAACACCTCGACCTCGAGCGCGAGCAGCCCCGGCACGGCGTCGTCGAGGCCGAGCTGCGCGTGCAGCCGCACCGCGTCGCCGCTCGCCGTGGCCCCGACGGGCAGGGCGGCGCCGCCGGGCAGGTCCTGCTGGCCGAGGTCGGCGATGACGGCGGGCAGCTGCAGCGCCTCTACCGTGAAGGACGCGCCGGCGTGCGGGGCCGCTTCCACCGAGCCGAGCCCCTGGTCGGTAAGAGCCCGGGCGGTCCAGCGGTAGCTCCCCGGCAAGAGGCCGCTGAAGCTGACCTGGACGCTGCCGGCGCCGTCGACCTGGGCGCTGGTCGCGACGGCGCCAAAGGTCTGCGGGTCGGGGAAGCCGACGAGCGTGACCTCGAGCGCGACCAGGCCGCCGTCCGGGCGCTCGACGGTGCCGGCGATGTCCACGCTGGTGCCGGTCAGGAGCCCGTCCTCGACCAGCTCGACGCCGGCGTCGTACTGGGCGAGCGCGCTGGGTGGCGGAGGTGGAAGCACGACGTCGTAGCTCAGCGCCGTCGCCTCGATGGCGAAGCTGCTCGCGCCGCCGACGACGAGGACCGCGTTCCCGCCGAGGGAGACCGCGCCGTGCCAGGTGCGGCTGATCGGCATCGGGCTCGTGTCGACGAACTGATGGGCGACCGGATCGTACAGGGCGCAGGCCGCGGTGTAGCTGCCGTTGCTCTGGTCACCGCCGACCAGCAGCACCGTCCCGTCGTCGAGCAGCGTGGCGGTGTGACCGTAGCGGTGCTTGCGCATCGAGCGTGGCGCCGACCAGGTGTCGCTGCCCGGCTCGAACAGGAAGCCGCGGAACAGGCCGCTGAAGTAGGTGTTCGAGCGGCCGCCGGCGAGCAGCACCCGGCCGTCCGCCAGCTTCGTCGCCGTGTGCCCCCAGCGCGAGGTGGCGTCGCCGGCGTCGGGCAGGTCGGGGCCGGCGCTGAAGCCGAGGCCCTCGGTGTACAGCTCGGTCAGCGCGGTCTCGCCGCCGAAGTTGTCGGTCTGGCCGCCGGCGATCAGCACCCGGCCGTCGTCGAGCAGGGTCGCGGAGTGCTCCGCGCGCGGCACGGCCATCGGCGCGAGCTCGGTCCAGACGTCGGTGGCGGGGTCGTACAGCTCGGCGCGCTCGCTCGGCTCGTTGACCGAGGTGCGGATCGGCTTCCCGCCGCACACCAGCACCCGCCCGCTCGGCAGCAGGGTCGCGGTGTGGTGGGCGCGGCGGCCGATCACCCGCGGGGTCGCGGTCGGGGTGAAGCTGTCGGTGGCCGGGTCGTACAGCGAGGCGCCGCCCTGCACGGCGAGCACCCGCCCGTCCGGGAGCAGCGTCGCGCTGCCGTCGACGTGGCCGTAGTGGCCGAGGGGCGTGGCGGTCGCGCTCCAGGTGTTGGTCGCCGGGTCGAAGCGCTCGGCGCTCGACAGGGTGACGAGCGTCATGCCGTTGGAGCCGTAGCCGCCGAGGGCGAGGACCTGGCCGTCGGCGAGGCGCACGAGGGAGTGGGAGTGGCGGCCGTGGTTCATCGTGGCGGTGCTGCTCCAGCCCGGGTCGATCGCGACCGGGAAGCGGGCGGCGGAGAGGTCGATGGCGAGCGCGGCGAGCAGGCTCCCGTCGGGCTGCGGTGTGACTTCCCAGGAACCGGACAGGAGCTGCCGCCCCGCGTCGAGCGCCTCGACCGGGTTGAGCCGCAGCCACGGGGTGCCGTCGCGTACGAGCTCGACGCTGCCGATGCCGGTCGGACGGGGGACCACGCCCGGATCGACGTCGAGGCGGTAGCTGAAGGGCACGAGGGCCTCGGGGGAGGAGACGACGATCAGCTCCTCGAGCCGGTCTTCGAGGGCGACGCGCACGATGTCGAGGCCCGGCGCGAGCCGGTAGACGACGCTGGCGCCCCGCTTGTGCCCCGGGCCGCCGCCGAAGCGCGGTGTCACCGCGAGCCGCTGTCCGCGCCAGGTGACGGTGGCGGGTTCCTCGAAGCGGTGCGGGATCAGCCCGGAGACCGGCGCGGCGGCGCGGGCGTTCTCTCCCGGGCCGAAGCGCTCCCCGTCGGCTTCGGTCGACAGCGACTGGGCGACCGCCGCGGCCAGCCCGGGCCGGCCCTGCTCGATCAGGGCGAGCAGGTCGTCGACGCTCTGCACGAAGCCCTGCCAGCCGCGCGCGGGCGGGACGTCGGCCGGCGGCGCGGCAGGGGACGGTGGAGGCGGCGGAAGGGGAGGAGCGGCTGGCGAGGTGCCCGTCTCGAGCGGAAGGACGCTCGCCGCGGGGGTGGAGGGACCGGGGGCCAGGCCGAGCACGAGCAGGCAGGCCAGCCCGCCGAGGGCGAGGCCGAGGGCGGTGCTGCGGCGTCGGAGGAGAGCGAGCATCGGAGAGCTCCTGTGGTGCGGTGCCGGGACGGCGGAGCTTCCGGGGCCCTTCCCCGGCGAGGACGCTCCGTGCCCGTGCGACGGGAGCGGCTACGCAGGAGGTGGGAAAAGGCGGGCCTGGGGGAAGTGGGGGAAGTGCTCGGCGCGCGCGGGTCGGGAGCTAGCTAGCTAGCGTTCAGCCCGGTTGTAGTCAGAACGGATTCCGGTCCTGGGGCCGGGGACGGACAGGATCGACCCGCCAGCGGGGCTCACTTTCTGGCACAGGCTCAAGCACGCGGAAGAGGAGCTGGCCGTCGCGGAGCCGAAAGCGTTCGACGGCGTACAGCCGCTCGGGCGGAGCGTCGGGTTCCTCTCCCTCTAGCTGGAGCCGCCGGTAGATGGTGACCGCGTCGTCGCCGATGTGGACGAGGGTCGGCATGCCGAAACCGAACGGGTTGGCGGTCCTGGGGAAGTAGGGTGCCCTCCAGCTCCAGGCAGCGCTGGCGATGTCGTAGTGGGCGATCGCGGCGCGGTCGTCGTAGAGCACCGCCCCGTCGGCGAGAAAGGCCTGACCACCCCGCAGACTCCAACGTTCCGTCCCCGCTGCGTCGATCAGCGTGTAGCGGACGGACGGGCCCTTGAAGCTCCCAGGTTCCTCGATCTTCAACGCCGCTCCCCCGGATTCCCGCGCCCAGCGCGTCGGCTTCCGGTGGCGGCGATAGTGCACGATCTCCTCCTCGCTCGGTGGAAGCATGCGCGCCAGCACCTTCTCGAGGGAGGAGCACGCCTGGGGCGAGAGAGACTCCCGGCGCGCGTGCAGGGCACGCACCGCGCCCGGACCGAGCCGTCGAAGCCGATCCTCTGCCGCGGCGCGGAGGTCGGGATCGGCAGAGGCGAGCGCGGCCTCGAGCGCGGGAAGCTCCGCCCTCTCCGCCGCCGTCAGGGGAGGCGCGAGACTCAACGGTGGGGGCAGCTCCAGAGTGGGGGCGGTGGGCAGCCGGGTCCGTCCGGAGGGGCTCGCGCAGCCGGCAAGGACGAGAAGCAGAGCCGCGGTTCTTCGCACGATGACCACCACGGGCAGGGGGCCATCGATGAGGCGCGGGCCCGGTCACGGGCCCGTCATCTGCGACGCTCGCGAGGCCGTCTAGACCTTGCGGCGGATGATGTCGCGGTTGCAGCAGTCGTAGGGGCCAGCGTGGATCTTCGTGCGCTTCTTCATGGTGTGGTTCTCCTGGTGTGGGTCGTGCGTTTTCGTGGTTGCGGACAGCGCGGGGCTCAGCCGCCGCGCTTGAGGTCCATGGGGTTGGCGCCGCGGGCGAAGTGGTGGGTGGGGCTGTCCCAGGTGAGGACGTGGGGGCCGGCGTGGACGGTGGTGCGGGTCTTCATGGTGTGTCTCCTTCGGTGCGTGGGGTGTCGGCTCAGCGGCTGCGGGCCGTGAATTCCTGGATATAGACGCCGGGGTGGGAAATCTGCGTGGGGCCGGCGTGGACGGTGGTGCGGGTCTTCATGGTGTGTCTCCTCGGTTGGAGGCGGTCATGCGCCTCGTGTCGTCGAGGGGGAGTAGAGCAAGGGGTGTGCCGAAGCGTGACTTGCGATATTTTTGTGAACGACATTTACCGTTGTTGTGCCTGTCCCTCCGCACAGGAGGCCGTGGGAGCGCCGCCGGTTTTTCTCCGGCTCCCCGCCGGAGCCCGGTCCGCGGAGTCTCCACCGGGCGTGATGCGTATGAGTAAGCGTATGGTTTCGGCGTCACACACGACGGATTTCACCTTGTGTGGAGCAACCCGTCGACTAGAATGAACGTTCATTCCGCGCGCGAGAGAGGATCCTGGTGGAAGCGACGAGCCGTCCCCGCGGCGACAAGCGCGCGAAGATCCTCGAGGCCGCCCTCGAGCTCTTCGCCGCGCGCGGCTTCTACGGCACCGCGGTGCCCGAGGTCGCGCGGCTGGCCGGGGTCGGGGCCGGGACCATCTACCGCTACTTCGAGAGCAAGGAAGCGCTGGTCAACGTGCTCCTGCGCCACTGGCGGCAGGCCCTCGGCGCTGCCCTGTTGCGCGGCTTCCCCGGCGGCGCGCCCGCGCGCGAGCAGTTCCGCGCGATCTGGCAGCGCGGCGTCGCCTTCGCGCGTCGCCACCCGCGCGCGGTGCACTTCCTCGAGCTCCACCACCACGGACCCTACGAGGACGCCGAGAGCCGCGCGGTCGAGGAGGCGATGCGCCAGCCGATCGTGCAGTTCGTCGAGCTCAGCCAGGGCGCGGGAGCGCTCAAGGACGTCCCCGCCGAGCTGCTGATCCACCTGGTGTGGGGCTCCTTCGTCGGCGTGGTGCGCGGCCAGGACGAAGGCCGGCTCCCCGCGACGGACGCGCTGATGGCCGAAGCGGAGCGCTGCGTCTGGGAGGCGATCCGGCGGTGAAGAGACAGCGGTCCGTGGAGTGAACGTTCATTCGCCCGTCCGTCCAGGGCGAACGAGGAGGAAGCTTCGATGCAGTCCCACGACATCGTGATCATCGGCGGCGGGTTCTCCGGCCTCGGCATGGCCATCGAGCTGCTGCGCGCCGGCATCGAGGACTTCGTCGTCCTCGAGAAGGCCGCGCAGCTCGGCGGCACCTGGCGGGAGAACACCTACCCCGGCTGCGCCTGCGACGTGCCGAGCGTGCTGTACTCCTTCTCCTACGCCCCCAAGCCCGACTGGAGCCGCTTCTTCGCGCCCCAGCCGGAGATCCAGGCCTACCTGCTCGAGGTCGCCGAGCAGTTCGGCGTGCGGCCGTATGTGCGCACCGGCACCGAGTGCCTCGCGGCGCGCTTCGACGAAGAGCGCGGCCGCTGGCGGCTGCGCACGACCGGGGGCGACCTGGACGCGCGCTTCGTGATCGGCGCCCAGGGCCCGCTGCACGATCCGCGCATCCCTCCGCTGCCGGGGCTGGAAGACTTCGCCGGCGAGGTCTTCCACTCCGCCCGCTGGAACCACGCCCTCGACCTGCGCGGTCGCCGGGTCGGCGTGGTCGGCACCGGCTCCTCGGCCATCCAGCTGATCCCCGAGATCCAGCCGCGGGTGCGCGAGCTGGTCGTGTTCCAACGCACCCCGAGCTGGGTGATCCCCAAGCCCGACCACGCCGTCTCGCCCTTGCAACAGGCCGCCTACCGCCGCGTCCCGGCGCTGCAGCGGCTGGTGCGCGGCGCGGTCTACGGCCTGACCGAGCTGCTGCAGCGGGCCCAGGCGGACAACGACGCGATGCGGACGGTGCAGAAGCTCGCAGAGTGGCAGCTCCGGCGCCAGGTCGAAGATCCGGAGCTGCGCGCGCGGCTCACTCCCGACTTCACCCTCGGCTGCAAGCGCATGCTGCTGTCGGACACCTACTACCCCGCGCTGTGTGCCCCGAACGCCCGGGTCGCCCCCGGCGTCGAGCGCGTCACCCGCGACGGGGTCGTCGCCAGCGACGGCAGCGCCCACGCCCTCGACACGCTGATCTTCGCGACCGGCTTCCGGGTGACCGACTCCGCTCTTCCGCGCCGCCTGTTCGGCCGCGGCGGGCGCAGCCTGGAGGAAGCCTGGGACGGCAGCCCCCGCGCCTACCTCGGGACGACCGTCGCCGGCTTCCCGAACCTCTTCCTGATGCTCGGGCCGAACCTCGGCAACGGGCACGGCTCGGCGCTGAACATCGTCGAGGCCCAGGCCCCGTACATCCTCCAGGCGATGCGCGACACCCGGGCGCGCGGCGCCGACACCCTGGAGGTGCTCGCCGGGCCGCAGCAGACCTGGAACGAGGAGCTCGACGACGCCCTCGCCACCACCGTCTGGAACGCCGGCGGTTGCCGCAGCTGGTACATCGACAAGACCGGCCGCAACAGCACGATCTACCCCTTCAGCACCGCCGACCTGCGCCGCCGCCTGCGCCGCTTCGATGCGCGGCCCTTCCGCTTCAGCCCGGCCGCCCGCGCCCCGGCGCGTGCTCCGGCCCGCTTCGCCACGCGCCACGCGGTCGCCCTGGTCACCGGCGCCGCCCACGGCATCGGCCGCGCGACCGCGCGCCAGCTGGTTGCGGCGGGGGCCCGCGTCGCCCTCGGGGACATCGACCGCGCCGCCGCCGAGCGCCTCGCGGCGGAGCTCGGTCCGCGGGCGCGGGCCTACCGCCTCGATGTCGCCGACGAGGCCTCCTTCGCCCGCTGCCTCGACGCGGTCGAGGCCGAGCTCGGGCCCCTCGACGTGCTGGTCAACAACGCCGGCGTGCTGACGACCGGCCCCTTCCTGACCGAGCCCCTCGCCCGCCAGCAGGCGCTGCAGGCGGTCAACTACACCGGCACCGCCATCGGCCTGCGTCTGGCGCTGCCGCGCATGGTGGCGCGGGGCCGGGGCCACGTCGTCAACATCGCCTCCCTGGCCGGCCGGCTGCCCGTCCCCTACATGGCGGCCTACACGGCGAGCAAGCACGCCGTCGTCGGCCTGTCCGCCGCCCTGCGCCACGAGCTCGAGGGCACGGGCGTCACGCTGAGCGCGGTGCTGCCGACCGCGGTGCACACGCGCATGGCCGCGGGGCTGCCCCTCGGCGGGCTCGGTTCCCGGCAGCCGGAGGACGTCGCCCGCGCCGTGCTCGCCAGCCTGGACAGCCGCGCCCCGGAGCTGACCGTGCCCGGCTGGGCGCGTCCGGTCGCCGCGCTGTACGGCCTGGTCCCGGGCCGCCTGCGGAGCTGGGTCACGCGACGCTTCCGCCCCGAGCGGCTGCTCGATCCGGCGGTCCGGGCGGTCCGGGAGCGGCTCGACCGCGTGGAAGGCGCGCCGGACCAGGCCGCGCCCGCGGTCTCGCGCGTGCACGGCTGAGCCCAGGGCGCTCAGCGCTTGCCGGCGAGGGCCTCCTTCGCGATCGCCCCCCAGCTGTCGTTGTTGCGCAGACCGAGCTCGGCCTCCTTGGCGTTCAGGGCGGGCCAGGCCCCCTTGCGGAAGGCCTCGACCAGCGCCCGGCGGTCGGATTTCGGCAGCACGAGCCGGCCCTTCTTACGCGGGTAGGTGACCTCGCCGGTCGAGGGATCGACCCCGAAGCGCGCGATCCCGGTCGCCTTGCGCTGGTCGACGCCGCGGGCGGCCGCGACCTGGGCGAGCTGCGGCGTGCCGTACGCCTTCTTCAGCGCCGCCTCGGTCGCGATCCAGCGCTCGCGGCGGGCGGTACGGTCCTTCTCGCGGGCCGCCGCGGCCGCCCGGCGTTCGGCCTCGGCGGCCTTCTTCCGGTCCTCGACCTCGCGCACCAGCGCGCCCAGACGCCGCCCGAGCTTCGCGTAGATCGGAGCCCAGTCGATGGCGAGCACCCAGCTCTCCCCGACGCCGAACACGATGTTGAAGTTCTGGGCGCCGCGGCCCGCGCTTCCCAGCCTGCGGGCGTACTTCCCGTACTCGTGCTCGACGGTCATCTGGATGATGTCGAGCATGTTCGAGCACACCTGCATGCGCTCGATGGGGTCGATCGTCGCGTACGCCCCGAGGGCGGGGATCACCGCGCGGATCGCGAGCGCCTGGGCCAGGCCGATGTTCGGGGCGCTGCACAGTCGCTCCACCTGCCTCTCGAGCGCGCGTCCGCGCTTGCGCAGCTCGGCCTGGATGTCGCCGGTGTAGCTCGCCGCCCAGTGGGCCGTGCCGGTCAGGGCCTTGTCACGCCCCATCTTGATCAGCTGCTCGATCAGCTCTTTGATGAACTCCTTGGCGAGCTTCTTCGCCGCCTCCGCGCTGAACTTCCCGATCGCCATCCTGTCGCCCTCCTGTGCGCTCTCACCCGGCACTGCGCGCGCGACGGCCCCAACCCCCCGGCGCAGTGCAAAAAAGTTCGCGGGGTCCTACACTGCGGAGGGGAGGAGCGATGGACGAGAGCCGGGAAGCAGCGCCGCGTCCGCAGCCTCCCGCCCTCGGGCGCTATCCCGTCCGCGCGCGGCTCGGCGCCGGCGGCATGGGCGAGGTCTTCCTCGTCTACGACAGCGACCTCGAGCGCGAGGTCGCCGCCAAGCTGCTCGCGGCGGAGGACGACCGCGGGCGCACCGAGGCCTTCGTCCGCGAGGCCCGCATCACCGGGCAGCTCGAGCACCCGAACATCGCGACGATCCACGAGATCGGCCGGGCCGCCGACGGCCGCCCCTTCTTCACGATGCAGCGGGTCGCCGGCCAGACCCTCGGCGCCTGGCTCGAGGCAGGCCGCGCGCTGGTTCCGCGGCTCGAGATCTTCCTCAAGGTGTGCGACGCCCTCGGCTACGCACACGACAAGGGCATCCTGCACCGGGACCTCAAGCCCTCGAACGTGATGGTCGGCCGCTTCGGGCAGGTCTACGTCATGGACTGGGGGCTCGCCTGCAGCCTGGACGGGCAGCCTCTGCGCTCGGCCGCGGCGCCGCGGGCCCTCGCCGACCTGCCGCGGCTGTCGATCACCGAGGAGCTCGCCCTCGACGGTGCCGGCACCGTCGCGGGGACGCCGGCC
>JAUIEM010000196.1 GCA_030428695.1 bacterium
GAGTACACGCTGCTGTCGTCGTTGACGTCGGTGTCGCCGACGAAGATCAGGAAGTCCTCGCTCGCCCACTGGATGTTGCGGTCGAAGGTCGAGAGGGAGTCGACGTCGCCGTTCGCCGCGATCGGGTCGTGCGACACGACCTCCTTGCTGCCGAGCACGCCGCCGGTGATGTCGACGACCCACAGCTCGCTTTCGTTGTTGACCCGCTCATCCGAGCGGTAGGCGAGCCAGCGCGAGTCGGGGGAGTAGAACACGCCGTCGACATCCCCGGACGTCGGCAGCGTGCCGTTGACCTGCACCGCGGCGCCGGGCGTGCCGCCGGCGAAGGACACGTGGAACAGGTTGAACTCGTTGTCCGTCTGGTCGTCCGCCCGGTAGACCAGCGAGGTGACGTCCGGCGAGAAGTAGAAGCCGGAGTAGTAGCCGACCGTCGACACGACATCGAGGGCCGTGCTGGTCGAGGCCATCGGTGCGCTGACCTGGGTCGCCGTGCCGAGGTTCTGGGTGTCGACGACGTAGAGCTCGTCCTGCAGGGAGACGTTCCAGTCCGCGACGAAGGCGAGGTAGCGCGAGTCGGCCGACCACACGAAGGCCTTCATGTCGGTGCCGGCGGCGCGGGCGTTGGCGGCGACCCTTTGGGGGCTGCCCGGAGTCGCGCCGCTGAAGTCGATCAAGAACAGGTCATTCTCGAGCACGGTGACGTTGTCGTGCTCGTAGACCAGCCAGTTGCCGTCGGGGGAGAAGGTCCCCCAGCGGAAGGTCGGCGGGCTGAAGGAGCCGTAGATCAGGCCCGGCGTGTAGGTCGTCGTGTCGAGGTCGTCGAAGGTGACCGAGGCGGTGCTGCCCGAGGAGATCGGCGCGTCGCTGATCGTGACCGGCGCCGGATAGGGCGCGCCGCCGCTGATGTCGACCGCGAACAGCTCGTTGTCGCCAGCGGTGTTCAGGTCGCCGTGGAAGACGATGTAGCGATCGTCCATCGAGAACTGGAAGGCGACCGCGCCGCCCGCGGCGGTCGCCGGGATGACCCGCTGCGGGGTGCCCGGCGTCGCGCCGCTCATGTCGATGGTCCAGATGATGTCGGCGGAGTCGATGTAGGCGAGCAGGCGGCCGTCCCAGGAGAAGCGGTACTCGTTGTCCAGGGTGATGTCGGTGCCGGGGTCGAGCTGGAAGGGCGCGCCGGGCGTGCCGCTGCTGATGTCGACGGCGAACAGCTCCTCGACGGCGGAGGTCAGGATATCCGCGCGGTACACGACCCAGCGCGGAGCGATCGCGATGGTCGTCCGGTACTGGTGGCTGGCGGTGGTCACGCCGTCGTCGGCGGTGATCGTGTACTGGAAGTGGCCGTCCGTGCTCGGCATGCCGGTGATCGTCGCGGTCTTGCTGCCACCGGTCGGCTGGTTGAGGACCAGGCCCGTCGGCAGGGAGCCGCTGCTGACCGAGAAGGTCGGCGAGCCGGCCGCGCCGTCGGCGGCGACGATCTCCTCGGAGAACATGTCGCCGACGCGCCCGTTCGGCAGGATGAAGGTCGTCAGCCGCAGGGGATCGGAGGGAGGGGCCGAGGCCGTCAGGGTCACGGTCTGGCTCGCCATGTTGCCGTCGGAGTCGCTGACCTCGAGGTCGAAGGTGTACGTGCCCGCGCTGGTCACGGGGCCGTCGAGGGTGCCCGAGGGCGTCGCGTCGGTCACGGTCAGCCCCGGCGGCACGTTCCCGCTCAGGCTCCAGTCGTAGCCGCTCGCGCTGCCGCCGGTCGCGGTGACGGTCTCGGAGTAGGTCTGGCCGACCACGGCGTTGGCGACCGTGGTGGTGGTGATCACGAGCTCCGGGTCGACGGTGATCGTGTACGAGATCGTGTCGGTGCTGCCGACGGAGTCGGTGACGGTCACGTCGAACGTGAAGCTGCCGTCCGCGGACGGGGTGCCGGAGAGCGTCGCCGAGGGCGTCGCGCTCGCGGTGATCGACAGGCCGGGCGGGACGTTCCCGCTCAGGGACCAGGCGTAGCCCGCGCCCGAGCCGTTCTGTGCGGTCACGGTCTCGCTGTAGGCGCCGTTGACGATGCCGTCGGGGAGGGTGGCCGTCGTGATCCGCACCGCCGGCGCGATCGTGACGTTGTACGACTCCGTGTCGGTGTTGCTGCCGGAGTCGGTGACGGTCAGGTCGAAGCTGTAGCTGCCCGCCGTCGTCGGCGTCCCGGACAGGTCCGCCGCCGGCGTGCCGTCGGTCAGGCTGAGGCCGGTCGGCAGGGTGCCGGTGCTCGTCCATGTATAGCCGGTCCCGGTTCCGCCGCTGGCCGCGGGATCCTGGTCGTAGGCGACGCCGACGACGCCATCCGGCAGGCTGCTGGTCGTGATCGCGAGCGGGCTGCCGCCGGAGGCGATCGTGATCGTGAAGCTCTGGCTGTCGGTCGTCCCCCCGGAGTCCTGGACGTCGACGCTGAAGTTGAACGTGCCGGCCGCGCTCGGCGTGCCGGACAGGGTCGCGGTCGGGCTGCCCGAGCTCAGGCTCAGCCCGGCGGGCAGGTTCGTGCCGCTCCAGGTGTAGCTGCCGTTGCCGCCGGTCGCGGTGATGCCCTGGCTGTAGCTCGTGCCGACGGTGCCGCCCGGCAGGCTGGTGGTCGTGATCGAGACGACGATGGTGAAGGTGAACGCGCCGGTCGCCGCCGGCGTGCCGCTGATCGTCGCGTCGGTGGCGCCGAAGCTGGCGTTCAGGCCGGTCGGCAGCGCTCCGCGCAGCTTCCAGACCAGCGTCTGCCCGCTCGTCGCGTCGGTGCTGACGGTCGCGGTGTAGGTGATGCCGAGGGCCCCGTTCGGGAGGCTCCCGGTCGTGATGGAGAGGGACGTACCCCCTCCGCGGTTGCTGCTGCTGCTGTCGCATCCGACGATGCCACATCCCAGGATCAACAGGATCGCCAACCAGCGATCGCGAGAATGGACTGCCACGTCAAAACCTCCCGGTGGAGAAGGAACTCCCCTGAGTGGACAACGGGAATGTCATCGTTTCAACCCGGATCCGTCAGAGCCGACGGTCATGTGGCCGCGAAGTGGTGCGGAGGGCGGGGGGAGGGGGCAGCGCTGGAACTTGCCGGAGCGGGAGGAGGGGGCGGGGTTTGCAGCGAGAAAAATGCGGGCTGCCGTCGAGGGCGGCAGCCCGCGGAAGTGAAGTGCTTCCTCGGATCGGGGGCAGTCCACCCACAGGGGAGCAAGCCCCGTGCCGCGGACCCACAGCGCTGGGGATGATGTCGCAAGTCTTTCTTTGACCGTGGGTTCTCGCGACCCGTCCGAGGTCGGGCGCGAACGCGGGACCCGCCGGAGCGGGCAGTCGCCGATCAGCGGGTGGTCAGCCTCTGACCGGGCCTCCGCATCACACCTCGCCGGTCCCGCGGGCGCCGAGCTGCCCGCCCGCGCCGCCCGAGGCTCGCCGCGGTCGCGTTGTCCCGCTCGCGCACGTCGCGTACTTTGTTGTGCAGGGAGCTCGAGCCGACGGCGCCGCAACGGAGGGTCGCATGGGGAAGCACGACAACGCGCCCGACTTCGAAGCCCTGGTCGCCCAGGCGGAGGCGCTGGCCGTCCCGGGGGCGCGCGGGTTCTTCGACCAGACCAGCCTCGGCTGGCGCATCAACCGCGAGTCGGTTCTCTTCCTCGGAGGCATGCGCGCGGCGCTGATGCAGATGGCCCATCCCAAGGTCGCGCAGGGCGTCTTCGATCACAGCAACTTCCGCGAAGACAGCCTCGGGCGTTTCGCCCGGACCTTCGGCGCGGTCTACGCCGTCCTGTTCGGCACCCGCGAGAGCGCGCTCGCGGCGGCCCGCCGGGTGCATCACATCCACACCCGCATCAGCGGCGAGCTGCCCGAGCCGGTCGCCCGCTTCCCCCGCGGAGAGCCGTATCACGCCGACGACCCCGAGCTCCTGATGTGGGTGTGGGGGACGCTGGTCGACTCCGCCGTCTACGCCTACGAGCGCTTCTTCGGGACGCTCTCGCCAGCGGAGCTCGAGACCTACTACGGGGAGCGCACGGTCTTCACGCGCCTGTTCGGGATCCCGGACCGCTACGCGCCGCCCAGCTACCGCGCGTTCTCGGCGTGGATGAAGGAGATGGTGGAAGGCGACGAGCTCGGCGTGGGGACGGCCGGAGCGGAGGTCTGCGCGGCGCTGCTGCGCGGCCCCGGGCACTTCCGCGTGCTGGCGCCGGTCCTGCGCTTCCTCGCCGCGGCGACCCTGCCGCCACGGCTGCGGACGATGTTCGGGCTCCGCTACCGCGCCCACGAGCGCGCGCTCTTCCCCGTGTTCGCGCGCCTGGTGCGGCTGGCGGGCCCGATCGTGCCCGCGTCGATGCGCACCATCCCCCACGCGCAGGCGGCCGAGGCGGCGGTCGCCGGGGTGCGTCCGCCGCTCACCCCCCAGTCGTTCATCCTGCGCGGGATCGGGATGCGGGTCGCGACCGCGTAGGGCGCGCGGCTGAGCGAGATCACTCCGGCTTGCCGCTCGCGCCGCGATCGTGTACTCCTCGGACATCCCTTCGAGCCCGAGGATGCGCCGATGGCCGTCGCCTTTGCCCGGACCCTGCGTTCGCTCTCCGCCCAGCGGCCGCGCCGCGCGCCCTGGGCGGTGCTGCTCGTCGCGCTGCTGCTCGCCGGCTGGGGCTGGTGGCTGCTGCGGGCCGAGCTGACCGTCTACGAGCTGAGCGGCGACGCGCGCCTCGAGGTGCAGCGCCGGGCCCACAGCGTGCAGGCCCCGGTCGGCGGCCAGGTGATCGCCAGCCACCTCGAGATCGGCCGGGCGGTCGAGGCCGGGGACGTGCTCGTCGAGCTCGACGCCGAGCAGGAGAACCTGCGCCTCGCCGAGACCGACGCCAGCCTGGCCGGCCTGCGCGGCCGGCTGGTCGCCCTCGACGCGGCGATCGGCGCGGAGGATACGGTCGCGACCAGCCTGCGCGCCGCCGCCCGCGCCCGCCTCGACGAGCTCGAGGTGCAGGCGGAGGTCGCGCGGGAGGCGCTCGGGGTCGCCGAGAACATCGTCGCCCGCTGGGAGGAGATCTTCGGCACGACCAAGCTGTCCGAGGTCGACCTCTTGCGTGCCCGCTCCGACGCCCAGGAGATCCGCGGCCAGATCGCCCGCCTCGAGGCCCAGGCCCGCTCGGTCGCCGAAGAGGAGCGGGTCAAGGACGCCTCCCAGCGCGCCAAGCTCGCCGGCCTGGTCCGCGAGCGCGCCCAGCTCGCCGGCGAGCTGCAGCGGCTCGAGGCCGAGCGCGCCGCGCTCCTGCAGCGCATCGCGGCGCGGCGCATCCTCGCGCCGGTGGCCGGCGTGCTCGGCGAGGTCGGCGACTTCCAGCTCGGCTCGGTCGTGCAGCTCGGCGAGCGGGTCGCCGCGATCATCCCCGAGGGCCAGCTGAAGATCGTCGCGAGCTTCCCTCCGGACGCCGCCCTCGGCCGCGTCCGGCCCGGGCAGAGCGCGCGGTTGCGGCTGTACGGCTTCTCCTGGACCCAGTACGGCAGCGTCCCCGCCCGCGTCACCCACGTCGCCGGCGAGCCGCGGGAGGGGCGGGTGCAGGTCGAGCTCGAGCCGACCCCCGAGGAGGGCTCGGCGATTCCCCTGCAGCACGGCCTGCCGGGCACGGTCGAGATTGCCCTCGAGGACATCTCCCCCTTCGCCCTGGTGCTGCGCAGCGTCGGCAAGCTGGTCGAGACGCGGGCGCCCTGAGGGGGATCCGCAGCAGGACCCCGTAACGCTCAGTAGTCGTACCTGTTCTGGTAGTTGTACCGGTTGCTGTAGGTCTTCTGGATCTCCTGCACCCGCGACTTCCACTGCTCCTGAGCCACCCAGATCTGGAACTCGCCGGGCCCGGTGTTCGGGGTGTAGCTCGAGCCCGACGAGGGGCTCGGCCCCGACGAGGGCCCGGGCAGGGGCAGGTCGGTCGACGCGCCGGCGGTGAAGAAGCCCGCGAACTGCTCGAACCAGGTCGGCGCCGGCGGGGTGTAGGTCCAGCCGGAGCGCTCCACCCGTTGCCGCAGCAGGTACTCGCGGCGGCGCTCCTGCATCGCGCTCAGGTGGAAGTCCAGGCTCGCGGGCGCGTCGCGCTCGACGCGCGCCACGAAGCTGTCGTAGCCGCTGTCGCTGGTCGCGCTGACGTAGCGGACCATCTCGAGCAGCCACACGTGGACCTCCGCCTCCTCGGCGTCGGGGCAGTGCTCGTGGAAGCGTACGAGCTGCGCCTCGTGGAGCGCGGCGCCGACGTCCGCCGGCGGCTTGTCGACCGAGTCCTGCAGCCAGGCGCCCGCCAGGTTCGCCTGGGCGCCGACCTTGGCGTGCATCGCCGCGACGACCAGCGGGCTCTCCTCGGGGGCGAGGCCGTCGAGCCGGGCCAGGGCCCGGTCGAGGAAGGCGGTGAACAGCGTCACCGCCTCGGCGTCGCGGAACTCCAGCGACAGCTCCCAGGCGCGCTCCTCGAGCGCCGCGAGCTCGACGGCGAGCTCCTTCTCGGCCGGCAGGCGCGCTTCTGCCCGCCGCGCCTTCTCCGCGGCCAGGCGCTGGCGCTCGAGCTCGGCGAGGCGGCGCTGCTCCTCGAGCTCGGCGCGGTGGCCCTCGTAGATGTGCTCGACGAGGTTGGTCGCCCAGAGCTCGCACAGCATCATGGTGTCTTCCCGCGAGCTGAGCCGCCCGGGGATGTTGTTCGGACCGGGGACGACCGGATCGCCGACCCAGTCGATCGGGTGCCCCGCCATGCCCTCGTAGGACTTGTGGGACAGCTCGTCGAGCCAGATGAACCCGCCCCAGCCGGCCTCGAGGCGATGGGCGAAGCTGAGGAAGCGCATGCTCCGGAAGCGGGGGTCGCGCACCCGCAGGGGGCCGAGGAACTCCGGCCCGCGGTGCTCCCAGGTCAGGTCGACCAGGCCCTCGAAGGCGACCCCGAGGTCGGGGAGGAGCACGACGCTGTGGGTCTCTTCCCCGCGTTGCTCCCGCCACACGAGCAGGCTCGGCCGGGTCTCGACGGTGCCGGGCTTGTGATTCCAGAGCTCCCGCACCATGATCAGCTCGCCGCCAGGGGGGACGGGGGCGATGTGGCCGGTGTCGGGGTCGTAGATGAAGCCCTGGGTGGAGGAATGGATGTAGCAGTTCTTCGGCAGCGCGGAGATCCCGTCGTTCCATTCCTCGTAGCGTTGTTGCGGGTCGTGGTAGATGTTGCCGATGTCCTTCACCACCGCGACGCAGTCCCCGTCGAGGGAGAAGACGACAGCGCCGCTGTCGTCGACGATGGCGGTGTCGAAGCGGAAGCGTTCGGTCCACTGGCGCTGCACGGTCAGCTTCCGCGAGCCGAGCAGCGCCCGGTTCTTCAGCACCCGCGGGGGGCCGGGCTCGAAGGGCTCGACCGGGCGGGACCACAGGCCCTTGCAGCCGGCGAGGCCGAGGGCGGCGAGCAGACACAGGAGCGGCGGGCGCATCGGGGATCCTCCACAGGTCGGCGCCATGGGCGGCACCGCCAGGACGGACACCGACCCCCGTCATCCTATTCGCCCCCGGCAGGGGCTGCCAGGGGCGAAGGGGGAGCGGGGCGGTTGTCAGTTCTGCAGGATCTTCTTGCCTTTCATGATCATGTCGCGATGCGGTCCGGCTCGCAGTTGGGTCTGCAGCTTCATGGGAAGGTCCTCCGTGGGGGTTGGTCGAAACAGGCCACACCGTACATGTCCGCCGCCCGGGAGGTTCTTACGGGGGAATCCGGCCGCGGGTCGTTTTTCTTCCGGCGCGGGACCGTACGCCCCCTGCTCGCGTCGGTCCCCCCTGCTATACTCCTCGTTCCCCACTTCCGGAGTCTGCGATGTCCCGCGTCCTCTTCCTCTGCCTCATTCCCCTCGTCGGCCTCTACCTCCTCGGCTGCGGTGACGGCGTCGAGCCCGGCGTGCCCGAAGGCCTCGGCGACTACGTCGGAAACCTGACCGATGTCTCCTACCTCAACCGCCGCGGCAAGCCCGGGCGGCCGAGCGCGAGCGGCACGCCGGTCGCGCTGACCGACTTCCAGGGAAGCTTCGTCTGGGCCGAGTACGCCGCGCCCTGGTGCGGGCCGTGCGGGCCCCAGGCGAAGACGATCGGGAAGCTCGACGGGAAGATCGACGGGCTGGTCTTCCTGACGATCGTGACCAGTGAGCAGGGGGGCTACGGGCATCCGGCCACCCAGGCCACGGCCAGCCGCTGGGCGGGGACCCACGGTCTCGACCCGGCGCGGGTGGTCGCGGCGGACCTGACCGCGCTGACGGTGCCCCGGCACATCCTGTACTCGCCGCGCGGGCAGGTGCTGTTCGCCCGCGAGGGGACGATGGACGAGGCCGAGATCCGGACGGTCGCCGCGCAGCGCATGGCGGACTGGCAGACCTGGGCGGACACCGACGTCAAGGCGGAGTGGATGCGTTAGCGTCTGGCGGCGCTGTCGCCTACACTGAGCCCAAACGACCGGAGAAAGGAGCCCGATGGCGCGCCACGGACCGCCCCGCACACGCCTGGCGCCCGAGGTCATCCAGACCTCGGCGATGGACTGCGGTCCGGCCTCGCTGCAGTGCCTGCTCGCGGGCTTCGGCATCCCCGCCAGCTACGGGCGCCTGCGCGAGGCCTGCCAGACCGGCCTCGACGGGACGAACATCGACTCCCTCGAGGACGCGGCGGTCGCCCTCGGCCTCGACGCCGAGCAGGTGATGCTGCCGCGCGACCACATCCTCCTGCCCGAGGCTCGCGCCCTGCCCGCGATCGCGGTCACCCTGCTCGCCAACGGCCTGACCCACTTCATCGTGGTCTGGCGGGTGCACGGCAACCTCGTCCAGATCATGGACCCCGGCACCGGCCGCCGCTGGGTCACCCGCGAGCGGCTGCTCAACGAGCTGTACCGCCACGCGATGCCCGTGCCGGCGGCGGACTGGCGGGCCTGGGCGGGGGAGGGGGAGTTCGGGGACGCGCTCGCCCGGCGCATCACCGCGATCGGCGTCGGCCGGCGCCGGCGCAAGGAGCTGCTCGCCGAGGCCCTCGCCGATCCCGGCTGGAAGAGCCTGGCGCGGCTCGACGCGGCGGTGCGCATGCTCGCGGCCCTGCCCGCCGACCTGCCCCGGGCGAAGCTGCTCGAGGGCCTGCTCGAGGACGCGGTGCAGCACGACGCCGAGGCGATCCCCGAGAGCTACTGGTCGGTACGGCCGCATCCGCAACAGCCGGACGAGGTCATCCTCCGCGCCGGCGTGCTGATCCGGGTGCTCGGCAGCAAGGAGCCGTCGCTCGAGGCGCTCGAGCCCGAGCTGGCGGCGGCGATCCGCGAGAAGCCGAAGAGCCCCTGGCTGACGCTGTTCCAGCTGGTCTGGCCGGACAGCACCCTGGCGCTGGCCGCCGGCCTCGGCGTGCTGCTCGCCGCCCTGGGGGTGATGGTCGAGGCGCTGCTGCTCAAGGGGCTGCTCGACATCGGCTCGATGCTCGGGGCGTTCAGCGAGCGGGCCTGGGCGGTCGGGGGACTGTTCACGCTCGTGCTCCTGTTGTTCGTCCTGCGGCTGCCCCTGCGCCGGCTGCTGCTCGCGCTCGGGCGGCGGCTCGAGGCGCGCTTCCGGCGGACCTTCCTCGAGAAGATCCCCAAGCTCGGCGACCGCTACTTCAGCAGCCGCCTGACCTCGGACATGACCGAGCGCGCCCACGCCGTCGTCGGCCTGCGCGAGCTGCCGCAGCTGGTCGAAGGGGGCATGCACCAGAGCCTCGCGTTGGGCTTGACGGCCGCCGGCATCGTGTGGCTCGATCCGGAGCTGCTCATCGGCACCGTCGTCGCGGTGGTGCTGTCGGTCCTGGTTCCTCTGTTCTCGCAGAAGTTGTTGCAGGAACGCGACCTGCGCGTGCGCTCCCAGCTCGGCGCGCTCAGCCGCTTCTACCTCGACGCGCTGCTCGGCCTGGTGCCGATCCGCAACCACGGCGCCGGCCGGGCGATGCAGAGCGAGCACGAGGGGGTGCTGAGCGAGTGGGCCCGCGCCAGCCTGCGCCTGCAGGGGGCGGCGGTCGCCCTCGAGGGCGTGCAGAGCCTGCTCGGCTTCGGGGTCGGGGCCTGGCTGCTGATCGACCACCTGCTGCGGGTCGGGGTCGGCGGCGGCACGCTGCTGCTGGTCTACTGGGTGCTCAAGCTGCCCGCCTACGGCAGCCTGCTCGCCCTGAACATCCGCCAGCTGCCGATGCTGCGCAACATCGTCCTGCGCCTGCTCGAGCCCCTCGGCGCCCCCGAGCTCGAGTACAAGGAGGCGGAGGAAGCGGAGGACGTCGACACGCCGTTCGCCATCGAGCTGTCGGGGGTCGGCGTCAGCGTGTCCGGCAACACCATCCTCGACGGCATCGACCTCTGCCTCGAGCCGGGCAGCCACGTCGCGGTGGTCGGCCCCTCCGGAGCGGGGAAGTCGAGCCTGGCCGGGGTGCTGCTCGGCTGGCACCGGCCGAACAGCGGCCAGGTGCACGTCGACGGCGCCCCGTTGGATGTCCCCGCGCTGCGCAGGGCGACCGCCTGGGTCGACCCGGCGGTGCAGCTGTGGAACCGCTCGCTGGCCGCCAACCTGCGCTACGGCGAGCCCGGCGCCGTCGACCTCGGGCCGGTGCTCGCCCAGGCCGACCTGCGCAGCCTGCTCGAGACGCTGCCCGAGGGGCTGCAGACGCCGCTCGGGGAGAGCGGCGGGCTGATCTCCGGGGGCGAGGGACAGCGCGTGCGCCTCGGGCGCGGGATGCTGAAGAGCGGGGTGCGGCTGGCGGTGCTCGACGAGGCCTTCCGCGGCCTCGACCGCGGCCAGCGCCAGCGGCTGACGGCCCGGGCGCGCGAGCTGTGGAAGGGGGTGACGATGCTGTACGTCAGCCACGACGTGCAGGACACCCGCGACTTCGACAAGGTCGTCGTGCTCGAGGCGGGCAAGGTCGTCGAGCACGCGACACCGGCCGAGCTGCTCGCGCGGCCGGATTCCCGCTACAACCAGCTGCTCGAGGCCGAGCGCGCGGTCTTCCGCGAGCACTGGCAGGGGACGCGCTGGCGCGGGCTGCGGCTCGACTCGGGGCGCATCGTGCCGCGGCCGGAGATGGCCGATGCCTGAGCTCGCCTCCTCTGCGTGGTCGCTGCACGAGCTCGGCGAGGGCGTCGCCAGCCTCGCCCGCTCCGCCGGCCTCAGCCGCCGCAGCCTCGAGCTGCCCCGCCTCGACGGGTCCCTCGCCGAGCGGCCCCAGGCCCTCGCCCGTTGGCTCGGCTTCGCGGCGGAGAGCCTGGGGCTGGAGGCCGAGCCGGTCGTCACTCCCTACGCCGAGGTCGAGGACCTGCTGCGCGCGGCCGGCCCCGCCGTGCTGCGCCTGCCGGGCAGCCCGCCGCGCTTCCTGATGCTCAAGAAGGGCGGCCGCCGGTTGCGGGTGCTCGGCCCGGACGGGATGCTCCACCGGCTGTCCCTCGAGGAGGTCGCCGCCGCCCTGCGGGCGCCGGTCGAGGGCGAGGCCCGCGCGCGCATCGGGCAGATGCTCGGCCGCATCGGCCTCGAGGGTGACCAGGCCGAGCGCGCCGAACGCGCCCTGTTGCTCGAGCAGCTCGGGGGCGTGCAGATCGAGGGCTGCTGGCTGTTGCGCCTCGGGCCGGGCTCGGGCTTCCTGCGCCGGGCGCGGGTGGCCGGCCTGGGCGGGGTGGCGGTGCGGATGTTCGGCCTGCACGGCATCAGCCAGATCCTGATGCTGCTCGGCTGGGCGATGATCGGCCGCGGCATCCTCCAGGACCGCCTCGACCTCGGCTACCTGCTCGCCTGGGCGCTGGTGTTGCTCAGCGCGATCCCCCTGCGGCTGCTGCAGGTGTGGCTGCAGGGGAAGCTGTCCATCGGCCTCGGCGGCCTGCTCAAACAGCGGCTGCTGGCCGGGGCGATGCGGCTCGAGCCGGAGGAGATCCGGCACCTGGGCGCGGGCCAGCTCATCGGCCGGGTGATGGAGTCCGAGATGGTCACCGAGCTCGCCCTCGGCGGCGGCTTCCTGCTGCTGTTCGGCGTGCTCGAGCTCGGCGCCGCTGGCGCCGTGCTCGGCTTCGGCGCGGGCGGCGTGGTGCACCTCGCGATGTTCTGCGCCTGGGCCGTGCTGGTCGGCTTCCTCAGCTGGCGCTACCTGCGCCGCCGGCGAGACTGGACCGAGGAGCGCCTGGCCCTGACGCACGACCTGGTCGAGCGCATGGTCGGCCACCGCACCCGCCTCGTCCAGCAGCGCCGCGAGCGCTGGCACAGCAGCGAGGACCTGCGCCTCGAGCACTATCTGCGCAGCTCCCGCCAGCTCGACGGGCTCGAGGCCCTCAACGACAGCCTCTTCTCCCGCGGCTGGATGGCTCTCGGGCTGCTCGGCCTCGCCCCCGCCCTGCTGGTCGGCGAGGCCGGCGCCGCCAGCCTCGCCGTCGGCCTCGGCGGGGTGCTGCTCGGCTCGGCCGCCTTCGCCTCGGTCGCCACCGGGCTGAGCGCCCTGAGCGGGGCCTGGCTGGCCTGGGAGCAGGTGCGCTTCATCTCGAAGGCCGCCGCCCGCATCCCGCCCCTGCCCTCGCCGGAGCAGGTGCTCGCCGGCCTGGCCGAGGCGCAGGAGGGAGCGGACGCGGGGGACGCCGGGGAGGCGGGGGACGCGGGCGCGCCGATCGTGCTCGAGGCGAGCGACCTGGTGTTCCGCTACGGCGACCGGCCGGAGCCGATCCTGCGCGGGGTCAGCCTGGCGGTCGCGAAGGGCGAGCGGGTGTTGCTCGAGGGCCGCTCCGGCAGCGGGAAGTCGACGCTGGCCTCGCTGATGGTCGGGCTGCGCGCGCCGACCTCCGGGCTGCTGCTGCTCGCCGGTCTCGACCGCCACAGCCTCGGGCCGGAGCGCTGGCGGCGCTGGGTGTCGGCGGCGCCGCAGTTCCACGAGAACCACGTGATGGCCCACACCTTCGCCTTCAACCTGCTGATGGGCAGGCGCTGGCCGCCCCTGGAAGAGGACATGCGGGAAGCCGAGGAGCTGTGCCACGAGCTCGGCCTCGGCCCGCTGCTCGAGCGCATGCCCTCCGGCCTCGGGCAGATGGTCGGCGAGAGCGGCTGGCAGCTGTCGCACGGCGAGAAGAGCCGGCTGTTCCTCGCCCGGGCTCTGCTGCAGGACGCGCGGCTGTTGATCCTCGACGAGAGCTTCGCCGCTCTCGACCCGGAGAGCCTGCGGCGCTGCCTGGACTGCGTGCTGCGGCGGGCGCCGAGCCTGTTGGTGATCGCGCACCCCTGAGGTAGACTGCGCACGGAGGATCCCCCGATGTCCGAGACCCGCTTCCGCGTGCACCCCGCCATCGCCCACGAGAACCTCGACGGCGAGGTGCTCGCCATCGACCTCGCCGCCGGCGTCTACTTCAGCCTGAAGGGCAGCGCCGCCGAGGTCTTCTCGCTGCTCGCCGCCGGCCTGACCGCGGGGGAGGCCGTCGCCCGGCTGCAGAGCCGGTGGACCGCCGCCGACGGGGTGCTCGCGAGCGATGTCGCCGCGTTGCTCGCCCGCGCGCTCGAGGAGAAGCTGCTGGTCGCAGACGCCGCGCGGGTGCCGGCGGACTGCTCCTTCGAGGAGCGGCCCGCCGTGCCGTGGGAAGCTCCGGAGCTGCGGCGCTACACCGACATGCAGGACCTGCTCACCCTCGATCCGATCCACGATGTCGACGCGGCGGGCTGGCCCGAGCCGGGATGAGGCTCAGCGCGATCGTCGCGGTGCAGAACGGCGCGGAGCACCTCGCCTCCGCGCTGTCGAGCATCCGCGCCCAGACGCGGCCGGCCGACGAGGTATTGGTCGTCGACGGCGAATCCACCGACGGCACCGAGGCGGTCGCCCGCTCCTTCCCGCAGGTGCGCTACCTGCGCCAGCGCGGGCGGGGCCTGGCGGAGGCGCGCAACACGGGCATCGCCGAAGCCTCCGGCGAGCTGCTCGCCTTTCTCGACCACGACGACCTGTGGACTCCGGACAAGCTCGCCGTCCAGGTGGCCGTGCTCGAAGCGCGGCCGGAGCTGCTGTTCTGCGTGGCCCACTGGCGGCAGTTCGACGACCCCGCCGCGCTGGATGAAGCGACCCGTCCGGGCCTGACTCCGGGCAGCCTGGTCGCTCGCCGGGCGGCTTTCGAGCGGCTCGGGGGCTTCGATCCGGCCTTCAGCATTGGCTGCGACAGCGAGTGGTTCATCCGCGCCCGGGACCTGCGGGTGCCCTCGGTGTGTGTGCCCCAGGCGCTGCTGCTCAAGCGGCGCCGGGCCGCGAGCCTGTCCGCCGACCGCGAGACGTACCGGCGGGAGTGGCTGCGGATCCTGCAGAAGTCGCTCGCGCGGCGGGGGTAGGTTGCGGGGGCGGACGGACGTGTGCGGATGCGCGAGGCGACGCGCTGCGCTGAGCCCGGGCGGAAGAGGGGGACATCAACGCAGAGTCGCAGAGTCGCAGAGGCGCGGAGGGGTGGTGGAACCCCGGTCACCGACAGGGGCTCGCAGCGCAGGTAGTCGCCCCACCGTTGGGTTGGACGACCCCTTCCGTCGGAGGTTTGCTGAACGCGTGGGGCCCAAAGGTGTTCAGATCGGGCGCGGGCAGGCCCTGGGCTCGGACGGCTCGGGGTGTCGCAGAATGCGGGGGGGTCCAAAGGTGTTCAGATCGGGCGCGGGCAGGTCCTGGGCTCGGACGGCTCGGGGTGTCGCAGAATGCGGGGGAGGTCCGGTTTTGGCGACAGTGGTGGCGTGCAGAGGGGTGTTGGCAAGGCAGGCAAGGGTTTACGAGTGCGACACCCAGCTGTTCTCACAGTCCGAACGTCGGCGTCATTTCCGGCAGAGTCCGTTTCGTCGCCGACAGGATTACCGGCGATGAGACATGAACATCAGGAAGAGGAAGAACCCAAAGATCACCTTCCAGTACACCATCACCAGGACGACCGTGACCAGTGCAAGCAACGACCAGAAGATTGGGTTGGCTGGTCCCCGTGGCGGGAAACACCGCGAGCAGGAAAGATATCCTCGGGAGATGGCATCATCGCGGCCGACAGGAATGTAGCCAAGGTGGCATCCACGCCAATGATAGCACTTTCCAGTTGCTGTCACATAGACTGTTGGGTTGTCGGGCAGTGGATAGAATGGTGGCCAAATACTAAGTGGTCTGTCTCGACGATGCTGCATCGTTGTCGTCGAGGACCGTGCGTCAGTTTCCAGATTCGGGTCGGGCTCCGGCTCCGGCTCCGGCTCGACGTTCCACTCGGTCCGCCCCACGAGAGGCACTACAGCCTCTCGCATGCGCTCAACCATCCTCCGGTCTTCTCTCACTTCTCCAGCGCCAGCGTGGTTCAAGGCACCACTTTCGCGTTGCGCCGTTTCGTGATCAGCCTCAAGGCGATCCGCGTCGGTGCGCCTCCGATCCGCGAGCGTCCAAACCTCATGAAGATCTGGCTCATTCAGCTCTTCTAGCTCTAGTGAATGCGCCTGCTCTAGCTCAGGAAGCCCCTCGTGCAGAGCCTCGGCTTGTTGAGCTCGGCGACGCTCCTCTGCCCGCACCGCGCGCGTACAGTCAAGTGCATGTCGGGCCTTTGCGCGCAGAAGAGAGCGCCTATGCCTACCCGCGAGCCGCTCTTCTTCCTCGGCCCTTCGGATCCGCTGACGCTCCGCACGAACCCAGTCTTCCTGCTCTCCCACTTCACCACCTCAACGGCTCTGGTTGATGGTAGACGGGTAGGCGCGATTGGGCAACTACCGGAGCCAAACAATCAGCCAGCCAGAGGCCTCGAGCTCGGCTGACACGGTGCCCTCGAGCGACCTCCTTGTCGGCTAGGCTAGCTAGGCGTTTGCGATTTGGCTGGGGTCAATCCCGACGCGATTCAAATTGAAGTTTCGCACGTGCCCGCAGTGTCGACACATGATGCTAACACAGACCATTCCCGTGGTGGTCAGTGCTCTGCTCCTTGGGTCAACAGGTGGGCCAAGAAATGCAAGGTAGGGAACGACGGTGAAATCGTCAGTGCTACATGACGGGCACACATTCGCGCCACTTGAGCTCAAGAAGCCCTTGATGATGCGAGTCTGCTCAACATCGAGTACGAATCTGTTATCTGCGCGCATTCCCTATTCTCCTCATTAAAACAGCCTTGACTCTTGGTGTGTCACCACTGGGCGCCGGACACGAGGGCTCAAGAGTACGTATGACGATATGACGCTTCATTTCA
Organism: bacterium; assembly: GCA_030428695.1. The sequence continues at coordinate 16,164 of JAUIEM010000196.1, forward strand.
CTGTGACAGCCTTCAGTTTGAGGCTCGCCGCCTTGCAAGCTCCTCTTCGACCCAAATCGAAAACTCGTCTAGGACGTGCGGCACAAACAGTCCCGGCTTGTCCCGCTTCAGCACAAGATCCTCGCCAGCGCGTAGAAAAGACTTCACAGTTGGCACCACCGCGAGCACGCGCTTCGGAGCGTGCCATTCGGCACAGACCTGATCGATCGCTGAGATGTACGTCTCTACTCCTGCGAGTAGCCCCAGCCCAGGGTCACCGAGTAGGGCGGTCCGTACGCCCAGCAGAGCACTCCGCAGTCGAATAAGACCATGGAGTGGATGGGCGGCAATCAGTTGCTCGACGTTTCTGATAGCGCTGCCAATGTCCCCAGCCGTCGCTCGCTCTCCGCCGGGATCGACCGAAATCATGGTGGCCCCGTGAGATCGCGCGTGGCGCAGCATCCCGAGCACGCGGTGCCAGCCATGCTCACGCGTGTAGCTCACTTCTCGCGGAGGCCGAACGGCCTGATGAAATCGCTCTACGGCAGCTTCTGTTGTGAACGCCAGAAGACACTTCCCTTCAGCCTGCTCGTGAAGCCACGGAACCCACGATCCCGATCTCTCCTCCTTGACCGTAAAGTGCATTTCTTCTGAAAACGTCGCACAAAAACCCATCGCTGATCCTCCAGCCTCCACTCGCCCCGAGCGCCCACACTCTACCCGCCCTCTCCGTCAGAAAATGAACACTCACAGAAAAATGTCTGCAATACGAGAGAGGTCGCCCGCGAAGCCGCGACCTGTGCAAGAAGAAAGCCTGTCGAAGACCCGGGTTCGGACGCCCAGCTTGCCAACGCCGTCTTGCGGCTAAGCCCTCCGGCCTGGCACGTCGCTTGCCCCCATCTCCTTTGTAACCGTCCGGTGAGCCCGGGCCTGATGTCCTCCGCCTTCGCGCGCAGAATGTGCGCGAAAGGAGGACGTCGTCATGAAGAGATCGACGAAGGACGAGACGGAGAGACGCTACCGGAAGCTGCTTGCCCAGCAGCAGCGGAGCGGCCTGTCGTTGCGGATGTTCGCGAAGAGGTGTGGGATCCCTTCGGGGACGTTGAGCTACTGGAAGCACCAGCTGAAGAAGAGGGATGCCGAGCGGGCTCGCGAGCGAGCCAATAGCCAGCCGACGTTCCTCCCGGTCAAGGTGCTTCCGCTGGAGGCGCCGCCGGTCGGGAGGGTGAGCTACGAGCTCGTCGTAGGCCAGAACTGCGTCCTACGCCTTCCGAGGGACTTCGAGGTGGGTCGCATCGCCGCGCTGCTCAAGGAGGTGGCGGGATGCTGACCTTCGCCGCGACGATCAAGGTCTATCTGGCATTGGGCGCGACGGACATGCGGAAGTCCTTCGATGGCCTGGCGGGGTCCGTCCGCAGCCTGCTTGCGGAGGATCCGCTCTCGGGTCACCTGTTCGCCTTCTGCAACCGCCGGCGGAACATGGTGAAGATCATCTACTGGGACGGAGCCGGGTTCTGGCTCGTGGCGAAGCGGCTCGCGCGTGGCACCTTTGCCTGGCCGTCGCCGCAGCACGACCAGCCCAGCCTCGAGCTGCGCCCTGATCAACTCAGCGCGCTGCTCGGCGGGGTAGATTTGGAGAAGACCACGTGGCAACCCTGGTGGCGGAGCTCCGCTGGCGAGAGCCCACAGCTCCCGGCCCCGCCAGCGCTCACTGCCGGCTGACGGAGCCTATCCCGGAGCGGCCGGCTGTTCGGCAGGGGGTTGCTCGTCGCTCGCTTCGGTGGGGCCGCGGGCGAGTTTCCAGCGGCGTGGAGTGAGGCTGGCGGCACACCCGGGATCCTCTGCGATGCGCGGGATCACA
>JAUIEM010000197.1 GCA_030428695.1 bacterium
CTGCAGGTCGCTGTACATCTTCACCGCGCCCATCCAGATGCCCATGCTGAGCGGCTCCCGCCCCGGATAGGGGATGCCCCACTGGATCAGGACCGCGCTGTCGGGTGCGTCCATCATTCCCACTCCCTGAACAGGGCCTGGAAAGGCTCCAGGGCCCACAACTCCACGAAGTCGTCGTCCTCGCGCAGCGTGAGCACGAAGGCCTCGAGGCGGGCGAGGTCGGCCTGCGCCCGCGGATCGGTGACGTGTTTCAGGCGCGCGCGGTCGCCCCGGGCGAGCTCGACGTAGCGGGTCAGCCAGGCGAGGGCCTGGCCGGGATCGCCGTCGAGGGCGGCGCTGCGGGCGGCGGCGAGGTAGTCGAGGCCGGGGGCCTGGCCGCGGGCGAAGGCCTCGGCGTAGGCGGCGCTGGCCAGGCCGTGGCGAGCCTGGGCGCGGTGGGCCCGGGCGAGGTTGAGCCAGTCGTCACCGGTCTGCGGCTCGCGCCGGCCGCTCAGCATGTCGCCGACGCTCGCGAGGGAGCGGGCTTCGGCGAGCTCCTGCTCGAGCATCGCGACCTCGGTGTCCCAGGCGCTGTCGCGCGCCGCGAGCTGGCGCGTCTCGGCGAGGGACTCGGAGAAGAAGCGCACCGCGCCGCTGTAGTCCTCGGCGTCCATGCAGGCCAGGGCGCAGCGGTGCAGGGCGATGCACAGCCGCACCCAGGCCTCCTCATCCTCGGGCAGGCGCTCCCGCACCAGGCGCCGCAGCCCGACCGCGTCGAGCAGCACGTCGAGAGCCGCGCGGGGCTCGCCGAGCTCGCGGCACAGGAGGCCGAGCTTCATCGCCAGGGCCGCCTGGTTCTGCAGGGCCCCGACGCTCGCGATCTCCTCGAGCAGGCCCTCGCCCAGGCCCAGCGCCTCCTCGTAGCGCACGCGAGCGCGGGGAAGGTCGCTCCGGGCCTTCGCGAGGTCACCCTGGCGGATCAGGGTCAGGTACAGCACGTGTCGCACCCCGCGGTGTTCCGGGTCGTCGCTGTGCAGCTCCCGGGCGACGGTGTGGGCCTCGCCGAAGGCGACCGCGGCGCTGTCGAGGGCGCCCCGGCTCAACATGAGGTCGCCGATGCGCAGCTGCACGCTGGCGTGGGCGAGGCGCATCTCGGCGTTGCTCGCGTCGACGAGGACCGCCTCGCGGGCGACCTCGGCGGCGTCGGCGAAGTAGCGGCCGGCGGTCTCGGGGGCGCCCTGGAGCATGAAGACATCGCCGCGGATCTCGAGCACCTGCATCAGGAACTTGTGGACGCTGATGCTGTCCGGGTAGCGCCGCAGCAGCCGCCGCAGGTCGTCGAGGCTGGCCGCGTAGAAGGCGTGGGCATCGTCGAGGGCGCCGGTCTCCATCGACAGGTCGCCGAGCTTGCTGCGCGAGATCGCGAGGTCCATCGCGGCGTGGAAGTCGGTGGAATCGCGGGCCACGCGCGCGCTGTCGAGCACGAGGGCCTCGTCGTAGATCTCCCGGGCGCGCGCGAAGTCGCGGCGGGTCATCGCGGTGTTGCCGACCCGCTCGAGGGCGACGGTCAGCTCCCGCTGAGCGCGGGCGCTGCCGGGGCTGAGGGCGAGCAGGCCGCGGCGCAGCGCGAGGGCCTCGTCGAACAGCGCCTCGGCGCGGTCGAGCTCGCCGCGGGAGGACAGGGCGTCGCCGACGTTGAGCAGGCTGAAGCTGAGCAGGCGCTGGGCGTAGGGGTGCTCCGGATCGTCGGCGATCTGCGCCCGCCGGATCGCGAGGGCCTCCTGCCAGACCTCGACCGCCTCGGGCTGCCCGGAGACACGCAACACGTCCCCGAGGTTGTCGAGGGCGGACGCGAGGTCTTCCCGTGCCTCCGGGATCTCGTCGCGGTAGAGCTCGATCGCCTCGCGGTACTGCCCGCGGGCGCGGGTCAGCTGGCCGAGCATCTCGTCGATGTTGCCGGTCCGCACCAGGCAGATCGCGACCTTGCGCAGGGCGGACTCGCGCTCCTCGGGGCCGGCCGCTGCGGCCTCCTCCCGGAGCAGGTCCAGGGCCTCGGCGAAGCGCTCGCGCGACCGCTCGAGGTCGCCCTGCACGCGGTGTACATCGCCGAGGAACAGGATCCCCATCGCGAGCACCCCCCGCAGCCGGTCGGTCCCTTCCTCCGCCCAGGCCTCGCGTAGATCGTCGACCGCGTCGGCGATCTCGGCGTGAGCCGCCGCGGCGTCTCCCTCGACTTCGAGCAGCAGCCGCGCGAGCCGCAGCCGGGTCAGGGCGGTTCCGCGTGAAACCTCGCCGCGGTCGAGGTCGCTGTCGCGCAGCTCGCGCCAGCCCTCGAGGGCGATGCGCAGCACGTCCTGGCCGATGCGGAAGCCGCGGGAGTCGGCGAGCTCGTGGGTCAGCAGGGTCTGTACCTGGTTGGTGATCTGGTCGAGGGCCTGCTGGGCGATCTCCCCGCGCCGCTCGGCGTGCCCCCGCTGCTCCTCGACGCGCAGCTTCTCCGCCTCGACCTCGCGGCTCTTCGTCGCGATCTCGGCGTTCTTTCCCCGCAGCAGCAACAGCCCGACGACCAGGCCGATGACCAGCAAGCCGACCGCCCCGGCCAGCCCCCACTGCAGGCGGCGCCGCTGGTCCTTGGCGCGGCGGCGGCGGGCGCGGGTGGTGCGGATGTCGGCGAGCAGCTCGGGGGCCTCGGCGAGCTCGGCCTGGGCTTCCGCCAGGCCGAGGTCGCCCCAGCGCAGGGCGGCGGCGGCGTACTCGCGGTGGACCTCGCGCTTGCCGCGCAGGGCGAGGGGGTTGTCCGGCCACAGCTCGCGGGCGCTCTCGAAGCCGGCGGCGGCGCCGGCGAACTCCTGGTACAGCCGGTTGCGGTGCTCGCGTCCCGCGGCCCCGACCGCGTCCCGGGCGGCCTCGAGGCGGTCGCGGGCGCGGCCGGCGATGGTGCGGCTCTCGCGGTGGCGGAGGAAGGCACGCAGGGCCTCGGCGAGCTCCTGCACCCCCGCGTGGCGGTCGGCCGGGGCACGCTGCAGGGCCTTCGCGCAGATCGCCCGCAGATCTTCCGGCACGCTGTCGGGCAGGGGGTCGGGGTCGCTGGCGGCGGCGAGCTTGACGGTCGCGAGCAGGGTGTCCGCCCGGTGCGGGGGGCTGCCGCCGAGGATCTCGTAGAGCACGGCCCCGAGCAGGTAGACGTCGGTCCAGGGGCCGATCTTGGTGCCCTCGCCGAGGGCGAGCTCGGGGGCCATGTAGCTCGGGGTGCCGCACGGGGTGGTGATCGAGGAGCGGTGACGCACGCTGCCGCTGCCCGCGACGGTGCTGACCGCGTTGCCCCAGTCGAGGACGGTGACCTCGCCGAACTCGCCGACCATCACGTTGGTCGGCTTGAGGTCGTTGTGGATGATGTCGCGGCTGTGGGCGAAGGCGACGGCGTTGCAGACCTGGAGCAGGATCTCGAGGTGGCGGACGAGGTCGTCCGGGGCCTTCCGCAACAGCTCCCTCCAGCTCGTCCCGCCGACCAGCTTCATCGCGAGGTAGACCTCGCCGTCGGGGCTGGTGCCCATCGCGTAGACCGGCACGATGTTCGGATGCTCGAGCTGGCCGGTGACGACCGCCTCGGCGAGGAAGGCCTCGCGGTGCAGGTCGGAGCTGTGGCTGGCGCGCAGCTTCTTCAGGGCGACCTCGCGCTCGAGGGAGGGCTGCCGGGCGCGGAAGACCTCGCCGACGCCTCCGCGGCCGATCAGCTCGGTCGGCTCGAAGGGGGACTTCGGCTTCGGGTGCTCCTTCTTGACCGGCAACAGGCAGCGCGGACGGTAGGTCGCGCCGACCGCGGAGTCGTCGAGGGAAGCCTCCGGCCCGAGGGTCTTCTCCCACAGCTTGCGCAGGCCGCGCTCGGAGATGTCCTCAGGGGACGGCGCGCTCATCCCGCATCCCCGCCGAAGCCCTCGCAGACGCCCGCGCGCAGCAGCCGCCAGGCGAGCGCCTCGGTCCAGGCCTGCAGGGCCGGGGCGAGGCTCGCGACCGGAGCGTCCGGCGCCGGGATCCACAGCACCTCGTGCCAGGCCCGCGGCAGGCGGGGATCGGCGGGGATCCGCCCGACCAGGGGCTCGCGCCCGCAGGCCTGGGCGAGGTGGCGGCGGAAGGCGCGGTACTCGTCGAAGTGCCCGGCGCCGCGGGGGGAGCGGTTGTACAGGTAGAGCACCAGGTCGGGGCCTCCGGCGAGCAGGCCCGGCAGGGCCCGGCAGGCGTGGCTCCAGCGCTTGTCGAGGTCGTAGGGGTCGAGCAGCACCAGCTGGCAGGCGGAGAGCTCCGGCGTGGACAGGGCCGCGTAGCCGTCGTCGACGGCCAGCGGCACGACGTGCGCTTCCGCTTCCCAGGCCGCCCGCCGCTCGTGGTCGGCGTCGAACACCCGGGCCTCGCAGCTGCCCCCGAGGGCGGCGACCTGGGCGAGCAGCAAGGAGGCGCTCGAGGCGAGGCGGTCGCGGGCGAGGAAGGGCTCCTGCAGGGCGCGCACCGGGCCCTCGGGCAGGGCCTCCCAGCGGGCGCGGGCGCCGTCGCTGAGGGCGTAGGAGGGCGCGCCGGCGAAGGGGTCGCCGTACACCAGGCGGCCCTTGCAGCGGGGGCGGGCGATCGCGAGCAACCACGCGGCCTTGAGCAGGTCGCCGAGGTTGCCGGGCTCGTAGCGCAGGCGCATGCCCCGGGAAACCGCCGTATCGGCCACACGCCAGGTCCAGTCGGAGCTCATCGGCAGTGGATGCTCCCGCGTAAAAGGATTACAGTAGCGGCGAAGGAGGCCCCCCGTGGAGATCGATCCCGCCGCCCTGTCGCGCCGCGAGGCGTACCAGCTGATGATCGCGTGCGTGATCCCACGTCCGATCGCCTGGCTGAGCACCGTCTCCGCCGAAGGCCAGGGCAACCTCGCGCCCTTCAGCTTCTTCGGCGGCGTCACCTCCGATCCGCCGACAGTGATGGTCAGTATCGGCAAGGTGACGGGTGCTCGCAAGCACACGGCGGACAACCTGCTCGCGACCCGCGAGGGGGTGCTGCACATCCCGACGATGGCGCTGGCGGAGAAGATGGTCGCCAGCGCGGCGGCGGTCCCGCGCGAGGTCGACGAGCTCGCCCTGGTCGGCCTGACCCGCGTGCCCTCCAGCGTGGTCCGCCCGGCACGCATCGCCGAGGCGCCCCTCGCGCTGGAGGTGGTCGTCGCCGAGCACCGGGAGTGGGGCCGGGCGAAGATGGACCTGTTCCTGCTCGAGGTCGTGCGCGTCCACTGCGACGACGCGCTGCTGGTCGACGGCGTCCCCGATCCCGCGCGCCTCGACCCGGTCGGGCGCCTCGGCGGACAGCTCTACAGCGGCCTGGCGCCCTTCCCCGTGGCGAGGCCGGGCTAGGATGCGCGGGCTCTGGCTGCTCCTTCTCCTGTTGTGCGGCTGCGGCGACCAGGCCGTGGCGCCGCCTCCGCCGATCGGCCTCGACGGGGCGCGCCCGATCGCCGAGGCGGCGGGCGCGGACGACCGCGACATCGTCTACCTGCCGGTGCGCATCCTGCCGCAAGCCGCCGACCTGACGCCCCTCGGCGCGACCAACATCGAGATGGCCGGGCTGGTCAACCAGATGTTCGAGGGTCTGGTCGTACGCGACGACACCCTCGGCTTCGCGCCGGGCGTCGCCGAGTCGTGGGAGATCTCGCCCGACCAGCGGCTGTACACCTTCCGGCTGCGGGATGACGCCTGGTTCCACGACGGCACGCAGGTCGCGGTGGCCCACGTGATCACGAGCTTCGAGACCTTCGCCCGCAACCCCGGCCGCCACGGCTGGATCGTCGCGCCGATCAAGGGCGCGGCGGCGGTCGCTCGCGGCGAGGCCCTGTCCCTGGAGGGGCTGCGGCAGCTGCCGGACGGGCGGCTGCAGATCGAGCTCGAGGAGCCGGACGGGATCTTCCTGCACCACCTCGCGATGCCGAACCTCGCGGTCTTCCTGCGCGACGGCCTGACGGTGTACGGCTCCGGGCCCTTCCGCTTCGGCGGGCTGAGCGCCGACGGCCTGATGTTGCGGCCCCACGCGGAGTACCACGGGCGCGTGCCCCGGGTCAGCGTCGTGTACCGGGCGGAGAGCGCGCCGGTGCTCGCCTTCCGCAACGGCCAGCTCGACGTCGCGCCGTTCACCGGGCCGAGCCCGCTGTACGACTCGAGCGCGGTCATCACCTACCCGAGCCTGAGCACGACCTACGCCTGGCTCGACCCCTCGCTCCCGCTCGAGCTGCGGCAGCTGATCAACCAGGTCTACGTCCAGGCCGACTTCCTCGGCAGCCGGCGACGCCTGGACCTGCCGGCGTGGGGGCCGGTGCCGCCGGGCCTGCCGGGCCATGTCGGGGCGCCGGACTCGCTGCTCCTGCAGGTGCCCGAGTCGCAGGTGGCCTCGCTGCCGGTCTCCCTCGACGACGTCGAGCTCTTCGAGCTGTTGCGCCACGAGCTCGACCTCTACGGCGTGACGATCTTCGAGTCGAACCAGCCGCTCCTGACGCAGAGCGCCTGGATCGCGGACTTCCCCGACAGCGACAACTTCCTCCGCATCCTCTTCCAGACCGGCGCAGCGAACAACCGCTCGCGCTTCAGCGACCCCGTCGTCGACAGCCTGCTGGTCCGCGCGCGGCGCCTGTCCGGCCAGGACGCGCAGGCCGAGCGGGTGCGCCTGTACGAGCAGGCGGTCGCGCACATCCGCGGCGCCTTCCCCTGGCTCCCCCTCTGGCATCGCACCAACCGGCTGCTGGTGGGGCCGCGGATCCGGGGGCTGCGCACCAGCGCCCTCGACTTCGACGGCACGCTGATGCTGCCGCAGACCGACCTCGAGCTCGCGCCGTGAGCTTCGAGGGCGACAAGCGCTACGTCGTCGCCTTGCGCGATGCGGCGGCGCTCGATCCCGCCGCGCTGGGGCCGCTGGTCCAGCCGCTGCTGGGGCTGACCCGGCAGGAGGCCGCGCTGCGCGTGCGCCAGGGGCTGGGGCTGCTCGCGCGGCTGCCCGGCGAGGCGGCGCAGGGGCTCGTCGCTGCGCTCGAAGGGCGGGGCCTCGACTGGTTCGCGGTCGAAGAGGAGTCCTGGCCGCTGCCGCCGCGGCCGCAGGTGGTGGGGCGGGCGGCCTGGAACGACGGCGGGCTGTTGTGCGAGGTCGAGGGCAGCGAGGCCGTCGTGCTGCCCTGGGAGAGCCTGCGCGGGCTGTGCCTGCGGGCGGTGGTCGAGCGCAAGTACGGCACCCAGCCCGGCACGGCCCGCGCCGAGGCGGAGGAGCTCAGCCCGGCGGAGCGCGACCTGCTCGCGGCGGTGGCGGATGTCGAGCGCAAGGCCGTGCGCCGGGTCGACTTCGTGTGCCACATCCAGGCCTGGGAGCCGCCGCTGGCGATCAGCCTGCGGCGCTCGAGCCTGTCGTACTCCGACGTCGGGCAGCGCACCTCCCATAGCCTGCTCAACCTGCTCGGGCTGCTCGCGGAGATCCGGGCGCGCGCCCCGCGTCTCGAGGTCGAGCCGCACAGCGCGCGCTTCTTCGCGGAGCTGGCGCTCGACGCGATCCTCGAGTTCGACTCCGGGGCCCTGGCGGCCTGGGGGGGCTACGCCTTCGCCCGGCTGCTGCACGCCGAGCTCGGGCTCGGGCAGGCGGGGCCGGAGGTGGAGGACGCAGGGGAAGCGGAGGACGCGGGGGAAGCGGAGGACGCGGAGGAAGCGGAGGACACCCCGTGAAGGCCCTGCCGATCAGCGGCGCGACCCGCGCGATCCTCGACAAGGGCCATCCCTGGGTGGTGCGCGACCGCGCGACCGGGGACACGAAGCACCTCCAGCTCGGCCAGGTGCTGCCCCTGCGCTGCCCCGACGGCAAGCTCTACGGCCAGGCGCTGATCGAGCCGAAGGGGAAGATCGTCGCCCGCCTGCTCAGCCGCGACACCCGCCCCCTCGGCGCGGAGGACTTCCTCGCCCGGGCGCGGCGTGCCCTGGCGCTGCGCGCGGCGCTGTTCGCCGACCCGGAGGGCGACAGCTTCCGCTGCATCCACGGTGAGGCCGACGGCCTGCCCGGGCTGTGGCTCGACCTGTTCGGCGGCCGCGCCGTCGCCACGCTGCGCAGCCCCGCCGCCCGGGGCTTCCTCCCCCCCGCCCTGCAGGCCCTGCGCGAGCGCCGCTCGCCGGAGGCGGTGCTGGTCCGGGAGCACTTCGCCGACCTGCGCAAGAGCAAGCCGCCGCGCGACCGCTGGTCCGACGGTTCCCCCGCATCCTCCTGGGAAGCCCGCGAGCTCGGCTGCCGCTACGAGATCAGCAGCGACGCCGCGCTCGGCCTCGGCCTGTACGCCGACCAGCGCCCGAACCGCAGGCGGATGCTCGAGCTGCTGGCCGGCGTCGAGGCGCCGCGGGTGCTGAACCTGTTCTGCTACACCGGCGCCTTCAGCGTCGCCGCCGCCCGGCAGGGGGCGCGGGTCGACAGCGTCGATCTCAGCGCCGCGGCCCTCGACGTGCTGCGCGAGAACCTCGCACGCAACGACCTCGACCCCGAGCGCTGCCCGCTGTTCGCCGAGGATGTGCGGCGCTTTCTCAAGCGCGCGAAGCGCGTCTACGACCTGATCGTGCTCGACCCGCCGACCTTCAGCAAGGGTAAGAAGGGCGGCTTCTTCTCGGCCCAGAAGGAGCTCGCCGCCCTCGCCGGCCAGTGCCTGGCCAGGCTGCGGCCCGGCGGCGCGCTGTTGTGCTCGAGCAACGCGAGCAAGCTCCAGCGGCCGGCGCTGGTGAGCGCGCTCGCCCAGGAAGGCCGGCGGCGCGGACGCAGCCTGCAGATCCTCGAAGGTCCGGGGCCGGGTATCGACTTCCCGGTGCTGCCGGGCTTCCCCGAAGGCGTGATCTCGAAGTCGGTGTGGTGCCGGGTGCCCGGGTAGTTGTATGCTTTCGTAGGACAACGGAGGACGCATGCAACCCGACACGTTACTCGCGGCTCTCGGCGACGGCTCCCTCGGCTTTGTCTGGAAGCCCTACGACGGTCTCCAGCGGGTCGACGCCATCCCCGGCACCCTCGCTTTCCAGGACACCACGGCCCCTCTTCGGACGTTGGTGACCGTGAGCTTCTGCTCCTTCCGCGTCAGCCTCGACGCGGAGTCCTTTCCCCAGCTTCACGCGGAGGCGAAGCGCCACGCCCGCGACCTGCACGACGCCCTCTCCGCGCGCCTGGCGGCGCACAAGGGGGAGAAGCCGCCCGAAACCTCTCCCGCCGAGGGCTGGTCACCGCTGGTCTCCTGCGAGCTGGTCGAGGCCTCGCCGCGGCGGCTGCGGGTGATCCATCGGCGGCGGCAGGCCCCGGGCGAGGAGATGGTCGCCGGCCACCTCGTGCTCCCCGCCCGGAACGGGACCGTCGAGCTCCAGGTCGCGGTCGGCTCGAAGATGACCGGGATGCGCACGGCCCTCGCCACGCTCCAGGCGCTCAAGGGCGTCGAGGGTCCGCCGACCCGGGAGAAGCTCGAAGCCCTGTTGCCGAAGATCAACGAGAAGGCGGACGGCCGCGCCCTCGACAAGGTCGGCGACGCCCTCGCCGTCACCCGCGCCCGCCTCGACCGTGTCGCCGCCGCCCTCGAGGGCGCGGGGGTCGCGGCACCCGAGCCGGGCCCGGTGTCGGTGCCCGGGCTCGGCTGCCGCTTCGAGCCGCCGCCGCGCTTCGTCTTCCACAAGAGCGATCAGGTCCACGCCCAGTGCGCCCGGATCGGCTTCACCATCAGCACCGAAGGCCTGGCGCTGCTGACGGTCATTCCCCTGAGGGCCCAAGCCAGCAGCGACGCCGACAAGCAGCACGAGAACCTCGGGACGCAGCTGATCGAGAAGTTCGTCCCGCCCTTCGTCACCTCCCCCCGCATCGACTCGCGCCGGGCGCGCAGCGCGGAGGTCGAGACCGAGCTGTTCACGAGCTTCACCCTGCCGAGCGGCTTCTCGAGCACGCTCGCCCTGCGCATCTTCCCGGATGCGAAACGGAGGCTCTGGTCGATGCTGCTGTCCGCGAGCGGCTCCGCCCCCGTCGACGAGCTCTTCGCGATCCTCCAGGAGGCGCGCGCGGGCTTCGCGCTGCTCGAACCCGGAACGGGAGGGTCCGGGCCGCAGGACCCAGCGCCCAAGCCCGGCCTGTGGGGAAGGCTCAAGGGAATGTTCGGCGGCTGAGCTGCGCGGTTGACGGCGCTCGCCGCCTCGGCCTACCCTGGGGGGAGGAGCTCCGGACCGGGGCAGATCCCAGGAGCAGACGATGGAACTTCCGAAGTGGGCCCAGAAGGCGCGTGACCTCCTGCGGCCCGAAGAACCGCCCGCCGAAGGGGCCCCGCCGCCGGAAGAGAAGCCGCTGCTCGGGCGCGCGCTCGGGCTCTTCTCCAAGGCCCGCGAGGTCGCGGCCAGCGCCGGCTGGCAGGCGAGCGTCGCGACCTGGCTCGGCGTCGCCCGCAAGACCCTGCAGGAGACCGCCAGCCCCGAAGGACGGCGCGACCTGCTCGCCCTGCTCAAGCTCGCCGGCAGCAAGGCCCAGCAGGGCACCGACCAGGCCGCGCGGACCATCGCCGGGGTCTACACCCGCTGGACCGGCCGCGAGGTCTCGCCCGAGCGGGTCAAGAAGGTCGCCGTCCAGGTCGGGGTCGCCGCCCTCGCCGCGGCCGTCGTCGGCGCCCTGCTCGACGAGCGCCGCCGCGGCGCGGCGCAGCCCGCCCCGAAGGCGAGTGGCGGAGGCTGGGGGACGAGCTTCGAGGACCGCGTCAGCCGCTTCTTCGCCGACAAGGGCGGGCTGAACATAGAGACCCACACCGTCGACCAGGACGGCTGCCGGCTGGACTGAGCGCCGTCAGGCCTGCAGGGCGGAGCGGTGGCAGCGGAAGAAGATGCCGACCACCGCCCCGGAGATGCACAGCCCCCCGAGGCCGACCAGCAGCTGCAGGGGCTGTCCTACCCAGGGGATGCGCGCGAGCAGCGCGCCGAGCAGCAGGGCCAGGCCCGGCGCCGCCCAGAACACCAGGGTCAGGACCAGCCACGGGCCCGGAAGGCGCCACACGAGGCGGCCGAACAGCGCGAGATTCAGCGCCTGGACGGGGTTGTCGAAGAGCACGAGCAGGGCGAGCGCCAGCGGGATGTAGAGGGCGTAGAAGACCAGCGGCAGGTAGATGTTGAGGCTCCGCACGGCGCTGCCCCAGGTCCCGCTCAGGGACAGGCTCTTGAACAGCTCGACGTAGGCGATGTAGGGCGTGATCGCGACCCCGGCGATCAGGCCGATCTTGACCAGCGTGAGCAGCCACTCGAGGCGATCCTCGCGGGCGGGCAGGAGGATCCCGTCGCCGAGCTGGCCGTGGGCGCCCGCGCGCACCTGCTCGAGGAAGAGCGTGAAGGTCAACACGCCGAACAGGAGCTCGCCGCCGAAGCCGCGCAACTGCAAGAGGTAGAACAGCCCCACCCAGCAGGCGAGCCAGAGCAGGGACAGCGGCCGGAGCACGAAGCTGACCGCGCCCGGCAGCTCCTTCCAGAAGGCGCGGGTCTCGCGCCGGGCCTCCTCGGCGGCCTCGGCCGCCTCGCCGAGCGGGATCTCGCGGCCCTCCAGCAGGTCGACGCCACAGTCGACGCAGACCACGATCTCCTCCGGAAAGCCCTGCCCGCACACGAAGCAGGTGCGAACCGGGGGACCGTGCGCCCCCGGCACCCGGAGCAAGCCCTTGCAGCCCGGGCAGCGCACCTGGCGCCCGACCAGCCGCGCCGGAGCCTGCAGCCGCTTGCCGCAAGGGCAGGAGAGCTCGAAGCCCGGCGTGTCCATCGCCATCCTCGGAGGGGCCGGTCTGCATCATGGCCGACCGGGGCTCTTCCGCCAAGACGGCACGTCGCGGGTCGCGATCGTCCGCCCAGCGCAGCGTCGGAAGTTTTTGTGCAGTAGCTGTTTGTGTCCATCGTGGCCGCGAGTTGGTCCGGCCCTGGCAGGCGCGGCGGGCCACGCTTCGAGCTGACTAGCCCGCCCGTCGCCGGCGCACGAAGCCGACCACCCCGTGCAGCCAGGCCCCCGCGTACAACAGCGCGAGAGCGGCGCCGATCCAGGGTCGCAGGCTCGCCATCGACTCCGACACCAGGCCCGGCACCACCCCGTCTCCGGCGAAGGGGAAGGGCAGGCTGGGCAGCGCGAGCGCAACGAACAGGCCGCCCTCGCTGCCGATCCGCCACAGCATGGCAAGGGCCGGGGTGAGGAGCATCAGCGCGACGCCGCGCACCGGCCGGCCCTGGCCGAGCCACAGCGCCCCCGGCCAGAGCAGGTTGGCGAGCCGGCTCTCGCGCAGCACGCGGCGGCGGGCGCGGGGGCTCGGCAGCCGTTCGCGGGGGCGCGGCGGGAAGGGCAGGTAGAGCAGGGTGATGAGGGCGAGGAGCAGCAGTGCCCCGACCAGGCCGGAGGTCGACAGCCGGGAGGCGAGGCCGAGCAGCGGGTCGATGGAGGACAGGTCCGACCCGCCCTCCAGCCCGAAGGCGATCAGCAGCGGCCGCAGGCCCGCCCCGGAGCGCAGGTGCTGGAGGAACAGGCGGCCGGGGGAGTCGCTCAGGCCGAGGGCGGCGAGCAGGTCGTCGGGCCGGGCGAGCTGCCGGACGGGGCCGGTGCGCCCTGCGGAGTAGACGACGGGCAGCGGGGGAAGCGGCTCGCCGGCCAGGCGCGCGAGGTTGTGGCGGGCGACGGCGCCGGGCTCCCCCGGAGTCGCCGCCGCGCGCCGGTAGAGCGGCAGGGCGGCCGCTCTGTCGCCCGCGCGCTCGTGCAGCCAGGCCCGGTTGTTCAGCGCGAAGGGATCCTCCGGAGCCGCGCGGAGCAACGCCTCGAGCCGGTCGCGCGCGGCCTCGAGGGCGCCCGCGCTCAGCTCGCCCTCGATCAGCAGCCGCTGGTGGGCCGCGGTCTCTGCCACGGGGCGGTCGGCGGCCGCCGCGAGGAGGTACTCGCGCAGGGTCGGGTGGTGTGCCGCGCCGACCCCGACCGAGATGGGAACTTCCGCGACCCGCTGCAGGTTCCCGATCAGCATCGTCATCAGGGAGGCGAGCAGGAACAGGAAGACGCAGCCGACGATCAGCCCGAGCCGGCCCGCGCGGCCGCAGTAGGCGAGGGTACAGTGGGACAGGCGCAGCATCGGGTGGGTCACGAAGGCCATCAGCCGATCGCGCAGGCCACGGAAGCCTAGCCGATGCAGGTCGGCGAGCCGGGCGGGACGCGCCCGCCACCAGGCCAGGCCCAGGGCGATCAGCAGCAGGAAGGGGAGCACCGCCATCAGCACCAGCACCAGGTCGAACAGCTCGACGAGGGCCATCGGCGTCAGCAACAGCCCGCCGAGCTTGTCGGCCGCGGCGGCGTAGGGCTCGAGGGCGTGGAGCCGGGCGGTGTCGCCGCGGGCGCGGTACCAGCGCCGCTCGAGGGGCAGCATCATGCGGTCGCCCTCGAGCGCGATCGCGAGCGTCCGGCTGCGGTCGAGGCGGCGCAAGGCGCGCCCTTCCTCCCCGCGCTCCATCGCCGCCGTCGACAGCTTGCGGGCGAGGAACGCCGGTTGCAGCGTCAGCAGCGGGTTGAGGCCACGGTTGATGGCGAGCTGCTCCTGGCGCTCACCCGCCCGCACCAGCAGGGTGTCGGCGGCGTCGGCCAGGCCGGCGGCGTCGCAACGCTCCGCGAGGACCGCGAGGTGGCCCGGCGAGAGCAGCTGCGCCGGGACCTGCGCGAGACACGACTCCGCGACCGCCGGCTGGCCCCGGCTCGCGGCGCGCAGGCCCCGGGCGAAGGGTAGCAGCGGATGGCCCGGATCGAAGGCGGCGAGCGCTTCCAGGCGCGCGCCTTCGGCCGCCACCCGGGCGCTGTCGGCGAGCTCGGCGGTCACTCCCTCCGCCAGCCAGCGCTCGAGGTTCTGGCGATGGAAGCTCGCCTCGCGCATCCAGGCGCCGAGCGCCGGCGGGTCGAGCCAGCCCTCGAGCGTGGCGCGCAGCAGGCGGCTGCGCGCTCGCCCGGCGTGGGCCCGCTGGACGACGAGGACCCCCTCCGCGCCGCGCGGAAGCACCGCGGCGGGGCGGTCGTGGGGCAGCGGAAGTCGGGAGAGCACGGTGCCCCGCCGGGGATCGAAGGTGAGCAGCTCCGGTCCGGAGGCGACCAGCAGGCGGTCGCCTTCCGCCCCGGCCAGCAGCAGGGGGGAGTGCACCGCGCCTGCCTCGCTCGTCCAGGCCGGGGGCGGGAAGCGCCAGAGCTCGGGGCCGCCGACCCCGTCGTACACCACCAGCTGCCGCGCCTCCCCCTCACCGCGCACGGTGAAGCGCGGCCGCGCCGCGGCGTCCGGCGCGAACAGGAGCGCGTCGGGACAGCCCGAGCGCAGGTCCGCGAGCACCGCCCGCGCGCCGCTGCTGGCGAGCGCCGTCCGCAGCGAGTCCGGCGCCGCGGTCCCCAGGGGAGCCGCCGCCGTCGCCAGGAGCAGCGCCCGGCCGAGGGCCCCGGTCGTCCCCTCCGCCTGCCAGGCCGGGAGCGGGGCGCCGACACGGGCGGCCTCCCAGGCCGCGACGAAGGCGCTGTCCCCGGGGCGCAGGGCGCGCAGCTGGCGGGCCGCTTGCGCCCACTCGCCGAAGCGCAGCGCGCGCCAGCCGTGGGCGAGGCGCAAGCTCGACAGGTCGTCCGGGGCGCCCTCGGACGGCGGGCCGAGCACCTCCGTCAGCGCGCGCAGCGCTTCGGCGTCGAGGGCCCCGCCGGCGCGCCAGCTCTCCCAGGCGGCGTCGGTGCGCCCCGGCAGCGTGGCGCGCGCCTCGCGCAGCCGGTCCTCGGCCGCGAGCCGCGCGCGCACCTCGCGCTGCCAGAGACCGGGCAGGGCGAGGGCGAGCAGCCCGAGCAGCGCGGCGGCGATGGTCTGGTTGCGGCGCCGGGCGCGCACCCGCCGGGTCGCCTGTTGCAACGCCTCGATGCGGGCGGGGGCGACGTCGGCGGTCGGCGCGAGGCCGCGCAGGGCTTCGGCCGCCCCCGCCCCGTCGGCGAGGTCGAGGGCGAGCTCGGCCTGCTCGACCTGGGCCCGGGCGGCGAGCTCGGCGGCCTCCGGCGCGGCGGGGTAGAGCTCCCGCGCCTGCTCGAGCAGCACCCGGGCGCGCTCCAGGGCGCGGCGGCGCGCGGCCGGTGCCTCCGTGGCGGGAGCTTCGACAAGGGCGCGGGCGCGGTCGAGCAGGCCGCGCGCATCGGCGTGGACGAGGTGCTGGGCGAGGGCGTCCCGGAAGTCGGCGGCCGAGGCGGGCCGCCGCGCGGGGTCGCGGGCGAGGGCGGCCAGGGCGAGCCGCTCGAGGTCGCGGGGCAGCGTCCGCGCGGGGACCCGCGCCGACGGCGCTTCCACCACGCCCTCCAGGGCCGTGGCGAGGGTCTCGATCACGCTCTCGCCGCGGTGCGGGGCGCCGCCGGTCAGGATCTCGTACAGCATCGCGCCGAGCAGGTAGACATCGGTGTGCGGGCCGAGCTGCTCCGGCCGCCCAGCGGCCTGCTCGGGGGCCATGTAGGCCGGCGTCCCGGCGGGAGCGAAGGAGCGTCCGGAGGCATCGAGCTCATCCTGGCGCAGCGCAAGCCCCCAGTCCATCACCTGCACCTCGCCGAAGGCGCCGACCATCACGTTCGAAGCCTTGAGGTCGCGGTGCAGCACGCCGTGGGAGTGGGCGAAGCCGATCGCGTCGCACACCGCCTTGAGGATCTCGACGTAGCGGCGCAGCCGCTCGGGCGAGTCGGCGGGCTCCTGGCGCAGCAGGCTCTTCAGCGACTTGCCGCGGACGAGCTTCATCGCCATGTAGAGGCGCCCGTCGCCGGCCTGCCCGAGCTCGTACACCGGCACGATGTTCGGATGTTCGAGGAAGCCGGTCAGCTGGCCTTCGGTGATGAAGCTGCGCCGCGCCCGCGGGTGGGATTTCAGCAGCATCTTGACCGCGACGCGCCGCTGCATCGCGGTCTGCTCGGCGAGGTACACGACCCCCATCCCGCCGCGGCCGAGCTCGCCGGCCAGGGCGAAGTCGGCGTCCCCCGGCGGGCCACGGTCGGTCTCGATCAGCTTGCGGCGCGGGATCCCCTCGTCGCGGGCGGTGACCGCGACCGTGTCCATACGCAGGGTCGCGGTCGGATCGGCGACCGCGCGGTTGGCCGCGAGGGTCGCCTCCCAGGCCGCGAGCGAGCCCCCCGGGTCGGGCAGGGTCGGCCCGTCCTCGTCGTCGGTCGGCAGGTCGGCTGCGGCCAAGGGCGGACTCCAGGAACGAGGGGCTGGGCTCCAGGATAGCGCGGCTGGACGGATCGCGCCGCCTACTCCTGCGGCGGCTCGGCCTCTCCGATCACCGCGCCGTGGTCGTCGCTGAGCACGAGCAGGGCGAAGCGCTCGACCGCGCCGGCGTCGCCGCTCAGGGTCGCGTAGTCGAAGCGCCCGCGCAGGTCGGTGTAGCCGTCCTTGTAGAACTCGACCCTGCCGCCGGGACGGCGCGCGTAGACCTTGACGTACACCTTCGCGAGCGGCTTGCCGCTCTGCCAGCCGCGGACCTGCACCTGGCCGTAGCCCTGGCTGAGGTCGATCCGCAGGTCGTGGGCGTAGTGGGCCAGGCTGCGCCGTCGGCCGCCGCCGAGCAGCTCGATGACGAGGTTCGCGCCGCGCAGCTCCGCGGGCAGCGGCAGGCGCAGCTCGCCGCCTGCCGGCATCGGCACGCGCTGCCGCAGGTTGGGCTGGATGAAGCCGAACTGCTCGGTCTGCTGCTGGACGAAGGGCTCCCGCGAGAACAGGAGCTCTATGTCCATGCGGTAGAAGTTGGCCTCGAGCTCGGGGATGTTGCGCGCATGGATGACCAGCTCGTCCCGTTCCACGTGAAACGCGAGCTGGGCCTCCTGCGCCGCCCGCTCGACCTGCGCCTGGCCGCGGTCCTCCACGTCGGCGACCGCCGGCGCCGCCCCCTGCGCCTCGTCGAGGGCGTGCAACACGGCCGCGAACTTCTTCCGCCAGCGGTCGACCGGGTGATTCGCGTAGCCCTGGGCGATGCTCCGGGCATCGTCGAGACGCGACTCGTACAGGGCCGCGTGCACGGCGAGGTAGTCGTGCTGCAGGGTGCTGTGCAGCTCGTCGCGCTCGACGCGCTCGAACAGGGCCAGGCCCTCGGCGATGCGGTCCTGCAGGAACAGGTAGGCGGTCGCCGCGAGGAGGTCCTCCGAGGAGGGCACCTGGCGCGCGGACAGCAGCCCGAGGAAGCGCTGGTACTGCGCGGCGAAGCGCTGGTTGAGGATCTTCCGCTTGCCGCCGAGGCGATGCGCCCGGGCGTGGACCAGCGGGCTGTACTCGAGGTGCTCGTACCAGCGCCGGGCGATCGGGTCGACCTCGAGCAGCGCGGCCTCGAGACCCTGCTCGCCCGCGTCCTTCAGCCAGGCCTCCTGGTGCCGCAGGAAGGTCGGCAGCTCGTCGAGATCTTCGTGGTACACGCAATAGGACCAGCTCGTCGGGTCGTAGATCCGCCGGCGCTTGAGCAGCGCGAGGAGGCGCTGGTAGAAGCCGCGGTCCTTGAGCCGCCAGGCGAGCTGGTCGAGGTCGAGGCGGGCGAGGTTCTGGTCCTCGAGCCAGGCGAACAGGGTCTCGTCGTCGGCCTGCTGCGAGATGTGGTCCCACGAGGTCGCGTCGACCGTGCTCGGCGTGTCGACCACCGCCAGCGTGGCGGGCGGGGCCGCGGCGATGAGCTCGGCCTCGACCGCCTTGGCGACGTGGGCCGGGAAATGGGTGTAGCTGCCGGCCTCCGGGAAGTAGAAGGCGTACTCGAGGGCCGTGGTGCCGTAGGGCTCGAGGCGCAGGGGCGCGCCGCGGGTCAGGAAGCCGCCCTTCACCGGCAACGCCCCGCGCGGGATCTGGCGCAGCAGCGTCAGCTTGAGCGCCCGC
>JAUIEM010000198.1 GCA_030428695.1 bacterium
AGCGTTGGCCGACCCCGGCCGACCTCGCCGCGGCCACCCCTGCGGAGGTCATCCGGGCCTGGGGGAAGTTGGGCTATCCCCGGCGGGCGCTGCGTCTGCACGCCGCTGCGAACGCGCTCGTCGAGCGACACGACGGTCACGTTCCCGATGACCTCGACGCCCTGCTCGCGCTCCCCGGGATCGGCGACTACACCGCAGGGGCGATCCTCGCCTTCGCCTATCAGCGACCCGCCCTGGCCTTGGACACCAACGTCCGCCGGGTGCTGGCCCGCCTGCTCGACGGCCAG
Organism: bacterium; assembly: GCA_030428695.1. Next base: position 288 of record JAUIEM010000198.1, read on the forward strand.
GAGCTGCCGCCCGCCCACGTGACCCGTGCCGAGCGGACCCGGGCCGAGGGCCTGCTCCCCGACGACGAGGCCACCGCCGCGACCTGGTCGATCGCGCTGATGGAGCTCGGGGCGCTGGTCTGCGGGAAGTCCCCGCGCTGCCTGCTGTGCCCCTGGCGCGCGCACTGCCGCGCCGCCGCGACCGGCCGCCAGGCCGAGCTGCCCGCCCTGCCGAAGCGGCGCGCGAGCGTCCAGGTCACCCACGCCGCCGCCCTGGTCGAGCGTGGCGGCCGCCTGCTGCTGTGCCAGCGCCCGGCCGGCGGCCGCATGGCCCGCATGTGGGAGCTGCCCGGCCGCGACGTCAGCGGTCCGCCGGGCGAGGAGCTGCGCGCCCGGCTGGCCGCGGAGCTCGGCGTGAAGCTCGCCCTCGAGGAGCCCGCGCGGTGGCGCTGCAGCCACGGCATCACCCACCACGCGATCAGCGTCCACGGCTTCCGGGGCAGGTTGCAGGGCGGACGCGTGCAGGCGCCCCTGCGCTGGGTGACGCCGGCCGAGCTCGAGAAGCTCGCGCTGACGGGGATCGCGCGGAAGCTGCTGGAGCTGTGGCGGGGGGCGTAGCTTCCCGGCCGACGCTGGCTGCGCCCGATTGTTGATCGCTGCAACCGTGCTTATAATCGAGGCGGGTGACACCGTCCTACAGGAAACAGCCGATGCCTGACGACTTCGAGATCGATCCGGGCAACACGTACACTCTCGAGCTCGCCTACCCGGAGATCCCCGCCGGTCCCACCCTCGTCGCCATCTCGCTCCGCGCCAAGCTCGCCAAGACCGGTCCGCGGGGTCTGAAGAACTGGCAGGATGGGGACGAGCGCCTGAGCCTGTCCGAGACCGAGATCAAGCGCTCCCGGAACCTCGCGGGGGGCTGGTCGAAGAAGATCGCCAACAAGCTGGTCACCGCCAAGACGGAGGGCCGGCTCTCCGCGCCCAGGGGCACCTTCAAGGACGGGCTGGGTTGGGAGCTCAAGCTCGAGCTCCTCGAGGTCGCCGTCAAAGGCGGGCTCGGCGACATCACGCTGGCCAAAGCCCGCATCCGGGTGTTCGGCGACTTCGCGCGGGCGATCGGCTTGAAGGGCCTCTCCCTCAAAGGCGAGCTGACGATCGACTGGAAGATCAAGCTCTCCAGGGCCTTGCTCAAAGCGCTCAACGGGGGGGTCGTCGAGCTCGGCAGGACCTACGCAACGAGACGGGCGATCGAGGACGCCCTCAAGAAGGCCGGCGACCCCACCAAGCAGCGCTTGCTGAAGCGTCTGTCGAGCCAGATCAAGAAGCTGTCGGGAGCGGTGACCGCCACGATGCGGAGGGTGAAGGCGAAGGTGGGCACGGCCGTCGCCCGGGTGCTCGCCTCCGACACGGCCCGGCTCGTGCTCCTCCGGCTCCTGCCGGGCGTCAACATCGTCACGACGGCGATCGACATCCACCAGTACGGCGGCTGGCTCATCGGCCACTTCGCGAAGGCCTTCCGGACCCGGAGCGTCAGCCGTGACCTCCCCGATCCGCGTCCCTTGACGGACAAGGAGAGGGCGGACCGCGCGAGGGAGCAGGACGCCAGAGCGCGCCAGGTGATGCAGGAGCGCTTCGACACCTGGCTGAAGGACAAGATCAAGAACGCGAAGACCCCCCTGCACAGGGATCTCTACGAGCGGGTCGGCTTCACGCCGCGGGACCGCTTCCTGTCGATGCCCGGTCCGCTGGACGAGCGGGTGCTCGTCCAGGCCCAGCGGCGGGTGGAGGAGAACGTCGAGAGGCTCTACAAGGAGCGGCAGAAGGTGCTCCGGACGCGGATGTGCATGACCGGCAAGGGGGTCGACCGCAAGTGTCTGGCGAACCCGAAGAAGCACCACGACGCCATCGCCCGCCGCCACGCCAAGCGCCTCGCGCGTGAGGCGAAGGCCCGCGCGGCAGCGCTGCGCGAACGGCAGAAGAAGCTGGACGCGGTCCGGGCGCGCGGGCAGAAGGACAAGAAAGAGGCGGTCTACTTCCTGGTCGCCCGCGCCGGGAAGACCGAGTGGTCGTTCGACACCTATCTCGAGCTGCTGCGCCTGCAGCCGGAGCGGTTCCGCGATCTGAAGGTCGAGATCTTCATGGTGCGATCGCAGAACGGACAGCTCACGCGCCTGTAGGTAGGCCGCGGAGGCAGAGCTACCCCGCCCGCAGCCACTGCGCGACCAGCGGCGCGTGGTAGGTCAGGATCAGGTCCGCCCCCGCCCGCTTGATGCTGTGCAGCACCTCGAACACCCCGCGCCGGCGGTCGATCAGCCCCTGCGCGGCGCCCATCTCGAGCAGGGCGTATTCGCCGCTGACGTTGTAGGCGGCGACCGGGACGGAGGTCGCCTGCTTGACCGCGCGGATCACGTCGAGGTAGGCGAGGGCCGGCTTGACCATCACGATGTCGGCTCCCTCTTCGAGGTCGGCGGCGACTTCCTTCAGGGCCTCGCGCACGTTGCAGGGGTCCATCTGGTAGCTGCTGCGGTCGCCGAACTGCGGGGCGGAGCCGGCGGCGTCGCGGAAGGGCCCGTAGAAGGCGCTGCTGTACTTGGCCGCGTAGGACATGATCGGGATGGTGGAGTGCCCGGCGCCGTCGAGCCCGCTCCGGATCGCGCCGATGCGGCCATCCATCATGTCCGAGGGCGCGATCAGACCGGCGCCGGCCTCGACCTGGCTGACGGCGGTCCGCACGAGCAGCTCCAGGCTGGGGTCGTTGAGCACCTCGCCGTCCGCGACCCGGCCGCAGTGACCGTGGGAAGTGTACTCACACAGGCAGACGTCGCCGATCAGCAGGAGCGGCAGGCCGTCCTCCCGCAGGGCGCGCAGGGCCTGCTGGACGATGCCGTCCGGGGCGTAGGCCTGGCTGCCTTCGGGGTCCTTGCTGCGCGGGATGCCGAACAGCATCACGGCCCGCACGCCGAGGCTCGCCGCGCGCGCCGCTTCCTCGCGCAGGGAGTCGAGGGAGTGGCGGAACTGGCCGGGCAGCGTCGCGATCTCCTCGGGGGCGGTGCGTCCCTCCTCGACGAACAGCGGGTAGATCAGGTCCTCGACGTCGAGCCGGGTCTCGCGGACCAGGTCGCGCAGCCGGGGGTCGTGGCGCAGGCGGCGGGGGCGGTGGGTCGGAAACATCGGCAGCTCACCTCTCGGCCCGGGCCCGGCGCAAGAGCGCCTGGACGCGAGCGATCATCTCGGAGACATCGAAGGGTTTGGGCAGGTAGTCGTCGGCGCCGAGGTCGAGGGCCTGGACCTTGCTCGGCACGTCGCCGCGGGCCGTCAGCATCATCACCCGCGTGCCGACGCCCTGGTGGCGCAGCTCCCGCAGGATCTCCAGCCCGCTCCGGCGCGGCATCGCGATGTCGAGGAGGATGAGGTCCGCGTCCTCGGCCAGGGCCTTCGCGAGCCCCTCCTCCCCGTCGCGGACCCAGTCGACGGCGACGCCGCAGGCCTCGAGGTTCAGCCGCACCATCGTGCCGATCAGCTCCTCGTCCTCGATCAGCAGGACCCGCGTCATCAGGCGGCCTCCAGCTCGAGGGCGAAGCAGCTGCCGCGGCCGGGACCGGGACTGGAGGCCTGTAGCTCGCCCCCCATGCGGCGCGCCAGGGAGCGGGCGATGTGCAGCCCCAGGCCCGTGCCGTGGCGGACGCCGTGCTCGCTGGGCAGCGCGCGGCGGAAGGGCACGAACAGCTCCTCGCGGAGGGCGGGCTCGAAGCCGACGCCGTCGTCGCGCACCGCGATGCGCACCTTCCCCTCTGGAGCGCTGACCGCGAGCTCGATGTGCGCGCCGCCGTACTTCACGGCGTTGTCGGTCAGGTTGTCGAGCACCGTCTGCAAGGCGGAGCGGTCGGCCTGCACGGCGAGCTCCGGCGGACCCTCCCAGGCGAGGGCGAGGTCGACATCCGCGCGGCCGCCGAGGAGCTGCCGACGGTGGCGGAGGAAGGCGGCGAGGAACTCCTCGAGCGCGATCTTCTCCCGATGCACGGCGTGTTGCTCGGCCTTGAGACTGCCCGACAGGAGGATGTTCCGGACCATGTGCTCGAGCCGCTCGGCCTCCTTGAGGCCCATGCCGAGCAGACGCTCGCGCTGGTCTTCGGGAACGAGTCCGGCGGACAGGGTCTGCAGCAGCGACTTCACCCCCGCCAGCGGCGTCTTCATCTCGTGGGTGACCGCCTGCACGAACGCTTCCATGCGCAGGTTCTGGGCACGCTCCTGGCGGACCATGCGGTGCAGCATGAAGGTGCAGATGCCGAGCAGCACGAACAACAGCCCCGACTCGCCGATCAACATCAGGCGCCGCCGGGCGCCGCGCGCGGCGACCTCCGCCAGCGCCTCCGCGGTCGGAGCCACCGCGAACCCGGGGTGCCCCGGCGCGGTCACGAAGCCCAGGGAGCCTGCCTCGGCGGCGGGCACGATCGCGAGGGAAGCGACGCCGGGGACCGGGCCTGGGCAGGGGGCGTCGCCGCCCTCGCCGAGGCGCAGCGCCTCGAGCCGGGCGGACGACACGAGCGCCGCGCGCCACGAACGGCGCTCGATCTCGACCATCTGCGAGAAATAGACCATCCACCAGCTGCCGAGGGCGACCAGGGTCAGGACCGTGAAGCCGAACAGCAGGTGATAGCCCCGCCCGCGGCTCAAGACGCGAGCACCGCCGCCCGCAGGGCGTCGGCGAGCTGCCCCACCGTCGTCTCATCGTGGGCGGTCGACAGGAACAGCACCTCGTAGGCCGAGGGCGGCAGGTAGATGCCCTGGTCGAGCAGCCGCCGATGCAGCGGGGTGAAGCGCTCGACCGCCTGCGGAGCGATCGCCTCCGCGCTGCGCGGCGGCGCGCCGTCGGCGAGGTACAGCCACACGATCGAGCCTTTGCGGCGCAGGTTGACGACCCCGTGCAGGCGCTGCTCGAGCAGCTGCCCGAGCTCTTCGAGGCGGGTGTAGGCCGCGCCGTCCCGGAGCTGGTCGAGCGTCGCGATGCCCGCGCTGAGCGAGACGGGGTTGCCGGACAGGGTGCCGGCCTGGTACACGCCGCCGGTCGGGGCGAGCTGCTCCATGATCGCGGCCGGGCCCGCGATCGCACCGACCGGCAGGCCGCCGCCGACGATCTTGCCGAGGGTGACCAGCTCGCAGGGGATGCCGAGGCTGTCGCCGTAGCCGCCGTAGCCGAGGCGGAAGCCGGAGATCACCTCGTCGAAGATCAGGACGGCGCCGTGGGCGCTGCACAGCTCCCGCAGCTTCTCCAGCCACTCCGTGCGCTGCACCAGCAGCCCGTTGTTGGCCGGCAGCGGCTCGACGATCGCCGCCGCCAGCTGCGGGCCATGCTGGGCGAAGACCTGCTCGAGGAGCGCTTCGTCGTCGAAGGGGCAGACCAGCGTCTCGCCGGCGATGCTCGGAGGCACCCCGAGGCTCGATGAGGTGCCGAAGGTCGCCAGACCGCTGCCCGCCTTGACGAGCAGGCTGTCGCTGTGGCCGTGGTAGCCGCCGCTGAACTTGAGGACGCGCGGCCGGCCGGTCACGCCGCGGGCGAGGCGCAGGGCGGTCATCACCGCCTCGGTCCCGGAGCTGACGAAGCGCACCCGGTCCTTGTCGGGGAAGGCCGCGAGGATCCGCTCGGCGAGCTCGATCTCCGCCTCGCAACAGGCTCCGTAGCTCAGCCCCCGGGAGACCGCCGCGCCGACCGCCTCGAGCACGGCCGGGTGGGCGTGGCCGAGGATCAGCGGTCCCCAGGAGTTGCAGAAGTCGAGGTAGGAGTTGCCGTCGACGTCCTCGAAGCGCGCGCCGGAAGCCTTGCGGTAGAAGATCGGGTGCCCGCCGACGCTGCGGAAGGCGCGCACCGGGCTCGAGACCCCGCCCGGCATCGCCTTGCAGGCGCGGGCGTAGAGTCGCTCGGAAGTGGTTCGCTGCATCGGCTTCCTCCTGAGAGGTGCCGCGGTCGCCCAGCACCTCGCGTTCCTCCACCCCGGTCCCGGGGAGCATGGTACTGCTTTGGCCAGGGCAGGGGAACCTTCGGCTAGTCGCCGTTGGCGGCCCAGATGGCGGCGTGGCGGGCGGCGTAGCGGTCGGGGAAGTCGGCCTGGCGCCGCGGGCTGAGCAGGAAGAGCACCTCGTGGTTCTTCTCCCAGGCCGCCTTCGACCAGTTGGCCGAGCCGGTCGCGACGACGTCGTCGATCAGGGCGAACTTGTGGTGCAGCTGCCGGTCGCCGACCAGGCGCAGGCATCCCTGCTCCTGGAGCTGCTCGATCAGGGTGCGCAGACGCTCCGCGGTCTTGTCCCGACGGTACGACAGGTTCTCGGCCTGGACACGGTCGAGCAGCACCCGCACGTCGACGCCCTCGGCGGCGCGGGAGGCGACCAGCTCGAGGAGCTCGAGGTCGTTGCAGACGAAGAGGGCGAGGTGGATGCGCTCGCGCGCGAGGGTCAGGAGACCGAGCAGCTCGCGCCGGATCGCGGGATCCTCCTCACCGGGGGCCGTCATGCCGAGCAGCGCGCGGATGTCCTCGGCGTCGTCGCCGGCGAGCTTGCTCTTCTTGAAGCGCGGAGGCTCGGGGAAGGCCTCGCCGGAGGCCTCGACGAAGGCGCCTCGCAAGGGCTTGACCAGGTCGCCTTTGGCGTCCGCGAGCAGGATCAGGTCGTTCCACTTGCTCGTGCCGGCCAGATCCGACCAGTTCTTGCTGCCGGCGATGATCAGGCCGTCGTCGATCAGCATCAGCTTGATGTGCTGGCGCCCGTCGGGCGGACTGCAGCGGACGATCTTGCCGCCTTCCTCCAGCCCGCGCAGGATCACGGCCTCCGCATCCGCTTCGTCTGCGAGCAGCCGGTCGAGCTGCTCGGCGTCCAGCAGGATGCGCAGGTCGAAGTCGGGCTCGCCGGCTCGCCGCTCGAGCGCCGCGAGCAGGGCCGGGTCGGACAGGCTGTACGCCCACATCCAGAGGCTGCGCTCGGCCCCCTCGACCGCGGCGAGCACGCGCGCAGCGAGAGCTGTCGAGCCCTCCTCGTCGCCCGCGAAGCAGACCTCGAGCGCACACTTCTCCGGCGCGGTCGTGAACTGCTGGGCGGCGGCGCCGGCGAACAGGCAGAGCAGGATGGCCGGGCGCATGGAGGCTCCTCGCTTTACACAGTCTTCACAATGTAGCGCAAAGCCCCCTGCCCTGCACGCCCCGACAGTGTCCGCCGCATCGCGCCGGACACCGGGTCCCGGAAGCCCCGGTGCAGGCGCCTCGGCGTCTGGCACGCGGGCTGCTCTCTCCGGGCAGGAGGAACCCCGATGCCGAAGACCATGCCCCTCGCCAGCGCCTGTCTGTGCCTGTGCCTCGCGCTCTTGTGGGGGAAGCTACCGCTGTCCCCGGACGCCTCGGTGATCGCCGAGGCCCGCCGCCTGTGTGCCGAGGATGAGCTCGAGGCCGCGGCCCGCCTGCTCGGCGATGCCCTCGCCGCCCGACCCGCCAGCGTTCCCCTGCGCCTGGAACGCGCCGCGCTGTGCACGCGGCTCGGCTTCCACAGCATCGCCTTCCGCGACTATGAAGCGGTGCTCGAGCGCGTGCCGGAGTGCGCCGAGGCCTGGGAGGGGAAGGCGCGTCTGCGCCTGCGGGGGCTCGACATCGAGGGAGCCCTCGCCGACCTGAGCCGCGCGCTCCGGGCCGAGCCCAGCGCGCGGCGTCGCGAGCTCTTCCGCCGGCTGCGGAGCATCCTCGCGAAGCAGCGGAGGACGGGGTGCTAGAAGCCTGGTCCGAAAGGCGCCGCGCGGGTGGGTGGATGCCGAGGATCGACGACAACGCGCCCTTTGTTGCGGCTCGGAGGAGGAGGACGAAGGCAGGCACCCACCCCCGCAAGCCTCGCGAGCGAGGTTCGGGCCACGCTTCTAGACCGCCCCCAACAGGTGGAGCAGCAGGGCCTTCTCGGTGTGCAGGCGGTTGGCGGCCTGGTCGAAGACCCGCGAGGCCGGGCCGTCGATCACCTCGGCGCTGACTTCCTTGCCGCGGTAGGCCGGCAGGCAGTGCAGGAAGATGGCGCCGTCGGCGGCCCGCTCCATCAGCTCCTGGTCGACCTGGTAGGGGGAGAGCACCCGCATGCGCTCCTGCGCCTCCTCCTCCTGGCCCATGCTGGCCCAGACGTCGCTGTAGAGCGCGTGGCTGCCCTCGACGCCGGCGAGGTCGGAGGTCACCTCGATCCTCGTGCCCATCGTGTTCGCGAGGTCACGGCAGCGCTGCATCCAGTCCTCTTCCGGGCCGTACGAGTCCGGGCAGACGACGACGACATCCATGCCGACCAGCGGGCCGATCGCGCACAGGGAGTTCGACACGTTGTTCGCGGCCCCGACGTAGGCGAGGCGCTTGCCCCGCGTGCCGCCGAGGTGCTCGCGCATCGCCTGGGCGTCGGCGAGGGCCTGACAGGGGTGGGCGAGGTCGGTCAGGGCGTTGACGACCGGCACCGAGCCGTGCTCGGCGAGGCCCTCGACCTCGGCCTGGTCGAAGGTGCGCACGACCAGGCAGTCGACGTAGCTCGACAACACCTTCGCGGTGTCGGCGACCGGCTCGCCGCGGCCCATCTGGATGTGGCTCTTGGTCAGGAAGATCGGGTGCATGCCGAGGTGCGCGGCGGCGACCTCGAAGCTGACGCGGGTGCGGGTCGAAGACTTCGAGAAGACCATCGCCATCGTCTTGCCGGCCAAGGCGTTGCGGTGCAGATCGCGGTCCTGTTTCAGGGCTTCGGCCAGGCCGAGCACCTTCTCGATCTCTTCCGATGACAGGTCGAAAACCGTCAGAAAATGGCGCGCCATCGCGTCCTCCCAGGAGTGGTTCGGTGGTGTGGAACTGTCGTATCCGCGCGGACTCCCTGCGTCAACGGAATTGTCCCATTGACACGGGCCGCGGGCGTGCTACCGTCGCGGAGCGGGAGACACCCGCAGAAGGAGGATCATCCGGTGTCCAGGACTCTGGTCGCGATGTCCGGTGGCGTCGATTCGAGCGTGGCCGCGCTCCTGCTGAAGCGCGCGGGCCACGACTGCATCGGCGTGTTCCTCCGCACCGGCGCCCAGACCGAGAGCCCCTCGCGCGGCTGCTGCAGCGTCGAGGACGCGCGGGACGCCAGGCTTGTCGCCGACCGGCTCGGCATCCCCTTCTACGCCCTCGACGCCAAGCAGGAGTTCTCGCGCATCATCGACTACTTCGTCGAGGAGTACGCCCGCGGACGCACTCCCAACCCCTGCGCGGTCTGCAACCAGTGGCTGAAGTTCGGCGAGCTGTTCGAGATCGCCCGCGAGCTCGGCGCCGAGGCGGTCGCGACCGGCCACTACGCGCGCATCGAGGGCGGGCACATCATGCGCGGGGTCGACCGCGGCAAGGACCAGTCGTACTTCCTGTTCGGGATCGGCACCGAAGCGCTCGCCCGCACCCGCTTCCCGGTCGGGCATCTGCCCAAGGACGAGGTGCGCCAGCTCGCGGAGGAAGCCGGGCTGCCAGTGTTCGGCAAGCCGGACAGCCAGGAGATCTGCTTCGTGCCCGGCAACGACTACCGCAACGTCCTGCGCGAGCGCGCTCCGGAGACCCTGCGCCCCGGGCCGATCGTCGACGAGGCGGGGAAGACCGTCGGCGAGCACGGCGGCGTCGCCGGCTTCACCATCGGCCAGCGCCGCGGCCTCGGCGTCGCCCTCGGCTACCCGGCCTACGTCACCGACCTCGACGTCGAGCGGCGCACGGTCACCCTGGGGCCGAAGGAGAGCCTGCTGAAGACCTCCTTCCGCGCCGAGCTGGTCGCCTGGTACGGCCCGCGGCCGACGGCCGAGCTCGCGTGCGCGGCGCAGATCCGCTACCGACATCGGCCGGTCGATTGCCGCCTGCTGGTGCGCGGCGAGCAGATGGAAGTGTCGCTGCGCCGGCCCGTGCCGGCGATCACCCCCGGCCAGGCGGCGGTCTTCTACGACGGCGAGCGGGTGCTCGGCGGCGGCTGGATCGCGGGCTGACGGGGCAAGCCCCCGGGGTCGAGAAGGAGAGCCCGGGCATGGACACCTTCCGCGTCGTCGACGCCGACTTCCTCGTCGGGCGGCACAACGTCAGACAGGCCCTGGGCCAGACCGACAACGTCTCGGTGCTGACGCAGGCCTGGGGCCGCTTCGGCGCGCAGCTGCTCCTGCGCAGGCCGTCCGCGCTGCCCTCGGGGCGGGTCCCGCTCTACCTCTGTCCCTGCGGAGACCTCGGCTGCGGCGCGCTGACCGTCGCGGTCACGCGAGCGGGAGACGTCGTGCGCTGGTCCGACTTCGGCTCGGAGGTGGACCACGAAACGGGCCTGTTCCAGAGCCCCTTCATGCGCCGCTTCGGCCCCTTCACCTTCGCCTGGGAAGACTACCGCGACGCCCTGTCCGGCTATCCCTGAGCCGCGCTCAGTCCCCGCCGAGCAGCTCGAGGTCGCGGAACCAGCCCTCGACGGCTGCGCCGGTCTGGTCTCCGTCGACCATCACCGCGATCCCCTCGACGTCCGGCGGCGGCCGCCCGAAGGCGCGTTCGAAGTCGGCGGCGAGGTCACGCTCCTCACGCTGCCAGACGCCGACGCCTTCCGCCCCGCGGAGCACGATCATCTGCACGCTGTCGTTGTAGGGGTTGGTGATCAGCGTCTCCGGCTCTTCCCGCCCCGCCCACACGTAGCACAGCGCCGTGCCGGGAGCGAAGGGCTCGTCGTCCGCCAGGGTCGCCCGCGCGAGGCGCTCGAAGAAGCCGGCGTGCTCGGGCTCGAAGGCGAAGCCGACCAGGACCCGCGCGGCGCAGTCGTCGCCGTCCTTGCTCGCGATGTCGGCGTCGACCAGGGCCGCCGAGACCTTCCACCGCCAGCGCAGCCGCAGCCCCTCGCCGGAGCGGGGCGCGATCGGCCGCGCGAGCATCGTCGCCGAGCCGTCCGCGGCGATCGACAGGGCCGCGCTGTCGGAGCGCACCGTCGCCGGCGGGATGTCCTCGAAGGGGACGGTGCGCCACGGCTCCGGGGGCCCGTCCTCGGCTGCCGCCGGGAGCTCGAGCAGCGGCTCCTGGGCGGCGAGCAGCGCGCTGAGGACACAGAGCAGCCAGAAGGGGCGCGGCATCGATCGCCTCCGGGTCGACATCACGGATGCAACGGAGCCGCGGGCTCCGCGGTTCTGCCGCCGCTACGGGTAGATCCGGTTCAGGCTGCGCGGGAAGGGGATGCACTCGCGGATGTGGGGCCGCCCGCACAGCCACGCGACCGTGCGCTCGAGGCCGAGACCGAAGCCTCCGTGCGGCACGGAGCCGTACTTGCGCAGGTCGGTGTACCAGGCGAAGGCCTCGGGCGGCAGCTCGTGGTCGGCGATCGCCTGCTCGAGGATCGCGAGGTCGTCCTCGCGTTGCCCGCCACCGACCAGCTCGCCGTAGCCCTCGGGGGCGATCAGGTCGACGCCGAGCACCTGGTCTTTGTTGTCCGGGTCGGCCTTCATGTAGAAGGCCTTGATGTTCTTCGGCCAGTGGGTGATGAACACCGGCTTGTTGTACAGGTCGCCGAGGATCTGCTCGTCCGGCGCGCCGAAGTCGGCGCCGACCTCGAAGCCCTCGCTCTTCTCCGTCAGGATCGCCGCCGCCTCGCGGTAGGTCAGGCGCGCGAAGGGCTCGAGGTAGCCGCGCAGCTGCTCGACGTCGCGGCCGAGGGTCTCGAGCTCGGTCGGGCAGTGCTCGAGGACCTCGCGGATCACGGCGTGCAGGAAGTCCTCGATCAGCTGGACGACGCCGTCGAAGTCGATGTAGGCGATCTCCGGCTCGACCATCCAGAACTCGGTCAGGTGCTTGCGCGTCTTGCTGCGCTCCGCGCGGAAGGCAGGCCCGAAGCAGTACACCTTGCCGAAGGCCATCGCCGCCGCTTCCATGTACAGCTGGCCGGACTGGGTCAGGTAGGCCTTGGTGTCGTCGAAGTAGTCGAGCTCGAAGAGCGTCGTCGTCCCCTCGCACGCGTTCGGCGTGAACATCGGCGCGTCGATGTTGACGAAGCCGCGCTCGCCGAAGAAGCCATGGATCGCCCGCTTGACCCGGTCGCGCACCCGCAGGGTCGCGTGCTGCAGCTTGCTGCGCAGCCACAGATGCCGGTGGCTGAGCAGGAAGTCGGGGCCGTGGGCTTGCTTGGAGATCGGGTATTCCGGTCCGGCGTGGACGATCTCGAGGCCGAGGCCGTCGAGCTCGACGCCGCCCGGCGCCCGGTCGTCGAGCTTGACCAGCCCGCGCACGCGCACCGAGTTCTCCTGGGAAGCGGCCTTGGCGGTCGCGAACACCTCTTCGGGGATGTTCTTCTTGAAGTACACGACCTGGACGGTGCCGCTGCCGTCGCGCAGGAGCAGGAACACCAGCTTGCCCTTGCTGCGCTTGTTGTACACCCAGCCCTCGAGGGTGACTTCCTTTCCTGCTGCCGCCTTGAGGTCTCGCACTGCCGTCGCCATGGTCTTCCCTTTCCGGTACATGTGGTGAGCGCGAATATACGCCTCGACCGGCGGCGGCACCAGCCCCGAAATCCCGCGACCGGCCGCCAAGCGCGCTCGAATCGCGCTCGACGAGATCGGATCGGGCTCCATGTGGACACGATGGATGGCGGTCGGGTAGTCCGGCAGGGGCGCGTCATGGCCGGGTCGGTTGACGCAGACCAGCTCGATCTGCGCGAACAGCTCGGCCGCCCGCCGCCAGGTGTGCATGCGGTGCCACCAGTCGCCGCCGACGATCAGGAGCAGCGTCGCCGCCGGCCAGCGCTCCCGCAGTGTCAACACGGTGTCGATGGTGTAGGAGCGGCCGGTGCGGCGCAGCTCGAGGTCGTCGACCGCCAGCCAGCGCTCCCCCCGGTTGGCCTGGTCGGCCGCCAGCCGGGCCATCGCCAGGCGCTCTTCGGCCGGCGCGAGCTCAGGGCGGTCGCGCTTGTGAGGAGGAGATGCCGACGGGATCAGCAGCACGCGCGACAGCCCGAGCTGCGTCCACACGCTGCGGGCCAGGGCGAGATGGCCGCGGTGGATCGGGTTGAAGGTGCCCCCGAGCAGCCCGATCCGCTCGCCGCTCAAGGCTTCGGCAGCGGCCCGAGCTCGAGCAGGAACAGCTCGGTGACCAGCCAGGCGATCAGGAACAGCACGCTGGCGATGCCGAGGAACATCACCGCCTCGCCGACGCCGATGCCGCGCCGCAATGGCGCTCCGCGCACGGGCGCGAGCGGCTCGGAGACCGGCTCCGAGCTGACGACGCTCGGCACCGCCGCGAGCAGGTCTTCGGCCGAGGACTCGTCGTCTTCCCGGTCCGTGCCCGCCGGCGGCCGCTTCGGCAGAGGCGTGCGCCGCTTGGGTACCGGGGTGGCCCGCTTGGGCACCAGCGTCGCCCGCGCCTGGGGAATCGGGGTCGGCCGCGGGGGAGCTTCCGCCGCCTTCCCGTCCATCGCGTCGAGCATCGCGTGAAAGTCCTGCCCCGCCGGCTCGACGGCGGGCGTGCCGGCCGCTGGCGTCGGCTCGTCGGTCGGGGGGTAGGCGTCCGCGAGCACGGACAGCGGGGCGATCAGGGCGTCGGCGCTGCTCGCCCGGCGCTGGAGCTCTTTCTCCAGCATGTCGCCGACCAGGCTGCGCAGCTTGGACGGGACGTGGGGCGGCAGCTTGGCGACGCGTTTGTCAATGCTCTTGTGGAAGGTCAGCGCTTCCTTGGCCGTCACCCCCGGCACCGCGCACTTCCCCGTGAGGCAGTGGAACAGGATCAGGCCGAGGGCGTACACGTCCGAGGCCGGACTGCGCGGCTCCTTGCGCGCCTCCTCGGGCGACCGGAAGCGCGCCCACTCGATCTCCTGGCGGGTGCTGCGCAGCGGACGCTTCGAGCAGGGCGGCGGCGGCTCGACGAAGACGTCGTTGCCCTCGAGCCAGATCAGCTCGGGCCGCAGGTTGTAGTAGGTGCACTGCGCGGCGTGCAGGACCTTGAGGTAGCGGGCGACCGTCAGGCCGACCTGGATCGCGAGCGGCAGATCGAGGGGCCCGCGGAACAATCGCGTGGAGAGCTGGGTCCCCGTGCTCCAGCGCTGGAGCACGTAGGGCCTTCCCTCATGCTCGCCGCCCGGCCCAAGGGACAGCACGTTCTGGAAGCGCAGGCCCCGGTTGCGCTCGACCTCCTTGCTGAACCGCCCGGCCCGCGCGGGCTCGGGTTCCTTCAAGATCAGCATTTGATGACGCTCGCCGCCGCTCTCGACCAGCAGGCGCTGCACGTCCCGGCTGCCGCCGAGCTCGGCGAGCACGCGGTGGCCGGCGATCTCCTTCCCGATCCACTCGTTCGAGCCCGGTGTGAAGCGCAGCTCCGTCGAGCCGACGGTGACCAGGTCGCCGAACTTCAGCGGCGCATCGTCGACGGGCTGGCCGTTGAGCAGGGTGCCGTTGCGGCTCCCGAGGTCGCGCACGACGTGGCTGCCGGCGACCGCGAGGATCGCCGTGTTCTGCCGGGAGATGCGCTCGTCGTCGACGACCACGTCGCAGGTGCGCTGACGCCCGACCACCAGGTAGTCCCACAGCACGTAGTCGGTGCCGATGTTCGGACCGGATTCGACGACGAGGCGGGCCATCGGGCTCCTCTCTGCGAAGGGGGGAGCCCCCGGTCGTGGCGGCGCGTTACTTGTTGAACTGGTCCTGGTCCGGGAAGGACAGGTCGTGGGACTCGAACATCCAGGCGTCGGAATCGGGCGGGATCACGAGCTGGCCGGTGGTCGCCTTGCGGACGAGCAGCGACAGGCTGTTGCAGACCAGCAGCGGGGCGAGATCCTGCACCTCGACGCGCTCGTCGGTGGCGAGCGCCCAGGCGAGCGGGGCCGCCTGCTCGAGCGGCAGGCTGGGATCGAAGATGCGCTCGTAGAGCTCTTCCTCGTCGAGCTGCCCGACCTCGTGCCGCAGGTTCCCGACGGCGGCGTCGAGCTGCGCCTCGAGCCAGGCGGCCATGCGGCCTTCCTTGTCGTGGGACAGCTGGTGCGCGGCCTCGATGGTCGAGGCGGCGTTGTCGAAGCTCTCCCACAGCTCGCTGGAGCGGCTCGTGATCGCGTTGGCCACCTCACGCCAGTCGAGGAGCCCCGACACGACGAAGGTGACGATGTGGCAGCCCAATTCCCAGATCCTGGGTCGCTGCATGTGCGTGCTCCCGAGTGCAGTCTTGCGATGGGACGATACCTGACGCGCCCCGCCGCGTCAACCCACCGGCCCAGGAGGCGGCCTGTGCGGGAGCCTCGCGCGCTCCCCTCCCCCCTGCCTGCCAAGCGGCCCGCGGCCGTCCAGGCCGGGCGGCGGAGACAGCCCCGGCGGAGCGCCGCCTGGGAAAAGTGATCCGAAGGAACAAGTCAGCGCGATCCCCTGCCGCCGCCGAGGCAGCATCGTCTCGCGCCCGCCGGACTCCGCCCCCACCCGGTCCAAAGAGCGGGCCCGCCGCGGCATCCCGGGCGGGCCTGGAGAGCTGCGAGCCGGAGGTCGCGATCAGTGATCGTCGTCCTTCTTGACCTTCGCGTACTCCTTGATCAGCGCCTGCTGGACGTTGCCCGGCACGGTCGCATAGTGGGAGGGCTCGAAGTGGTAGCTGCCCTCGCCCCCGGTCATCGCCTTGAGGGTCGCATTGTAGCTCTGGATCTCGGAGAGCGGGACGTCGCAGGTGATCGTCGCCATGTCGCCCTCGAAGACCGTGTTCGTCACCTGGCCCCGGCGGTGGCCGCTGACGTCGGCGGTCACGTCGCCGACGTTGTCGGTCGGCACGGTGACCTCCATCGTCACGATCGGCTCGAGGATCACCGGCTTCGCGCCCGCGATCGCCTGCTTGAAGCCCCAGCGGCCGGCCTTCTGGAAGGCGACGTCCTTGCTGTCGACCGGGTGCTCCTTGCCGTCGTAGATGTTGACCTTGACGTCGACGACCTGGTAGCCGGCGATCGCCCCCTCGGCCATCGCGTCCCGGACGCCCTTCTCGATCGAGGGCATGAAGTTCTTGCCGATGTTGCCGCCGACGACGGACCACTCGAACTCGAAGCCCAGGTCGCGCTCGAGGGGCTCGACCTTCATCCACACCTCGGCGAACTCGCCGGCGCCACCGGTCTGCTTCTTGTGCCGGTACTTGACGTCCGCGCTGCCGCTGATCGTCTCCCGGTAGGGAATGCGCGGCGGCTTGGTGGTCAGCTCGACCTTCGCGAGCCTCTGCAGGCGCTTGAGCATCACCTGCAGATGCATGCCCGAGGTGCCGTAGATCACGAGGTCGTGGGTGACCGCGTCGCGATGCACGACAAAGGTCGGGCAGTACTCGCCGAAGCGGTTCAGCCCGTCGATCAGCTTGCCGAGGGCGTCGCGCGACTCGGTGTCGAGGGCGAGGCCGACCATCGGCGTCGGGAACTTCGGCGGAGCCGGCGGGTCGTCGAGCTTCTCCGCGCTGAGCACGTCGCCGACCAGCAGATGGTCGAGCTTCGGGATCACGGCGATGTCGCCGGGCTTCATCTTCTCCATCTTGTCGCGGCTGCTGCCCTGCGCGCGGAACATGCCGCCGATCTTCTCGGTCGCGCCGGTGCGGTGGACGTGCACCGAGGTCGCGCCCTCGAGCGTGCCGTTCAGGCAGCGCACGTAGGTCAGCTTACCGGACTTCGAGCCCTGGATCTTGAACACGATCGCGACGAAGTTGTCCGCGGCCGGCGCGAACGGCTCGCCGCTCTCGGTCACGACCTGGCGCTGGTTGGGGAAGCCCTTGACGATCGCGTTGAGCAGGTGGCTGATGCCGACGCCTTTCTCGGCCGAAGTCGGCAGGATCGGGAACAGCGTGGCACCCTTGACCGCCGCCTTGAAGGCCGTCTCGATCTCCTCGAGGGTGAACTCCTCCTCCTCGAGGTAGCGCATCATCATCTCTTCGTCGTTCTCGACCACCGCCTCGATCAGCGGCCCGTTGGCCGCCTTGGCGGCGTCCGAGGTGCCGCTGATCGCGGACTCGACCGAGGTGAACTTCGGGCCGTCGCCGTCGGGGACCGCCATCGCGACGCAGGCGTCGCCGAAGGCGCTGCGGATGTTCGCGACCGACTTCTCCCAGCTCGCGTTCGGCGTGTCGAGGCGCGTCACGACGAAAGCGCGCGGCTTCTTCAACTCGCTGGCGGCCTTCCACAGCCGGCGGTGGGTGACCTTGATGCCGTCCTTGGCATCGACGCAGAACAGCACGACATCGGCGGCAGCGAAGGCCGCCAGCGGCTCTGCGACGAAGTCCAGCGGACCGGGCGTGTCGATGAACTGCAGGCGCTTGCCATCGAACTTGCAGTGGGCGACCGCCATGTCGATGCTGCCCTTCCGGTCCTTCTCATCCTCTTCGACATCGAGAATCGAGCTGCCGTCGTTCACCCGCCCGAAGCGGCTGACGGCCTTGGTGTCGAACAGGATACGCTCGATCAGCGTGGTCTTTCCCGAGCCGCCGTGGCCGACGACGGCCAGGCTGCGAATCATCTTCGTCATCGATCAACCTCGTCTGGGGGACTGCCAGGGAGTGGCTCGAGCACCGGGGCTTGGATCGACGAACCCGCGGGCCGAGTCAGCGCACCACAG
>JAUIEM010000199.1 GCA_030428695.1 bacterium
CGAGGGGCTTGCCGCGCTCGTGCAGTGCTATCAGCGGAGCGTGGCGCACGAACGCGCAGCGGGCGACTCCACGCCGGTCCCTCAAAGAACGCGGTCACGCAGCCCTCGTTGATCGTGGTTAGGCACAAGATAGGAACGGGTTGGACTATCGTTCACGAACTCGAGGAGTATCGTGCTCGCGAAGTCGTCAACATAGCCGCAAAAAACCGCGATTCGCACCGTGTCAGATTCTGTTGGAACTTCCATTGCTCGAACATAACTCAGGGGAAAGAGCGCTCCGCCTCGAGCGATCACGCTGTCGTATTCTCGACAGCCGGTGAGGTTCTCTACTGATCCACGCCCGGAAAAGGTAAGACCCGGCGCGTACATGTTGGAGCCACATCCAAGCGCTATTGGCAAAAGGGCAAGAGATCGGACGATGTTCGCGAGATTCCAGGTCACGTTCACGAGTATTCCCCAAAGCCTCTAGAGCCAGGCTACGCTAGGCTAGGGTCCCGGAAACGGGACCATCCAACCCCCACTGATCGTGACATCGATCGTAGCTGGCTCACGGCGAGGACTGTCCAATACTGTGTTGATTCGGTGCAACTCCGCAGGGATGTTGTCGTAGAGTTCCACCAGCGAAGCGAAGAACGCCTCGTGAGGAGGGACGGCGACAAGGGTCGATAGGCTGAGGCGAATGCATGAAACGCGCGCGACTTCGGAATCCACAAGGCCCTCGATACAGATCGTGCCGACCAGGGGGGTAGTGTTCAACCGTTGGATAGCCTTCGACTTCCTGGAACCTGTTCGATACTGGTCTGCCAAGAACCTGTGCGCATAGTGTACGCCATCGTCATGCAAGAACTCGAAGGGTGCACGAACCAGCCATGCACCCGGATTTTCTATCGTGCTCTCGAGCTCAATGCTCGGACCGAGTGCGTCCACGTCAAGACCACATACGTGTGAGCCATCCTCTGGGACTTGGAGATGACCACATCGCATGAGTCAGCACCGCGCCAAATGAGGGCGACCCCTGCGTAGCGGAGGTAGTTGTCTGACTCTAATCGGTGTTGGGTTCCGAGGAGATTCTTCGTCTCACCGCTACCAGAGTACCCCCATACCCGTGGGGTACACCAGGTAGGAGAACTGCGGTCAGCAGGAAGAGCCCGCGGCGGCGGCTATGTCCTGTATCTCCCACCCTTCTTGGTGGAGTTCGAATGCGCGAACCCGAAGGCCGTCGCGCGCTGTCATTTTCGATGAGTTTCCCATCCACACTGAATCGGACGGAAGTCGGCCCGCCTTTAGCCAATTCTTCGTTTGTCGGGGTCCCGCATGAAAAGGGACAGAACTTACTTACGCTGAGCTGAGGTCAGTAGCATCCAAGGCGGTATCTTGTGGTTGAGGAACGGATGTGAATCAAGATAGAAACCGATCTCTGGGCCACGCTGAGCATCTCGAATGAAGAGATAAATAGAAAAACCGCACTCGTTCTTCAATCTCCATGAGTGACACACTCCTTCGATCTCGAGATATCTCACTCTGAGCTCATCAATCGGATCTCCGAGCAAGAGAGTCACACTTCTGAGAATCTTGTCATACTCAGAGTGGCACTCTTGATTCTTCACCACTGCTTCGGCGTTCAACCAAGTACGAACGAGGAGAACCAAGAAAACAAAGGAGCCATCTACATTACAGCCGGCGTGAATTCTCGTGCTTGACGCAAACTCCATCTCAACACGCCGACCTCTCCACGTACCCTGCATCCTCCTAATCCAAGGACCCTCTCCATGGATACGTATATACTCTTCTTCGATGTTGTTACGCTGTATGTCACATGTGCAGAGAAGTGTCACTCTCTCGACTTCGCGTTGCAATTCAGCGTCATTCAGCCATGCGTCCTGCATCTGGGATTGGTCCTAGAGTCGATTTGTGTTGCAATGCTGGCGATCCACCTACGGAGGATAGTCCAAGCCTTGTTCAACAGCCTTCATGAAATCATGGATCTGTGTAGGTAGCTGAGCGGAGAATGAAACATCTGCGTTTGGAAGCCAGAAGGGAATACCCTCCTGGTAGTTGAGTGCACCCGTAAACTCGGGTCCGCATAGGCTGAATTCGACATACAACCCGGTTGCGTTCCCTCTGTCAAGCGTAAGTCCAGCATTGCGAATTATGTCGTCGTTCTTTAGTTAGTACGTCTACGGCCGCCGAGTCCCGATTGGCTACCAAAACGGCTACCCCGCCGTCTTCAGTTGACGTAGGTGCAAGCCACAAAACGCCAAAAGCCCGCCGTGAGGCGGGCTTCAACGATCGGGGTGAGAGGATTCGAACCTCCGGCTTCTTGCTCCCAAAGCAAGCGCTCTGACCAGGCTGAGCTACACCCCGCCGCCGCGCGATTCTAGCGCGCCGGCGGAGCACCGGCAAGCCGCCGCCCGCGTTCGGAGCCGCGAAGCCTCAGCGGGAGCCGCCTCCGAGCCGTGTGGCGAGGCCGCGCACGAGCTCGAGCTGGGCGTCGTCCAGGCCGAGCTCATCGCGCAGCCAGCTCGTCAGCGCCGCCTTGTCGTCGTCCCCGGCGTGGGCCATCTTGCGGGTGACATCGAGCACGGTCTGGGCGTGCTCCTTGGCGATGCCGGCGTCGACCAGCACGGCGAGCAGGCGGGCGTGCAGCTCGTCGTCGCCCGTGGGCCGCTCCTTCTCGCGTCGTTGCTTCTCGTGCATCAGGGCGAAATGCGTCGCGTACCTCAGCACGAGGGCGATCGACTCCTCTCCGAGCCCGAGCTCTTCCAGCCAGGCGCGCGTCTCCGGGTCGAGGGTGTAGTCGTCGACGCCGGCCTCGAGCATCGCGTGGGTGAGGCGCTTGACGGCGCCGGCGGCTTCCTTGGCGGTCGCCTCGTCCAGGCCCCGATCGAGGAGCTCCTTGAACAGCTTGTGCATCGCCTCGTTGGCGGGGTTCTCCTTCTGCCGGGAGCTGTGGGCGAGCTTCTTGGCGAGCTCGAGCAGGGCCTTGCGTTGGACGGCGTCGAGGCCGAGCTCGCCGTGGAGATAGCGCTCGATCCCGCCGTCGAGCTCGTGGCCCTCGCGCAGGCCGTGGACCATCCGCAGCACCGCGCCGTGGGCGCCTTCGATCTGCGTCGCGCTCATGCCGAGCTCGGTGAGGTGGGCGTGCAGGCGGTGCAGCGCATCGGCGTGCAGGCCGAGCCGGCTGTAGTGCTCCATGATCGCGTGGCGATGGGTGGAGCGCCGCTCGTCGAGGCCGGCGGCGCGCTCGGCGAAGCGGCTGCGGGCGAGCTCGCCCATCATGTTCGCGGCCTGCTCGGCGCTGAGCTCGCCGTTCTTCACCGCCTCGAGCAGGCGGTTCTCGACCGCCTCGTAGTCGGGGCTCTGGGCGTGGGCGATGCCGAGGGGCAGGAGGAACAGGGCGAGCAGCCACAGGGTGGGGGACAGCCAGCGGCTGCGGGCGCGGGGTCGCGCGCTGATGATCATGCGTAGTCTCCTCTCGAGGATGCCGCCGCTGGTGATTCCGCTCGCCAGAGCCGGAGGGCGGAGGGCCGGCCCGGCGAGGATCTCCGCCACGCGCAGCAGGGCGCCCGCGTAGCGCTTGGGGACAGGGTCGAACACCGACAGGACCAGGGCGTCGCAGCACAGCTCCTCGTTGGCCCGCAGCCGGCGCCGCGCCCACCACACGACCGGGTTCCACCAGAAGGCGGCCCCGACCAGCCACTCCAGCCAGCGCACCAGGTGGTCGCGGCGGCGCAGGTGGGCGAGCTCGTGGGCGAGGATCAGGCGCAGCTCGGCGGGCGCGAGCTCCTCCGCCAGACGGGCGGACAGCACGATGCGCGGCCGGCCGACGGCCCACAGCAGCGGACCGAGGGGGGCGGCGCCGAGCAAGACCCGGGGCGCGCGGCGCAGGCCGAGGCGCCGTGCCAGCCGGGCGCACAGCTCCTGCAGGGCGGGCGGGGCGGGCCGCGAGGCGTCGAGCAGCAGGCGGTGGAAGCGGAGGATGCGCCACGCGGAGCGGACCAGGACGACCAGGCTGCCGAGGGCCCACAGCCCGGCGAGGGACCAGGCGGCGAGCTGCAGGGCGGAAGGGCCCGCGCTCGCGGTCGGCAAGGGCGGGGCGTCGAAGGCCAAGGGGCCGAGCGGCGCCGCCTTGATGGGAGCGAGCGCCGCGGGGCCGGGCAGGAGCGGCAGGTCGACCAGCGGCGGGCAGAGGAGCTGGGCGAGCACCAGCAGCCACAGGCCGTGGGCGAGCAGCGGCCAGCGCCGCGTGCGGTCGACGGCCCAGGCGACCAGGGCGAGCGGCAGCGAGAGGCAGAGCTTGCCGGCGGCGAGCAGGAACAGCGCGCTCATGCCTCCGGCTCCTCATCGAGGATGGCCCGCAGCCGCTCGATCTCGCTCCGCGGCAGCCGGTTCTCCTCGAGCAGATGGGTGATCAGGGGCGCGATGGAACCGCCGGAGAGCTTCTGCGCCAGGGACTCGAGCTGGCCCGCGGCGTACTCCTCGCGGCCGACCCGGGCCGAGAAGCGCTGCACCGGCGCCGTGCGGTCGCGGTGCACGAAGCCCTTGGCCTCGAGCCGCTGCAGCAGGCGCTGCACGGTGCCGTGCTGGGCGCGGCCGGCGTCGGGGTAGAGGCGCTCGCGCAGGCCCCGGGCGGTCCACTCCGGGGCTTCCCAGAGCAGCTCCATCAGGGCGAGCTCGGCGTTGGCGAGAGGCGGAAGCTCCATCGGCAGGCTCCTGTGCGACAGGTTGTCGTAGATGTACGACAGCCTGTCGTACAGGTCAAGGAAGAACTTCTCCGTTCCCGTCCAGGCGCGCGAACAATTCCCGCAGCATGCGGTAGGTCAGCCCCCAGATGCGCTTGCCCTCGAAGTGCAGGCAGGGCAGGGCGAGGCTGCGGCCCTCGACCCGGTAGTCCATCGTCTCGACCCGGCGCGGATCGCGCAGGAAGGAGACCGGCACCCAGAAAGCCTCGGCGACCTCGCGGGGGTCGGGCTCGACGGCCGGGCGCCGCGCGCAGCCGAAGACGAAGGGGGCGATCGCCAGCCCGAGCACCCGCCCGCGGCCGATGGCGCGCACATCGTCGAGGCGGCCGAGCAGCTCGGCGCGGGCCGCTAGGTCGAGGGCGAGCTCTTCGTGCGCCTCGCGGCGGGCGGCGGCGAGGTCGGACTCCGGCGGGTCGACCTTGCCGCCCGGCAGGCCGACGTGGCCGGACCAGGGGTCGTCGGGATGCTCTGCGCGCTTGATCAGCAAGAGCGCGGGCTCCGGCGCGAAGGCGAACAGCATCGACACCGCGGCCCGGCGCGGGGCCTGGCCGTCGGGGATGCGCTCCGGGTCGCGGCCGCCGAGGCGCCTGCGCAGGGCCGCAGGGGAGGGGAAGGGCGGGATCATCGGTGGGCCCTCGGCCCGGTGGACGCTCCGGGACCTGGCAGGAATCCCGGCGCGTCGAGCGGGCGCAGGGCGCGGGCTGGCGCCGGCGGGCGATTCCCGGTACACCCGGGGCGTGCCCGTCCGCGCACCGGCGCGCGGACGAGGGGCCTGTCCGCTTTCCCCGCGGCGGCGCGAGCGCGGGACCGCGGGCGGTGCCTCGGTGGGCTCGGGATCTTCACGTCGTCCGTCCTCCTTCTCGCGTCCCGCTCACGCCGGCTTCCGCGGCGCGGGCCAACGGGAGCTCCCCATGCGCTGCCTGCTGTTCTTCCTCTGCGCCCCGCTCGCCCTCGCCCAGGGCACCGCCGCCGACTACGCACGCGCCGCGGGTCTCGACGCGGCGACCCGGAACAAGGTCTTCCGCGCCCGGGTCGACCCGATCTGGGCCGAGGACGGGGCGAGCTTCTGGTACCGGGTCGCGACCGGCCCGCGCAGCCACGCCTTCGTCTTCGTCGACGCCCGGCGGGGCGAGCGCCGGCCGGCCTTCGACCACGAGCGCCTGGCCACAGCGCTGGGCGACGCGCTCGAGGAGGAGCTGCGGGCCGACCGCCTGCCCCTCGAGGAGCTCGCCTTCGCCGAGGGCGAGGTCGCCTTCGACGCCCGCGGCCAGCGCTTCCGCCTGACCCTCGCCGACTATGCCATCGAGCGGGTCGCGGGGCAAGCGCGGCGGCGGGGCCTCGAGCCGGTCCGCGGGGTGGGGCGCTCGCGGCGTACGGGCAGGGAGTCGGAGGTGCAGTTCTTCAACGAGCGCCCCGGGCCGATCGAGATCTTCTGGCTGGACTCCGACGGCGGGGCCCACTCCTACGGCCGCATCGAGCCCGGCGCGAGCCACCGCCAGCACACCTTCGGCGGCCACGTGTGGGAGGTCCGCGATGAGGAGGGCCGGCGCCTGGCGGTGTACGAGGCGGCGGACCGTCCGGGCCGCGCGGTCGTCGACGCCAGCCTGCCGCGGCCCGAGGAGCAGCGGCCGCCGCGCGGGAGCTCCCCCGACGGGCGCTGGCAGGCCTTCGTGCGGGACCACGACCTGTTCCTGCGCGCCCTCGAGACCGGGGAGCTGCGCCGGCTGAGCACGGACGGCAGCGCGGAGGATGCCTACAACGGGCGCTTCCACTGGTCCCCCGACTCCTCCCGCCTGGTCGCGATGCGCCGCCGCCCGGGCCAGGGGCGGATGGTCCACGTCGTCGAGTCCAGCCCCGACGACCAGCTCCAGCCGCGCCTGCACAGCTTCCGCTACGACAAGCCGGGGGATGTGCTCGAGCGCCAGCGGCCGGCGCTGTTCGACGTCGAGACCGGCGCCGAGATCCCGCTCGACGAGGAGCTCTACCCGAACCCCTGGAGCATCCGCGCCCTGGCCTGGGACGACGACAGCCAGCGCTTCAGCTTCCTCTACAACGAGCGCGGCCACCAGCTGCTGCGGCTGGTCGGCGTCGGCCGCGACGGCGCCCAGCAGAGCCTGATCGAGGAGCGCAGCGCGACCTTCATCGAGTACGCGAACAAGGCCTTCTTCCGCCGCCTGCCCAGCGGCGAGATGCTGTGGAGCAGCGAGCGCGACGGCTGGCATCACCTGTACCTGTACGGCCCCGACGGCCGCCTGCTGCGCCAGCTCACCGCCGGGGAGTGGGTGGTGCGCGGGCTGCTCGAGGTCGACAGCGAGCGGCGCGAGGTCTGGTTCAGCGCGGGTGGCATCCACCCGGGGCAGGATCCCTACCAGCTGCATCTGTGCCGCGTCAGCCTGGACGGCGGCCCGGTGGTGCCGCTGACCGCGAGCGACGGCAGCCACGAGTGGGAGCTGGCGCCGGACGGCCAGACCCTGCTCGCGCGCTGGTCCCGCGTCGACCAGCCGCCGGTGCACGAGCTGCGCGACGCCCGCACCGGCGCGCTCATGTGCGAGCTCGAGCGGGCCGACGCGAGCCGCCTGGAGGCGACCGGATGGAGAGCGCCGGAGCGCTTCGTCGCGCCCGGCCGGGACGGGGAGACGCCGATCCACGGGATCATCATCCGGCCGCGCGACTTCTCGCCCGAGCGGAGCTACCCGGTGCTCGAGCACATCTACGCCGGCCCGCACAGCGCCCACGTACCGAAGACCTGGGGGCGGCAGCTCGGCATGCGGCGGCTCGCCGAGCTCGGCTTCGTCGTCGTGCAGATCGATGGCATGGGCACCTCGCACCGCTCGAAGGCCTTCCACGACGTGTGCTGGCGGAACCTCGGGGACGCCGGCTTCCCCGACCGCATCGCCTGGCTGAAGGCGGCGGCGGAGGAACATCCCGGGCTCGACCTCACGCGGGTCGGCATCTACGGCGGCTCGGCGGGCGGGCAGAACGCGCTGCGGGGGCTGCTCGCGCATCCGGACTTCTACAAGGTCGGGGTCGCCGACTGCGGCTGCCACGACAACCGCATGGACAAGGTGTGGTGGAACGAGCTGTGGATGGGCTGGCCGCTCGGCGAGCACTACGCGGCGTCCTCGAACGTCACGCTCGCCCACCAGCTCGAGGGCAAGCTGCTCCTGATCGTCGGCGAGCTCGACCGGAACGTCGACCCGGCCTCGACGATGCAGGTCGTCGCCGCCCTGATCGAGGCGGACAAGGACTTCGACCTGCTCGTGATGCCGGGGATCGGCCACGGCGCGGCCGGCACGCGCTATGGCCGGCGGCGCCAGGCCGACTTCTTCGTGCGCCATCTGTGGGGACGCGAGCCGCGGGGGGAATAGCCCCTACGCGGGCGTCGCCGACTCAGCTCAGTCGACCGGCGGCCAGCTCCAGCCTTCCCAGGCCTTGCGATCGAGCTCCGGGGAGGGCTCGGCCGGGTGCGGGACCAGGGGCTCCTGGTAGCCGGAGGCCGTGCGCTCTTCGCTGCGATTGACCGTGTGCTTGCCGCTGTGCGTCCGCGTCCTGAGCCGCATTCCCTGTCCTCCTCGGCGCCACCGACGCGCCGCGTGTCCCTTACCGACAGACCATGGAGCACGCGGCGTGCCAGCCGCGGCGTCCGGTGTCTCCGTGGGAGGGCTCCATGCTGGGTTGCGAGGCGGGCTTCCGCCCCTCAACCAGAGGTGGAGGTACGGGATGGGATCGGGATCGGAGTCGGAATCGGAAGGGAAGGGGAAGGGGGAATCGGGCACGGGCAGGGGCACGGGCACGCTCGAAATTCGGAGTCGGAATCGGAATCCGAATCGGAAGCGACCCCAAGAAGGCCGCTCCGAGGACGTGCGATCCACGACCCCGATTCCCGATCGTTGCCTTGCCCGACAACCCCCGTTTATGACGGGGGTGCCTGCTAGAGTTCCGGCGCACCCTGAACCGGAGCCCGCCGTGGATCTGTCCACCCTCAACCCCGAGCAGCGCCGCGCCGTCGAATGCACCGAGGGCCCGCTGCTCGTCCTCGCCGGCGCCGGAACCGGCAAGACCCGCGTGATCACCTACCGCATCGCGCATCTGCTCGACCTCGGCGTCGAGCCCGAGGAGATCCTCGCGGTCACCTTCACCAACAAGGCCGCGCGCGAGATGCGCGAGCGCCTCGCCGAGCTGGTCGGCAAGCCGACCGCCAAGCGCTTCCTGCTCGGCACCTTCCACGCCTTCTGCCTGCAGATCCTGCGCAGCCACGCCCAGCGCCTCGGCCTGGCCAAGGGCTTCCAGATCATCTCGGGCACCGACCAGCGCGACCTCGCCCGGGACGCGATCAAGATGGCGGGCATCGACAAGTCCCTGTTCAGCCCGATGCGCCTGCTCTCCTCGATCAGCCGCCTCAAGAACGCCGGCGAGACCCCGGCGGCGGCCTTCGCCTCGGCCCACGGCGCCCAGGCGCGGCTGATCGCCTTCGCGCAGCTGCGCTACCAGAAGTCGATGCAGCGGCTCGAGGCGGTCGACTTCGACGACCTGATCCTGCTCGCCCTGCAGCTGATGCGCACCGACGAAGAGGTGCGCGAGGCCCTGCGCGCGCGCTTCCGCTACGTGCTGGTCGACGAGTACCAGGACACCAACCGGCCGCAGTACGAGCTGGTCCGTATCCTGACCGAGAATTCGCGCAACATCTGCGCGGTCGGCGACGACGACCAGGGCATCTACAGCTTCCGCGGCGCGCGGCTCGAGAACATCACCGACTTCGAGCGCGACTTCCCCGAGCTCGAGGTCATCGCCCTGACGACCAACTACCGGTCGACGACCCCGATCCTCAAGGCCGCCCACGCGGTGGTCGCGAAGAACCCGACCCGGCGCGACAAAGAGCTCAGCTCCCACAAGGGCCACGGCGCCCTGGTGCAGGTGCTCGAGACCGCGAGCGAAGAGGACGAGGCGCGGCGCATCGCCGACATCGTCCACAAGCGCCACTTCCAGGACGGCGTGCCCTTCGCGAACATCGCCCTGATCTTCCGCACCCGCGCCCAGCCGCGGCCCTTCGAGACCGCCTTCAACGAGCGCGAGATCCCGTACCGGATGGCCGGGCTGCACTCGTTCTACGACAAGAAGGAGATCAAGGACCTGCTCGCCTACCTGCGCGTGCTCGCCCGGCCCGACGATGACCTGCCCTGGTTCCGCGTGCTCGCCTTCCCCTCGAAGCGCATCGGCCTCGCCAGCCGCACCCGCATCGCCGAGCTCGCCAAGCGCCGCAAGCAGACGATCGCCGAGCTGCTCGCCGAGCTGCCGGCCGAGCTCCCGAAGCGGGTCGTCGCCGCCCTGCGTCCCCTGCTCGCCTCCCTGGCGACGGCCCGCGCCGGGCTGAAGGCCGGCCTGACGCCGCCGGTGCGCGAGCTCTTGAAGGCGGTGCGTTTCAAGGAGGGCCTGCTCGCCGAGTCGGGGCAGATCGAGGGGCTGCAGCGCTGGGGCTTCGTGCAGAGCCTGCTCGAGGATCTCGAGCGGCGCGAGGGGCGGCGCGACATGCGGACGCTGTCCGGCTTCCTCGACATCGTCGCCCTCGACAGCTCGGACCGAGGTCAGAAGGAAGAGGAAGAGCAGGTCACCTTCATCACCATCCACGCCTCGAAGGGCCTCGAGTACGGAGAGGTCTTCCTGCCCGGCCTCGAGGAGGGGCTGCTGCCGCACAAACGCGCGGTCCAGGAGGGCGGCGACGCGGCGATCGAGGAAGAGCGTCGGCTGTGCTACGTCGGCATGACCCGCGCCCGCTCGCGGTTGACCCTGTCCTACGCGAAGCTGCGGCGCTCCGGCGCGATGCAGGCGCCGACCCGGCCCTCGCGATTTCTGGCCGACGTGCCGGAGAGCTTCTCGACGAAGGCGGCCGCGCCGTCGCGTAAGGCGATGCTGGCATCGCTGATGGCGAAGCTGCGGGGGTGAGGGCTTCTCGGTGGATACAGCTTTGGGGCCGGAAGGAATACTGACCTCCGCATAGGTTCTGACCCACGAAGAGGGTCGGTTCGTGAACGAACGACGGGAGGGGGTGAACCCCTCCCCTACACGTTTGTCCAACGGCCGCTCGAACATCCTGTAGGGGCGGGGTTTACCCGCGCCCGCCGGACGGGGACGAACGGCCGGAAGGTCGGTTTCCCGAGGTACGACGGGAGGGGGTGAACCCCTCCCCTACATGTATTTCCAACGGCCGCTCGAACATCCTGTAGGGGCGGGGTTTACCCCCGCCCGCCTGGTCGGGGGAGAGCTCGCGCCGCGCCCTACCTACAAGAACTGATGCGCGGCCGGCAGGTTGCGGATGATCGCCGCGTGCATGCGGCGCGGGATCATGCGCACGCCGCGTTCCCAGAGCGCCCACTCCTTGCGGTCGACGCCGACCAGGTTCGAGATCGCCTTGACCGTGTAGCCGGCGTCGGTGCGCGCCTCCTGCAGGCTCTTGCCGAGCGCGACCCGCTCGGTCGGGGTCAGGGCCCGCGCGGGCTCGGCGGGAGAGACCTTGCGCGGCGTGGGGGCGGGGGACTGCACCGAGCTGCCGGGAGTGCCGATCGGGGCGCTCAGCAGGCCGGGGTCGGACTTCTCGAGCTCGAGCAGGTTGATGAAGCCGGTCGCGCTGAGCTTGACCTCGCCTTCGGGGGCGGCCTGCTGGCGGCCGGTCTCGGGCTTGACGTCGAGCTGGGCGTACTTGGTCATGCCCTCGGCGAGCTTCCGCCAGGCGGCGTCGTCGTCGCTGTTCAGGCTGGCGATCAGGAGGAAGAGCACCGGCTGGTCGGGCAGGGTCTTCAGGAAGTACTTCGCCCGCCGGGAGGTGGTGAACATGTCCTCGGGCAGCCGCTGCTTGTCCAGCTTCCCTTCGAGCCCGCGGTAGCCGCGGAACATGTTCGCCGCCGAGGCCGCCACCGCGTTGCGGTCGGATTCCCCGAACTCGCCGGAGAGCGCCTTGAAGCCGAGGCAACGCCCCGAGGTCAGGTCGATCACCGCGTTCGCGAGCACCTCGACCTCATCCGCGCGCCCTGGCGGCGGGCGCGTGGCGGGAGCACGGGTCGAGCCGGGGCGGGGACGGGGGCGGCCGCGGGGGGCGGGGGTCTTGCGCAGCGGCGGCCGCCCGCTCGGGGGCTTCGCGGGGGGACGGCCGCCGCGCACGAAGCCGGAGCCGGGCCGCGCGGGGCGGCCCGAGGGCGGCCGCGCGCCGAGCCCGCGCACGCGCAGCTCGACGCTCGCGCAGCGCAGGCGGGCCGGACCCTGCACCGGTACGAACTGCGTGCCGAGGCGCACGCCGTTCAGGAAGGTGCCGCCGCTGGAGCCGCAGTCGCGCACCCAGACCTGGCCCTTGTCGAGGGCGATCTCGGCGTGGCGCCCGCCGATGCCCGCGTCGCCGAGCACCAGCCCGGCCTGCGGGTCGGAGCCGACGACCAGATGCGTCAGCAGGGGGATGGCGAGCCCCTGGGAGACGCCGCTCAAGACCTCGACGAACAGTGTGCTCATACTCCCTCCGTCGCGCCGTGGCGGGCGAAAATGGGCGGGCTGGGGGCGGTTCCCGCAAGGTACACCATGGGCCGGCGGCGCTCAAGGTCGACACGGCAGGGAACGCCCGGCCGCGGCTGAACGTTGCATTCGATACCGTGTCGGGCATCCTCTACAACTCCCGTTTTCTGGAGAACCACCGTGCGCGTCTTCCTCCTCAGCCTCTGCCTCGGCGCCTGCGCCCTCGCCCAGCGCGGCCCCGCGCCGGTCGTCGTCGCCGATGTCATCGAGCGCGAGCTGCGCCGCGAGGTCAGCTTCGTCGGCAACGTCGAGCCCCTGCGCGTCAGCCGGGTCGCGAGCGAGGTCGACGGCCGGCTGCTCGCGCTGCTGGTGCGGGAGGGCGACACCGTCGGCGTCGGACGCCCGCTCGCACGCCTGCGCAGCACCGAGCTCGAGATCGGGCTGGCCGGGGCGCGGGCCGAGCTGCGCCTGCGCGAGCAAGAGCTGCTCGAGCTCGAGAACGGCACCCGGCCCGAGGAGATCGCCCGGGTCGAGGCCCGCTTCCGCGCGGCCGATGCGGACGTGCGCTACCGGCAGTGGTCCCTCGAGCAGACGCGGAACCTGCTGCGCGCCGAGAAGACCAGCCAGGACGCCCTGCGCCAGGCCGAGCTCGCCCTCGACAGGGCCGAGGCCATCCGGGACGAGGCGAAGGCGGAGGCCGACCTGGCCCGCGCCGGCCCGCGCGGCGAGGCGATCGCCCAGGCCGCGGCCCGGGTGGCGGTGCAGGAAGAGACCGTCCGCGCCCTCGAAGACCGGCTCGCGCGCTACCGCCCCGTCGCCCCCTTCGCCGGCTACGTGCTCGAGGAGTCGACCGAGGCCGGCCAGTGGCTGTCCGAGGGGTCCCCCCTGATCACCCTCGCGCAGCTCGACACGGTCGAGGTCGAGGTCGCCGTGCCCGAGGGCGACGTCGCCTCCCTGGCCCTCGGCGACTCCGTGCGGGTGCGCCTCGATGCCCTGCCCGGCCGCACGCTCGCGGGGCGCATCGCCGCGGTCGTCCCGCGCGCCGACCTGCGCTCGCGCACCTTCCCCGTCCACGTGCGGGTCGCGAACCCGATCGCGGGGGCCGTGCCGCTGTTGCAGGCCGGCATGCTCGCCCGCGTCGCCTTCCCGGTCGGCGAGCGCCGGCGCGCGCTGCTCGTGCCGAAGGACGCGCTGGTGCTCAGCCCGGGCAGCGCGGTGGTCTACGCCCTGGCGAGCGGGCCGGAGGGCGAGGTGGTCCAGCCCGTCCCGGTGCGGGTCGGGCCGGCCTGGGGCGGCTACCTGCAGGTCGAGGCCGAGCTCGAGCCCGGCACCCGGCTGGTCGTCCGCGGCAACGAGCGCCTGCGGCCCGGCCAGGCGGTGCGGGTGCAGCAGACGCTGTCCGAGGAGGAGGTCTTCGGTGGGACTGATTGAGGCGATCGTCAACAACCCGATCAAGACCGGCGTCGGCGTGCTGTTGCTCGTCCTGTTCGGCGCGATCGCGCTGTTCCGCATGCCGATGCAGCTGACGCCGGAGGTGCAGACCCCGACCCTGACCATCGAGACCCGCTGGGGCGGCGCGAGCCCCCAGGAGGTCGAGCGCGAGATCGTGCAGGAGCAGGAGGAGCAGCTCAAGTCGGTCGCGGGTCTGACGAAGATGACCTCCGAGAGCATGGACTCCCAGGGCCGCATCACCCTCGAGTTCACCGTCGGCACCGACATGAGCGAGGCCCTGCTCAAGGTCAACACCCGCCTCCAGCAGGTGCGCGAGTACCCGGTCGACGCCGACGAGCCGGTGATCACGACCTCGAACTCCGGCGACCGCCCGATCGCCTGGCTGATCCTCAGCCCGCGGGTGCCCTCCCTCGATGAGCTCGAGGGTCTGGCGGCCAGCGATCCCGCCCTCGCGGAGGCCCTGGAGCCGGTGCTGCGGGCGCGCCGCGCCGGCACCGAGTCGGGGCTGGTCTACCGGCGCCTGCTCAGCCTGCGCGAGCGCTTCCCCGCCGTCGCCGCGCTGCTCGGGGAGTCCCGCCCGGTCGGGGAGCTGCGGACGATGGCCGAGGACGTGATCGAGGCGCGCCTCGAGCGGGTCGCCGGGGTCAGCAACTCGAACGTGATCGGAGGCCGCGACGAAGAGCTGCAGGTGATCGTCGACCCCGCCCGGCTCGCCGCCCGCGGGCTCGGCATCGGCGACCTGCGCGCGGCCCTGCGGCTGCGCAACCAGGACACCTCCGGCGGCGACTTCTGGGAGGGCAAGCGCCGCTACGTCGTGCGCACCCTCGGCCAGTTCCGGAGCCCCGAGGACGTCGGCGCGGTCGTCCTGACCGAGCAGGCCGGGCGCCCCGTCTACGTGCGCGACGTCGCCGAGGTGCGGCTCGGCCACAAGAAGCCTTCCGGCGTCGTCCGCTACTTCGGCACCGAGGGCATCGCGATCAACTGTCAGCGCGAGACCGGCGCCAACGTGCTCGAGGTGATGGCGGGCATCCGCGTCGCGATCGCCGAGCTCAACGAAGAGCTGGCCCGGCGCGGGCTGCAGCTCGAGCAGGTCTACGACGAGACCGACTACATCGACTCCGCGGTCGGCCTGGTGCGCCAGAACATCGTCGTCGGCGGCCTGTTGACGATCGCCGTGCTGCTGATCTTCCTGCGCAGCGGGCGCTCGACCCTGGTGGTCGGCCTCGCGGTGCCGACCTCGATCGTCGGCACCTTCCTCACCCTCGACCTGCTCGACCGCTCCCTGAACGTGATCAGCCTGGCGGGCCTCGCCTTCGCGGTCGGCATGCTGGTCGACAACGCCGTCGTCGTGCTCGAGAACATCTTCCGCCACTACGAGAGCGGCGAGCCCCCGCGCCAGGCGGCGATGCGGGGAACCTCCGAGGTCTGGGGGGCGGTGCTCGCCTCGACGCTGACGACCCTGGCGGTCTTCCTGCCGGTGCTCTTCGTCGAGGAAGAGGCCGGCCAGCTCTTCCGCGACATCGCCCTCGCGATCAGCAGCGCCGTCGGGCTCTCGCTGATCCTCTCCGTCACCCTGATCTCGACCCTGAGCGCCCGCATCTTGCCCGAGCGCCGCGGCGAGGTGGCGAAGCCCGGCGCGATCGCCCGCGCCCTCGGCTTCCTCCCCGGCCTGTTCGTCGCCGGCCTGGTCGGCCTGAACCGCTGGCTGCTGCGCGGCACCGTGCGCCGGCTCGCCCTGGTGGTGCTGCTGGTCGGCGGAGCCTTCGGCCTGAGCTGGATGCTGCTGCCGAAGGTCGAGTACCTGCCGACCGGCAACCGCAACCTGGTGTTCGGCATCCTGCTGCCGCCGCCGGGCTACAACCTCGACCACCTGCTCGAGATCGGTGACACCATCGACCGGGCCCTCGAGCCGTACTGGAACGTCGACCCGCTCGATCCGAAGATGGCCGAGCTCGACTTCCCCGCCATCTCCGGCATGTTCTACGTCGCCCGCGGGCGGCAGGTCTTCCTCGGCCTGCGCACCTACGACCCCCTGCGCTGCGGCGAGCTGATCGGGCTGATCTCGAAGGTCTCGTCCGAGGTCCCGGGCACCTTCGGCATCGCGAAGCAGTCCAGCCTGTTCGAGCGCGGCCTGAGCGCGGGGCGCACGATCGACGTCGAGATCTCCGGCCCGGAGCTCGAGGTCCTGGTCGGCCTCGGGGGCCAGGTCCTCGGCCAGGTGCGCGGCCTGATCCCCGAAGCCCAGGCCATCCCGCAGCCGAGCCTGGACCTGTCCAGCCCCGAGGTGCACGTGCTGCCCCGGCTGGAGAAGACCGCGGAGGCGGGCATCACCGCCTCCGAGCTCGGCTACGCGGTCGACGCCCTGGTCGACGGCGCGTACGCCGCCGACTACCAGCGCGGCGGGGACAAGATCGACCTCAGCATCATCGGCCGGGAGATCTTCGCCGACCGCACCCAGGACCTCGCCGAGCTGCCGGTCGCGACACCCCGGGCGGGGCTCCTGCCCCTCGGCGCCCTCGCCGACATCGTGCTCGCGAGCGGGCCGGAGCAGATCAACCACCGCGAGCGCCAGCGCACGATCACGATCCAGGTCTCCCCGCCGGAGACGATGGCGTTGGAGGAAGCGCTCGAGCGCATCGACACCGGGATCGTCCAGCCGATGCGGGAGGCGGGGCAGCTCGATGGAGGCTACCGCATCCAGCTCGCCGGCACCGCCGACAAGCTGCGCTCGACCTGGGATGCCCTGCGCTACAACCTGCTGCTCGCGGTGCTGATCACCTACCTGTTGATGGCGGCCCTGTTCGAGTCGTGGCTGTACCCGCTGGTGATCATCGTCAGCGTGCCGCTCGGCGCGGTCGGCGGCTTCCTCGGTCTGTGGGTGCTCGGCCAGTTCGTCAACCAGCCCCTCGACGTGCTGACGATGCTCGGCTTCGTGATCCTGATCGGGACGGCGGTCAACAACGCGATCCTGATCGTCCACCAGTCGCTCAACCACATCCGGGACGACGGCGACGCGCCCTCGACGGCGGTGCTGAAGAGCGTGCGCTCGCGGGTGCGGCCGATCTTCATGACGACGACGACGACGGTCTTCGGGCTGCTGCCGCTGGTCGTCTTCCCGGGGGCGGGCAGCGAGCTCTACCGCGGGCTCGGCAGCGTCGTGCTCGGGGGGCTGGTGATGTCGACGCTGTTCACGCTGGTGCTGGTGCCGACGCTGTTCACGCTGGTGCTCGACGCCCGGCGCCGGCTGTTCGGCTGAGCCGGCGGGTCTACTGCTTCAGGGCGACCACTTCCCGGATCTCGCGCGCCATCTCGTTGAGGCAGAAGGGCTTCGCGATGTAGGCATCGGCGCCGACGCCCTCGGCCTCCTCGACGGTCGCGGGCTGGTTGTGGGCCGTGAACATGATCAGCCCGGTGCGCGGGAAGCGCTGGCGCACGAGGTTGGCGAGCACGGTGCCGCGCACGACCGGCATCTCGACATCGATCAGCACCGCGTCGAAGCGGCGCTGCTCGAGGAGCTCTTTGGCCGAAGGCACGTCGGGCCGCCCGGTCACGTCGAAGTTGACCGACAGGCCGGCTTCGACCACCGCGAGGATGTCGGGGTCGTCGTCGACGACCAGGATGCTGATCGGTCGGTCCGGCATGGGCGCTCCTTCCCAGGCCAGGGTACCCGAGCGGCGGGGAAGTTCAAGATTCCGCAGCAGCTCCCAGGCTCGCGACGCCGCGGGCCATCTCGAGGGCGAGGTCGAGGTCGGCGGAGTGCGGCGCGACGCACACGCCGGCGATGCGATCGCGCAGCGACGCGACCAGCTCGAGGGCGGCCTCGATGCCGATCTTGACCGCGTCCTCCGGGCTCGCCTCGGTCAGCTTGCGGCGCAGGCCATCGGGGACGCTCAAGCCGGGGATCTCGTTGTGCATCCACTCCGCCAGACGCGCGCTGGTCAGGGGCACGACGGTCAGCAGGAGGGGGATCCCCGGCTTCACCCGGTCGAGGAAGCGGTGCGCGGCCTTCGCCGAGAAGATCGGATGGCCGAGGGCGAGCTCGGCGCCCGCGTCGACCTTCCAGAAGAAGCGGCGCTGCTCCCGCTTCCTGTCCGCGGGGCTGAGGTCGAGGCCGACGCCGAC
>JAUIEM010000634.1 GCA_030428695.1 bacterium
GGTGGCTCGCCGAGGTCGACGCCGACGTCGTCGCGATCATCGAGGCCGACGCCGACCAGCCAGGAGGTCGGCGCGTGCATCGGGTTGCCGCCGAGGTTCTGGGCGTGGTTGTGGCGGCGCAGGAGGTTGGTCATGCCGATCGCGTCGACGTCCTGGACGGTCTCGGCCGGGCGGCTGATGCCCGACGGGTCACCGGTCACGCCGATCACGTTGCGCAGGCCGAGGGCGTGGGCCCCGAACAGGTCGGCCTGGATCTTCGGCAGGGCGGTGTCGCGGCAGGAGTACACGATCGCCGTCTCGAGGCCGACCTCGCGCTCGATCAGCGCGGCGAGCGGGATGTTCGCCATGCGGTTGCTGCTCGTCGCCGGCTCGCCGACCACCGCCAGGTCGACCCCCGCCTCCCGCAGGGCCCGGGCGCGGTCGACGGCCTTGGCGGCGGAGGCTCCGCGGGGGGGCAGGATCTGCTGGGCGTTGACGAAGCGCCCGGCGGCGAGGGCCGCGCCGAGCCTCGACTTGGCGGCGAGGGGGACGGGTTCGTGCTCCGAGGCGAGCACGGGGCGGGCGCCGTGGAAGAAGGACTTGCGCGGCTTGTCGAGCACTCCGGCGACCTCGCGGATCGCCTTGATGTGCTCGGGGCTGGTTCCACAACAGCCGCCAACCAGGCGCACCCCGAGGCCGTAGAAGCGCTTCGCGTACAGGGCCATGTACTCCGGGGAGCACAGGTACAGCATGCGGCCGTCGACCTCTTTGGGGCTGCCGGCGTTCGGCTGGACGGACAGGGGCCGCTCGGTCACCTCGACCATCTTCTCGACCGCCTCGAGCAAGGGGCCGGGCCCGACGCTGCAGTTCAGGCCGACCACCGTCGCGCCCCACTGGGTCAGGCGCTGCGCGATCAGGGCGGGCGGGGTGCCCTGGGGAGACAGGCCGTCCGGCCGGATGGTCATGTGGGCGATGATCGGGACCTCGGGGTCGAGGCCGCGCGCTGCCTCGATCGCGACCTTGAGCTCCTGCAGGTCGCTGAAGGTCTCGAGCAGGATGCCGTCGGCGCCCCCGTCGAGCAGGGCGGCCATCGGCTCGGAGAAGACCTGGCGGGCCTCCTCTTCCGAGGTCGGACCGAACGGCTCGATGCGGATCCCGAGGGGGCCGAGGGAGCCGACCACCCAGACGGCCTCTCCCGCCGCCTGCCGGGCGAGCTTGGCGCCCTTGTAGGCGAGCTCCGCGGTGTTGGCGGCCAGGCCGTGGGCGGCGAGCTTGAAGCGATGACAGGCGAAGGTGTTGGTCGCGATGACCTCGGCGCCGGCCTGCACGTAGGCGTCGTGGACCGCCCGGACCAGCTCGGGCTGGTGCAGGTTGAGGCCCTCGAAGCTCTGGTTGACGAAGATGCCGCGCCGGTACAGCTCCGTGCCCATCGCGCCGTCGCAGACGATCGGTCGCTCACTGGCCAGGAGCTCGGCAAAGGGCGCGCGCATGGGGGGTCTCCTCGGAGCGGGGTTGCGGAGGCATTGTAACCGCTCGCGCCCGAGGAAAAACCGCCGCGCCAAAAACCACCCGGGCCCCGGTGAAGCCCGAGGTACGAGATTTTTGCGGCCGGCCCCCAAGATGACCAAACCGTGACATCGTCGACCTAAGGTCAGTCCACGATAAAAGAAGCCGCAATGCTCCGTTCGGAGGTCCCCGATGCGCCGGAAAGCTCTGCTGATCAGCCTCGTCCTGGCCCTGTTCATGACGCCTGGCTGCACCTACATGAAGGACCGCGCCTTCGACTTCGTCGATATCCTCGGCGTCAAGCTGCTCTTCGGTGGCGGCATGCGCGTCGGCGTCGGTATCGGCTCGCTGAAGAACGGCGGCTACCTCGGTGTCGGCCTGTGGCCGGTCAACCCGCCCGGCCCCGCGCCGGTGTCCGGCCTGTTGATCGACTGGAGCTGGTACAACATGGAGAAGTTCGGCTTCCAGGGCCGCGCCGCGGGGTGGTGGCACGAGAAGGGCATGGACTTCGCCCTGCCGATCGACCACGAGCTGACGGCCATCTGGGGCAACAGCTTCCTCGCCGAGTCGGTCGCCGAGTTCAACGAGATCGAGCACGTCGACGAGAACCTCTCGGGCGTGCACCGCGATCACCATCCGAGCCTCGACCCGCTGACGCGGCCGATCCATCGGTACCACAACATCTCCGACCTGCAGGTGACCGCCTTCCTGTTCCTTGGCGCCGACAATCAGCATGTAGGGGATCTTCTGCATCTGGGCGTTGCGGATCTTGGCCCCGATCTTCTCGGAACGGTCATCGATGGTCACACGGATGTCGGCATCGCGCAGTGTCGCCGCAATGCTCTCCGCATATTCTTTCTGGCTGTCGGACAGGGTCAGGATGCGGACCTGCTCCGGCGCCAGCCAGAGCGGGAACGCGCCGATATAGTGCTCGGTCAGAATGCCGAAGAAGCGCTCGATGCTGCCGAACAGCGCCCGGTGAATCATGTAGGGGCGGTGGTCCTTGTTGTCGTCGCCGACATAGGTCAGGTCGAACCGCTCGGGCAGGTTGAAGTCAAACTGGATCGTGCTCATCTGCCACTCGCGGCCGATGGCATCCTTGATTTTCATGTCGATCTTCGGCCCGTAGAACGCGCCGCCGCCCTCATCCACCTCGTACGGGATATTCTCCATCTTGAGGGCTTTTTCAAGCGACGCGGTGGCGTCGTCCCAGAGCTTCTTCTCCCCCACCGCCTTGGCCGGGCGCGTCGAAAGGTACGCCGTGATGTCCTCAAAACCGAAGGTGTGCCAGATGTTGATGGCGAACCGAATGACCCGGATAATCTCCGACTCCATCTGCTGCTCGGTACAGAACAGGTGGGCATCGTCCTGGGTGAAACCGCGGACGCGCAGCAGACCGTGCAGGACGATG
>JAUIEM010000200.1 GCA_030428695.1 bacterium
AGGGGCTTGCCGCGCTCGTGCAGTGCTATCAGCGGAGCGTGGCGCACGAACGCGCAGCGGGCGACTCCACGCCGGTCCCTCAAAGAACGCGGTCACGCAGCCCTCGTTGATCGTGGTTAGGCACAAAGACGACGGCAAACACATCTTCCGCGGACTGGTCGTGGTCGGCATCGACGCGCCCAAGCCCATAGATGCCCTGTGGGGTAGCAAGCGCCGACAGCTCCTCGGACGCCATCTCCAGGACCTTTCGCACAGCCCTCCTCCGCCTCATCGGTACAACTTCCCGAAAGGAGAGGACGACGTCAGTTCCAGCGCGATTGTCGCCGGTGATGAGGAGTTGCCCCTGTCCCTCGGCACCTTCGTAGCGAAGCGCGGCGACCTCACAGAACGTGTCGAAGAGCTGAGGGTGCTCCGCGATCTCACCCAGGCGGTGGCCGGGGTTGTCCATCAGCGAGCGGCCGGCTTCACGGAGTGCGTCTTGCACGGGCCGATCAGGGAATCGAGCCTCTCCGACATCTGGATCGCGTAAGGCCCCACTGCAGTCGTCGAGAAAGCCTCTCACGGAGGCGTTCAGGAGCGAGGTCGCCACAGTGAACCGGTGCAAGTACTCGCCATGAACGAGCTCAACATGCCGATCGTAGGCCGCCCGATCCACATGCAGGACCACCGTCACGAGATAGTCCTCAACGCGCTGGGGAAAGCTGGCAAAGAACCGGCGGTCCGGGCGCGACTCGTTGAGCGCACGCGCAACGCCGTTCGCGAGGCCATTACCCGCAACACGGTCCCGACGATACCCCTCGGCCCTCGGGTGTGACTGAAGCATGCCGCTCTCGGGATCCTCCCCGATTGCGGCTTGAACGTGCTGATCGAGTTCGGTCAGGGCGCCGACACCGATGTCTCCGTCTTCCGGGTCTACACAGATCGGGTGCCGGTCCTCTCTGTCCGCTTCGAGCCGCCCAACCAGGAGAACGCGAGGGTCGAGAGCACGGTCGAGCGCACTGAAGAGCGA
This sequence comes from bacterium, assembly GCA_030428695.1. Next base: position 1,010 of record JAUIEM010000200.1, read on the forward strand.
CTTGGCACGCACATTGGCACTGATGCGGAAGTGAGACTGGAAGCCCCACATAAACTGGTCGATCGTGTGTGCCATGGGTGCTCCTTTCGGAACGACGCGACGAGTGTTCATACTCGCGAGTGCTGGACTTCGCGGCAAGGATGCGCTGCTCTTCAGCTCCCGCGCGCCGTCGGACACCCCGCCGTGATCGTCGCCCCGCAGCCCGCCTTGTCGCCGATGCGGGCCACGCCGGCGCCGTTGGCGAAGACCTTGGGGTCGCAGACCACGATCTCGGTGACGCCGTGACCCGGGATCGGGCAGGCGTGCTTGTCGCCGCAGCGGGCGACCTTGATCCCGCAGGCGTGAACGTCCGGGCTGGCGGTGATGACCACGCCGCCGTGGTCCGTCGTGCTGCCGAGGAAGGCGAAGGGCTGTCCCATGAATGCGCGCCTCAGTTGTGGTGGATCTCGGGCGCGGTGTCGACGATGTTCCCGCCGGCGGCTCGCAGGTTCTCGCCGCCCGAGGTCTCGGCGATCTTGCCCGAGACCGCTTCCGCGTAGTCGCCGCCGACCGTGACGGTCTTGTTCCCCATGACGATCTGCTCGAGGTTGCCGAGGATCGTCTCGCGCTTGTTCCCGTGGACCAGGACCACATAGTCGCCGGCGACGTGCAGCGTGGCGTTGCCATCGACGACCACGTTGCGGGTGCCCTTGATGTGGATGTCGTCGTCGAGCTCGACCACGAGGAAGCGCTTGGCCTGGACGCGCCGGCGAACAGCGCCGTCGGGGGCGACCTCCTCGTAGGTTCCGGTCGGGTGCCAGAAGTGGAGGCGCTCCTTGCCCTCGGTGTCGTCGAGCTCGATGACGATCCCACTCTTCGTCTTGATGACCTTGTTCTGCGGGTAGCGGGCGCCGTAGGGGCTCTCGGGCTCGCGGATGATCTTGAAGTCGGCCGTGATCGCGAGGTCCGTCCCCTTCGGGGGCTCGGTCGTCTCGTCCGGCTCCTCGCGGGCCAGCTTCGGGGTCTCGGCCTCGCCCTCGGGCTCGCTCCACCAGACGCCCGTCCAGAGCGGCCGGTCGACGTTGCCACTCTCGAACTCGACGAACACGCCGCTCTCGAGCTCGGGCACGAAGAAGTGTCCGTTGTCGGGGACGCCGCCGTAAGGCAGGACCGGCCAGGCCCAGTCGGTGAGGAACTCAGGGCCGAAGATCTCCGGGAGCTGGAGGCGCAGGCGGCCGAGCTTCTTGGGGTCATCGACGTCCTTGACGATGCCGCGGTACTTCCCGAAGTAGCGCCTGTCGTCCTGGGCCTTCTCCATCAGCCGCTCCCCATGGCGAACACGCCGGCGCGCGGGCTTGCCGCCGTGACATCGGAGAGCCCGCCGCGAGCTGGGGCGCGGCTGCCGGCCGAGGAGGTCTGTGTGGACCGGGCCGGAGCGCTGGCCCCCGGAGCGCCGTGCCAGGCGCGGCGGACCGAGAAGACCAGGCGGTAGCCGGCCGAGATGTCGTGGCGGGCGGCGGTGATCAGGTACCAGCCGCCGATCCGGCCGATGCCGAGGATCTCGATCATCGTCCCGGCGCGGACCTTCTCGAGGCCGATCGCCTCCCCCTCGCCCTCGACGAGCCAGCGGGTGTGCTGGCTGTACGCTTCGTTCTGCCGCTCGAGCTGCTCACGGGTCTGCTCGTGCCCCTCGCCGGTGAGGAACAGGACCGGCTGCTTCCCGTCGACCGAGGCGAGCTCGCGGGCCATGACCAGCGGCTGCCGTGACCGCCCTTGCACCTCCTTGGTGATCGGGTCGGGCTCCTCGCGGGAGGCCAGGTCGAAGACCTCCTTTTTGAGGGGATCGATCTGGCTGGCGCGCAGCTCGGCGCCCATCAGGTGGGTCCGGGCCGTCACGTCGAGCTTGCCGAGGCCGGACTTCTCGCCCTTGTCGTAGAAGATCTGGACGCCGGCGTCCTCGAAAGGTGGCGGGTGGAAGTGGAGCGTCCCGTCGCGCACGCCGACCTCGAAGCCATGAAGCCGGGCGCGCTTGAGCAGGAACTGCATGTCGGTCTCGTTCATCTGCGAGACCTGCTCGTGGACGGGGTCGGTCCGCTCGACGTCGGCGGCGAAGCCATGCTCGCCGGCGATCTCCTCGGCGATGTCGGAGTCCCGCCGCTTCTTGAACACGCGCCGCCTCTGCTCGCGGGCCAGCAGGATCTGCTCGCCGTAGGCAGTGAGCGTGATGGTCGGCTCCTTCCCCTTGCGGAAGGCGTAGCGCGGCGCCGACAGGATGAAGGTCCCGCGCTTCTCGAGGCCGGTGGAAGCGTAGCCGGTCCGGATCTCCATCCGGTTTCCCTCGCGGAAGAGGGCGTCGTCCGTGAGCCGCAGCCGCTCGTTGTGGAGGACGACCCGCGCCATGGGGATCACGCCGCAGCTCTCCTCGACAAGGACCTGCTCGACGTTGCCGGTCAGGGCGGCCTGGGCGAGGTCAGTCCCCTCGATCTCGACCACGTAGAGCGGCGCCCGACGGTCGACGGAGACGACCTGGCGGTCGTGCGGCGCCGAGGGGGCGTCCCGCGGGAGAGCGATCTCGCAGGCGTCGCTCCGCGACATCAGCCGGCCTCCTGGAAGATGCGGGCGTCGGGGATCAGGAGGCGCGCGCCCGGCTCGAGCTCGAAGGGGAACTCGATGCCGTTGGCGTCGGCGATGAGCCACCAGAGCCGGGCCTTGCCGCCGTAGCGGAATGCGAGCAGGTCGAGCTCCTCGCCGGTCTGGACGGTGTGGACGACGGCGCCGTCGCCAAGGTCGTCCTGGGTGAGGAGGCGCCGGTCGTGAAGCGTCCGGCGGACGTTGCCGGAGTGGTCGCGGACGCCCGTGTACTCCACCCCTTCGTAGCGCGAGCCGCGGAAGATCGGCATCAGTCGGGTTCCTCTTCGTGCGCGTTCGCCACCTGGACCTCCTTGCGGACCAGCACGAGCTGGAGTGGCAACCGCTGCAGGATCCGCTGAAGCACCTCGTGCCAGAGGTTCGAGAGCCGGTGGACGGCGAGGCCGAGCACCAGCGGCTCGAGGAGCCCGAGCCCCAGCCCGGCCGAGAGCCCGAGCGCGTAGGCCGAGCCGACGCCGGCCCAGACCGACAGGCAGTAGCCGCAGGAGAAAAGGACACCGGCCCGCGGGAAGCGGGACAGGACGGCCTCCCGCCAGGGCGCGAGGAGCTCCGAGGCGACGAGGATCTCGACGACGGCCTCGGTCACGACGACGGCGAGGATGAACGCGATCACGACGCGCCCTCCCGCTCGCAGACCGGGCAGACGTCGACCTCGACGTAGCGCCGGAGCTCACGGTCGTAGCGGAGACGCCGGTAGACCGGCCCCTTGCAGCGCGGGCAGAGGCGGTAGCGCGGCGCGGTCCGCCTCGCCTTGACCTCTCGATAGCGCCTTCTTCCACAGCAGCCCATCGCTCTACTCCGTGCTCTCCACGAACTCCTTGAGGGTCACCTCGACCTCGGCGCGGATGGCGTCGAACTCGCGCCGCGGGAAGCCGCCGAAGGAGCCGCCGGCCGCGGTGGCCGGCCGCATCTTCTGGCGGGTGACGCGCACCGAGGTGAGGACGCAGGTGAAGACCTCGCGCCAGACGAGCTGCAGGATCGGCGGGGCCGGCTCGACGGCGCCCCAGCCGAACAGCCCGCCCTCCGAGCCGCCCTTCGGGACCTGCTTGTCGCGGAGCCACTCGATGGACTCCTCGACCGATTTCTGGATGCGGTGGTTCTGCCCCCACTCGTTGAGGAACAGGGTCATCGTGATCTCACGGGGCTTGCCCATCTTGAACTGGACCGTCTCGGTCTTGCGGCCAGGGACCTCGACCTCCTCGTAGTCGACCTCCTTGGCGTCGCTCCACTCGGTCGGGTTGAAGTGGACCAGCAGGAAGGAGCCCGGGTTGTCCCGCTCCTGGATGCGCATCTTGGTCTGGCGGGGATGGAGGCTCATGGGCAGACCCCCGCGAAGCGCAGCCGCGGCTCGCCGAAGTTGCGGAGCAGCTCCTCGGCCGAGAGCTCCTTGACGATCCGGGCCAGGACCTGGCCGTCGCACTCCAGGGTGATCGGGATGACGACCCGCGAGACCTCGACGGCTCGCCCACCGCCACGGCCGCGAGCTCCACCCGCTGCCGGCGCTGCTGCGGGCGCAGGCATCGGCACGACGGGGAGCGGCGAGGTGCGCCGACCGAGGGGGACGACCGCCTCGGGCCCCGCCTCACCGATCAGGGCCACGGTCGGGCGGGTGACGATCCCGCCCTCGGCAAGGCCGAAGAAGCTGCCGATGGCGGAGACCCCCGAGGAGATCGCGCCACCCACGGAGCTGGCCACGCTGCCCACGCCCTCGACGACCGAGGAGACGGCGCCGCCGATCGCCCCGGCGACGGACTTGCCCATGTCGACGACGGTGCCGACGACACCGGACGCCACGTCGAACACCCCCTGGGCGACCTTCTTCCCGACCGAGAGCACCCCGCCGATGGCGGCGCCGATCGCCTTCACCGGCGCGAGCAGCACGCTCCCGACGCCCTTGACCAGGTCGAACAGAGACTCGAACACGCCGATGAGCCTCTTGACCAGACCGAAGACGAACTCGACGACCTTCGCCACGGCCTTGAAGGGCCAGGCGAGCGCGGCGATGGCCTTCTCGAACACGCCGAAGATCGAGAGGACGGGCGAGAGCCCCTCGACCAGGTGGAGGAAGCTCGAGCCGAAGAAGAGCCCCTTCACCCAGGAGACGACCTCCCCGATCGCCTCGAACACCGCGATGAAGGGCGCGAAGACGACGCGCAGGATCGTCCTGCCGGCGGAGAGGATCGCGCCGAAGAAGCCGACCGCCAGCTTCACCACGAAGCCGATCGCGCGGGCGAGCAAGGTGATCGGGAACAGGACCGCCTTGACCGCGAGCCCGACGACGAAGAACGCTGCCTTGAGAGCGAAGGCCAGGACCCGCAGGGGCAGCAGCACGACCTGGATGACGAACTTGCCGATGCTGCCGAGGACCTCGAGGAAGGAGGTCCCCTCGCTGGCGCCGCCGCCGAAGGCCGCCTTGATCGCGTTCCACGCCTCGACGAGCGGCTCGATGATGGTGCCGATGGCGTCCTTGAGCGAGGCCCAGGCCGACTTGAAGGCGTCGATCATCCCGCCGAAGGCGTCGAAGACGCCCGCGAAGATCCCCTTCACCACGCCGAGGACCGTCTTGATGACGAAGCCGACGACGCGCAGGGCGACGCCGAGCCCGCGCAGGATCCAGCCGACCGGCGTGAGGAACTTGAAGGCGAACCTGGCGACCGCCTTGATCCCAGAGAGCAGACCCGAGAAGAGCCCCTCGCCGGCGCCGGTCCCGAACAGCCCCGAGACCGAGGAGAACAGGTCGGTGAAGGCCTGCTTGATCGTGGCCGCGATCTCGAAGACCGGCTCGAGGACGAAGAGCACCATCTCGGCGGCGCCCTCGATGAGCCCGGCGACGATCTGGAACACGACGCCGAGCGCGCGGATCGACCAGGCGAGCGGCGAGAAGGCACGGAAGAGGAAGGAGGCGACTCCCTGGATCGTCTTGAGGAACCCGCCGCCGGCTCCGCCGGCCGAGGCGAAGGCCTCCTTCACACGGTCCACGACGCCGCGGACCGCATCGATGATCGCCCGCACCGCCTCGACGACCGGGGAGAGCAGGACGCCGATCCCCTGGATGATCCCGGCCAGGACGTTGCCGAGGATCTTCAAACCGAACACAGCGATCCGCAGGGACAGGACGAAGGGATTGGCGATGGTCACCAGGAAGCCGAGCGCCTTGCCGAGCCCCTGCAGGATCCCGGCGCCGCCGCCCGCCTCGCCGAACACGCCGGCGAGCGACTCCTTCACCGAGGCGAGCGCGTCCCGCACGGTCTCGAACACCTCGACGATGCCCGAGAAGATCGGCCTCACCGCGGCCACCGCGCCGGCGACGATCGCGCCGAGGAAGCGGAAGGTGCGGGAGATGCCCTTGAGCACGACCAGGGTCGCCAGCGCCGGGGCGAGGATCGGCGCGAAGACCAGCGCGAAGAGGATCTTGAGCCGGCCTGCCTCCCGCAGCAGGTCAGCTACAGGATCGAAGATCGCGAGGAAAGCACCGACCACCTCCATCACTCCCTGACGGATGAGGTCCAGGGCGCCGAACACCGGCTTGAGGAGGTTCACCACCGCGCCGAAGGCCGCCGAGATGACGGGCTTGAGCACCTTCCAGGCGATGAACAGGATGCCGACCGCGGCGACGATCAGGAGGATCACCGGCAGGAGCGGCGCCAGCGCGGTCCAGATGGCGACGCCTGCACCGACCGCAGCGGCGCCCAGCCCGGCGAAGCCCCCGGCCGCAGCGAAGGAGGCAGCCACCGAGGCGAAGGCCGCCGCGATCCAGCCGCCGGTCGCGGCGATCAGTCCCGAGACGCCGCCGATGCTCGCGAGCCACGCGACGAGGTTCGCGCGCAGCGCGACGAGCTGAGACCAGAGCGCCGCCGTCCCCGACAGGAGCCCGGTCACAAGACCCCGGAGCTGGGCGGTCATCACCGTCCAGGTCAGCCCCAGCACCGAGTTGGAGGTGACTGCCAGCCCGGCCGCCTCGGCGTACTGGAACATGCTGACCGACAGCAGCGAGATCGTCCCCGAGATGATCAAGCCGACGCCCGAGAGCAGGAAGAAGGCGCCGGCGAGCGCGGTCACCGCCGCCACGGCGAACTTCACGGGCTGCGGCATGGCCAGGAAGATCGCCAGGAACTCGGTGCCCAGATCGACGACCGCCTTGATGATTGGGATCAGGGTGTTCCCGACGGCGATGGCCACGTTCTTGACCGAGCCCACGAAGGTGTCGATCTTGGCGTTGAGGCTCCGGGTCTGGGCCTCGAAGGCCTCCTGCAGCGCGGTCCCGTCGGCGAAGGCGCGCGTCGAGTTGCGGAGGTTGCGCTCCAGGCCCTCGGTCTGCGCCGCGAGACCGAACACCGCCTGCTGCACGCGCACGCCGGAGAGGCCGAGCTCCTTGAGTTTCTCCTGGACCTGGAAGCGGTCCATCCCCTTGAAGGACGCGAAGAACCGCTGCATGGTCCCGGTCGCGTCCTCGGTGAACATCCGCTTGAACTGCGCCTCCGAGACGCCGATCTGCCGGGCGAAGGCCTTCGTCTTGGTGGTCGCCGCGGCGAGGATCTTGGTCATCGCCGTGCCGCCGACCTCGGAGGAGACGCCGGCGTCGACCATCGTGGCGGCGAAGGCGTTGGCCTGAGCGGCATTGATCCCGACGACGCGCGCCATGCCGGCGAAGCGCTTGGTGATCTCGAAGATGGTCGAGGCGTTGGCGGTGGTCGTGTTCGCCAGCTTGACCATCGACGAGCCGAGGCGGTTCGCTTGCTCGATGGGCAGATCGAAGAGCTTGGCGAGCCGGGCCATGGCCGCCGCGCCGGTCTCCTCGGTGAAGTCGGAGGCGCGGGCGAGCTGGCTGGCCTGGAAGGCCAGGGTCTCGATCCCCTCCTTGGTCTGGATGCCAAGCTGGCCAGCGATGACGCCGACCTTCGCGAGCTCCTGGGCCGACAGCGGGAGCGTGGCCGAGAGCTGCAGGAAGTCGTCCGACATCTCGCGGATCGTGGCGTCGGCGAATGAGGTCTTCTGCTGGATCGTTAGCATGATGTCCTCGAGCTGCGCCGCCTGGGCCACCGAGGCCCCGACCGCCGCCGTCAGACCCGCTCCGATCCCCGTCGCCACCGCGCCGGCCCGCAGCTGGAGCGCCCCCAGCGCCTGCTGCGTGTTGAGCGCCTGCTGATTGAGCATCCCCAGCGAACGAGACGCACTGCTCACCGGCCCCGACATCGCGTCGGTGGCGGTGAGCCGCACGCCCAGCCCGAGGGTGCTCCCAGGCATCAGCGCCTCCTTGCACGCGGTCCGCGTCCGGCGCTACGAGCGGAGCGCTTCGCCTTCTCGGCCTCCTTCTCGATCTCCTCGTGGTGGCGGGCGCAGCGGTCGTAGAGCCACACGCGGTCGGCATCCGGCAGGTCGAGGACCTCGCCGAACCCCATCGCGCCCTGGGTGGTGACCATGATGGTGAACGCCTGCTCCATCACCCGTTCCGCCTCCGCCTCCGGCCCTCGCCCGGCTGGGGGAACAAAAAATTGCTCATCTCCAGGCTCATCGGGTTGGCCGTCCCGCACAGGTCGCAGATCACCTCGTGCTCCAGCTCGGGGCCGGGCATGCGGGCCGTGAACTCCGCGCCCACCCAGTCGAGGACGTTGAGCGGCAGGTTCTCGAAGAAGCTGTTCGGGAAGGGCCGCGTCTGCTCGTTCCACTCCTCGAGGCAGAGGAGGTACATGCGGTAGTTCGCCTCGACCGGGTTCTTCTGGGCGAGCGGCACGATGGCGTGCTGGTCCTTGCCCGCCGGGTAGCGGAAGGCGGCCCGGACATCGAGTTCCTGGTTCTCGATGCGGAAGAGGCGCGTCCGGCCGTTGCCGGCGATCTCGCCGTCGGCGTCGGCCAGCGGGTAAAGCTCGACTTGGTCGAGGTCGATGTCGAACTCGATCCGCTCGCGGCAGGAGCCGCACTGCATCTTCGCGCTCACACGGTCACCGAGGGAGATCTGGCGGATCTTCATGGTGAGGAAGTCGCGATCGCCGACGAGGAGCTCGTCGAGGACCTGACGGTCGACGCGCTTGCCGCCGATCGTGCGGACGCAGGCGAGCAGCACCGCGTCGATGATCCGGGCGCCGTTCTTGCGCACGTCGGGCCTGGCGATGTTCTTGCGGACCCGGCCGGTCATCGGCGTCAGCTCGACCTCGCGGACCAGCTCGCCGTCGCGCAGGAGCCCGCAGGGCAGCTCGAAGGTGTATCCCGGGTCCTTCTCGTTCTCGGGCATCGTTCGTTCACTCCTTCCGGCCGGCGGCCGGCAACAGGGTTCACATGGTCTGGCGGTGGCCCTCGTTGGCGAGCTCGAGGGTCTCGATGAGGACGTCGCTCGACTCGGCGTCGAGGTCGCCGATCTCCAGGACCGCGGGCCAGGCCTCGAGGACCTCCCACTCCTTCACCTTCACGCCGCCCTTGTCGTAGAGCTCGACGATCACGTTGCGGCGGAAGTCTGGCGTCGGCAGCCCGTCGGGGCCGAGGTTGCCGCTCTCGCCGATGCGGACGATGTCCTCGCGCCACTTCTTGAAGTCGTCGTTGGGGCTCATGCCCCGCTCGAGCACGATGTTGTCGTAGCTCGTCAGGCCCGGGAGCTTGTGCATGGTCACGGGGTCCGTGCCCTCCCGGTACTCCGTGATCTCCGTCTCCTCCTTGAGCCCCGAGCACTTCTGGAAGCCCGCCGAGGAGAAGCCGTCGATCACGACGCGGAACTTGAAGCCCCGGAAGGGGTCGTGCCGTGCTCCCTGAAACGTCGCCATCTCGTCTGTCCTCCTTCGCTCCGCCTCGCGGCTCCTGAATGACGAAAGCCCGGCGGTGGCCCATCACGGGGCCACGTCGGCGGGCTCGCTCCCCCGATACCGGACGCTCGCCGTCAGGCTCGGGGCTTCAACGCCGCGGGGCGGGTCTGGTGTTCTTGCCTGCTACCGGTTCAGGATCTCCTCCTCGATGCTCGACCCGCCGTCCCAGACGCCGACCCGGAAGATCACGAACTCGGCCGGGAAGGGCGGGTTGACGCCGATCTCGCACCAGACGCGCCCCTGCCGGATCTCGGACATGGGGTTGGTCTCCTCGTCGCACTTGACGAAGAAGGCCCGCTTGACGTCGGTCGAGGGGAAGAGCATCCCCGCCTGCCAGAGGCCGCGCAGGAAGGTGTCGTTGATGCGGGTGATCTGCCGCCAGAGCTTCGGGTCGTTGGGCTCGAAGACGGCCCAGCGGTTCCCCTCCTCGATCGACTCCTCGATGAAGTTGAGGAGTCGCCGGACGTTGACGTAGTGCCGGCCGTCGGTCGTGCTCCAGAGCGTGCGCGCGCCCCAGATGCGGATCCCCTGGCCCGGGAAGGAGCGGATCACGTTCACGCCGATGGGGTTGAGGATGTCCTGCTCGCCGTCGGTCGTGCGGTGGGTCAGGTCGATCACGCCGCGCAGCGTGACGTTCGCCGGTGCGACGTGGACGCCCCGCTGGCTGGCGGTCTCAGCCCACTGGCCCTGCATCCAGCCCGAGGGCGGGACGCGCAGCCGCGCCCCCGGAACCTCCGGGTCGGGGACGACCAGCCACGGGTAGTAGAGGACGCCGTAGGACGAGTCCTTGTTGAGCTCGAACTGCCGGTACTCCTGGGCCTCGAGGGGCTCGTCGTCCGAGAGCGGCGTCTCGGCGATGTAGACGCAGTCGCCCCGCCGCTCGCAGTAGTCGATGCCGTGTCCGGTGACCTCGATGGCGGTGATGCCCGGCGTCGAGATCATGTTGACCTCGTCGACCTCGTCGAAGAGGAAGATGCCGCGCCTGGGCGGGACCTCGCTGCCAATGTAGTCGGCCACCGTCGGCGTCGCGCCGTCGTCGCCCCCCTCGAGGGAGAGCTGGAAGAGCGGCTCCGGGATCCGCTTCGTCGGGTCGACCGGCGTGGAGAAGAGGTCGGTCACCTCGATCCGCTTCGACTCGTTCTCGTTCCCGGCGAGCCGCTTGCCGGCGTAGTCGATGACGTTGCTCTCCTCCATCGAGAGGTACTGGTGCGTCTCCACCACCGCGCCCTCCTCGGTGACGAGGAGGTGGAACTCCTGGGTGGCGACGACCGCGCCGGCATCGACGGGGCCAGCGAGCGCCGCGAACTTGATGCGCCGGCCCGAGACGGAGGTGACCAGCACCGAGGCGACCGGGTGGGCGCCGTCGTCGAGGGTCACGCGGGCGCCGACGTTGAGGCCGAAGGTCGAGCGGAGCTCCGCCTCGGTCGCCCCCGTTGCCAGGTCGCTGACCAGCTCGGTCACGGCCCGGTGGGCGGTCGAGCACTGCGCGGGCGAGCCCGCCGGGATGGTCGCGCCCGGGGCCGACAGGGAGATCGCCTGGAACGAAATCGTGCGGGTCGAGACGGCGACGTCGTGGACGTAGGCCTCCCCGAACACGCCGGTCGCCAGGTCGATGAAGACGACCAGGTCGCCCTTCTCGACGAAGCGGACCGAGGCGAGCTTGGCCGAGGTCGCCCCGTCGGCGAGGGCCTCCGTGAGCGCGTGCTCCCAGCGGCGCGTGGTCAGGGTGAGGTCGTCTCCCCAGGCGCCCGGGCTCTGCGCCGCGAAGGCGAGCGTCGCCCCGCCCTCGAGGTCGTCGAGAGTCCGGCTGGCGGCCACCGCGCCGAGGCCGACGATGCGGGAGACGAAGCAGCGCTTGCCGCCCTCGGCGAAGAAGGCCCGCACCGCGTGGGGCAGGAAGCTCCGGCGGTAGAAGCTCCCGTACTTCTCGACGTACTGCGAGAAGTTGGTGACCAGGTCGGCCTTGCCGATCGGGCCCTTGCGGGCGAAGCCGACGAAGCCGCCCGTCGAGACGCCGACGCCCACGATCTTGGGGACGGCCTTCGTCTCGATGACGTAGACATCGGGGTGGAGCGTTTCGATTCCGCCAGGCATGCCTCAACTCCTCCGTTCGGGGTCCGCGGGGATCACGAGCCGCCTCCACCGGGACCATCCACGGCCGGCGGGGCCGGCTCCTCCACAGGCCGGCGGCGGACGCGGCGGGTCTCCGCGGTCGCCTCGGGCGCCGGCGGATCGGGCCGGCGCAGGCGGCCGGCCGGAGCGGCGCGCCGGGCGTCGAGCCCGGTCACGTCCCGCAGGTCGCCGCGTGCGAGGAGCTTCTGCACCTCGCGACTGGCCAGCTCCTCGTCGGTGAGGGCGCGGCTCCGCTCGCGGTCGTGGAGAATCAGGGCCTCGCGGCGGCCGATCTCGTCCGTCGAGTCCAGGTTCATGCAGAGCATCGCCCCGCTCGTGTTCATCAGAATGTGGGTCATCGCACCTCGACCTCCTCGAATCGCCTGTCCATGGCGCCGACGCCGAAGCCGATGACCTCGGCGAGGCGCTTCTCCTCGGCCTCGCCCAGCCAGGCCGGGCCCTGGAGCGTCACCGCCGTCTGGATCACGGCCAGCCCCTCGGACACCCGGTCGGCCGCGTTGCTCGGGCCGTAGACGGTGACGGTGTAGTCCTCGCCGGTGGCGAGAGAGCGCACGGTCCGCTGCTGCTCGAGAATCCGGGCGAGGGCGTCCGACATCGCGAGGGTCTCCCGCTTGCGCTCGCTCTGGCTCGAGATCACGAGGTCGGCCGCCAGCCACACCGGCTGGAGCCGCTCGCGGACGAGGCCGCGGGCCATCGCCCAGTCCAGCTTGCGGTCGCCGCTGCGGAGCTTGCGCACCTCGGTCACCCGCGGCATCTGCAGCACGACCGAGGGGAGCTCGGAGAGCTGGTAGTCGACGTCCGGCGCGATGTGGACGGGGGGCCGGCCGACGAAGCGCACCTCGACCGTCCCGGTCACCGGCCTCGCGAGGGTGACCGTCTTGCCGACGAGCCCGGCGAAGAGGTCGTCCGTCCGGTCCGGATCCGCGGTCAGATCGTAGGCGTCGATCGGCTCGGCGACCGCCAGGTCGGTGTCGACCGTGACCTCGGCGGTGCTGGTCGCGTCGCCGCGCCAGAGCGAGCGGATCGCCATCCGCTCCTCGAGGTGGCGCTTCACCGAGCGGGCGAGGTCCTCCCAGAAATCGACCTCGTAGTCGAGGTAGAGTGCGGCTATGCGGAGTAGCGGGCTCTTGCCATCGGCCGAGGGCTCCAGCCGGACGGCGAGCGCCAGATGGCGGCCGGGCGCGGGCGAGAGGTCCGGGATCGCCCGGTCGACCTCCTCGGCCGTGTTCCAGTCGGCCGCTTCCGAGGGCGCGACCCACCCGCTCCCGTCGTGCCAGCGGAACGTGTCGCCGCCGTCGGTCGAGACGCGGAAGCGGACCGCACCGCCGTTCTCCTCGAGGTCGGTGCGGAAGCCGTAGAGAGCCCGCAGCCCCGACGCCGGAGCGCCCGGCAGGAGCGTCTCGCCAGCGACCAGGACACCGTCCGGCCGGTAGCGGCCGGTCTCCGGGTCCCGCGGGCGGAGCTTGAGCGCGCCCCCGACGGGGACCACGTCCTCGCTCGCGGGAATCGCCGCATCCGACCGCGTCATGTCCCAGACCTTCTCTGGCATTTACGTCAGCTCCTCGTAGACCAACGTCGCCTTGACCCGCTTCGAGCCGCCCTTGGGCTCGATCTTCACGAGGACCTTCTCCTTCTCTCGCACCGGGAAGTCGTCGAGCGGGACCGGCACCGCCGTTCGATCCGGCGCATCGCCGCGGAGCCGGACGGTCTCGCTGCCCGCCTCGCCGGTCGCCAGCTCGAACTCGATGTCGTCGTGTCCGGAGGCGACCAGCCGCCGGAGCTTCCAGAGCGCTCCCGCCGGCACCTCGAGGTCGAGGATGCCGGTGAGCCCCGAGGCGTCCTTCGCCTCGCTCGCCGTCTTGATCTCGCCCGAGGAGCCGGGGCCGGTGGCGTAGAACTCCCGTTCCAGGTCGACCGTGGGCCTCGCGCGCTGCTTCGGGGTGTAGGTCCGGTCACTCATGCCCGCACGAGCCTCCCGATCTCGGTCTGGATCTCGTCGCGGAAGATCGCCTCGATGTCCTGTCGCCCCTCCTCCCACGCGGGCCGGATGTAGGGCCGGGGCGGGATGACGATCGCTTTCGTCGAAGGCTTGAGGTGGAGCCCCTTCGCGTGCAGGAAGGCCCGCATGCGCGGCGTCACCTTGATCGTCGCACCGAACTCCTGGACCGCCGCGATGCTCACCAGCTCCTTGCCGTTCGACCGCTCGCCCCGCGAGACGCCGATGAAGGCCACGAGCTCGGAGAGGAACTGAACCGAGACGCCGTTCACCAGGTCGCCGTGATCGACGAGCGGGCGCTCGCTCCCCTTCTGGGCGACGGTGAAGGGGTGCAGCGCCGCGTGTTCGTTCCGCCCGCGGGCGATGTTCTTCTTGATCCGCGCCTGGACCGCGACCGCGCCCTTCTTCACCCCGCGCGCCATGCCGCGGCGGACAGCCTCCCGCAGGGCGCCTCGCTCGATCTCGCGAGCGTTCCCCCAGGGGCCGGTCATCTCCAGGCGCATCTTCACAGCGACGCCCTCTCCTCGCGGTTGTGGTCGAGCTCGGCGTAGACCAGGAGGAAGCCACCCCGGAGCGGCGACTCCGGCCGCACCTCGGTGAGCAGGAAGTCGACCTCCTCGCCTGCGATCCGGACGACGCGGTCGCCCTTCTCCAGCGTCACGCTTGCCGCGTCGAGGTCCGCCTTGCGGAACACGAGGTGGCCGTCGGACTCGGCGCGGTCGCCCGTGAGCGACGGGCTGCGGCGCGCGAAGGCGGCCCCCGCCCGGCCGAGGTTGACCTGCCCGTGGAGGATCAGCTCCTCGGAGCGGTCCTTCTTCGTGATGGGCTCCTCGAAGTCGCGGTCCCAGTGGGTGCGGTCCTTCGAGAGCTTCCGCACGACGACCTCGACCGTGTTCATCCGCAGCGGCAGCATCAGACGACCCCCACGTAGGGCGGGGCCACGTAGTCGGCGAGCAGCCGGTCCACGGCGAGGTCGCCGGTGGTCCGCTCGTCGCCCTCGGCCTCGCGCGAGGGAGCGAGGCGGTACATGTAGTTGTCCGTCCGCTCCTCGATGATCCGGTCGCTCACGGCCGCCCGCGCACCGGCGTCGGTGGCGAGGCCGTGCCGGCTGCGGACCGTCAGCATGAGGCAGGCGCGTTCGACGGGCCGTGGGACGCGGCCGTAGGTCACGACCGGGCTGCCGGCCGGCGCGCCCGTGGGAACGGGGTCGCCGGTTACCTTGGCGCCGTCGAGGCCGCCGACGATCAGGGGGACGTGCCCGTCGATCAGGAGCGCGTCCTTCTCCCGGAGTCCCGCCACCTCGTCGAGCGTCGCCTCGGTGTCGCCCGGCGCGAGGTCGGCCGCGATCCGGGCCTCGACCTTCGGCCGGCGCTCCAGCCAGCCGAAGACGCCGTCGATCTCGACGTTGGCCCGTCCCCTGGGGAATGAGCCGCGGACGAGCTCGACGTAGCGCTCGCGGACCGCGTAGTCGGCCGCGGCGTACGAGCGGCTGTCCACCGCCAGGCGCCGCACCTCGAGGATCGGGAGGAGGGCCGGGTGGTGGAGCATGGCGCTGCCGTCGCCGTCGAGACGCAGCGTCTCCCGCCGCGGGAAGAACCACTGCCCGGTCAGCCGGTCGATTAACCGGCTGGCGAGCAGGATCAGCTCCTGCGCGCGGTCGTCCGGAACCGAGGAGGCATCGACCCCCTCGGCCCGCAGATCGGCGACGATGGCATACGGCTCGTCCACGGACTACGAACCTCCTCTCGGTCTGCGGGACCTCCTTCCCCGGGCGGGCTGCTCGGGCTGGCTCGCCTCCTCGGCCTCGGGAGTCTCCTCCTCGGGACCGGGGTCGGCGTCTCCGGTGGGCGGTTCCGCTTCTTCCGAAAGGGCCGACTCCTCGGCCGGCGGGGACGGCGAAGGAGGAGGCACAGGCGGGGCCGGCTGCGCCGCGGGCTGCGGCTCGGGCCGGAAGCTCTTGAAGCTCCGGGGAGCGGCCGGCGCCTGGCCGGCCACGGCCGCCGGGTCGAGGGCGTTCCCCGCGGCATCGCACTCGAAGAAGAGGTCCGGCTGGCCCCTGAACTTCCGGACGTCTGCGGGGATCGCCACCTCGAGCGGCTCGCCCTTCTTGAAACGGTAGAGCTTCGCGCCGCGGGCGCCGACCACCGTGTACTCGAGAGCCCCCTTGAGGGCGAAGTGCGTCGTCTCCACGCGCGGCCTCCTCAGATGATCAGGGTGCGACGCCGCACGTTCTTGCACTTGACGATGGCGTCGATGTTCTCGATCCGCGCGTCGACCTGGTTGTAGACGACGCTCTCGATGCGATCGAAGTCCTTGTTGAACTCGGTGAAGATCCGGGTCCCGTCGAGGATGCCCCAGATCAGATTCTTGGGATTGGCCAGCCAGATGAACGACCCCTCGGGGACAGAGCCGCCGCTGTCGGCGCCGCTGACGGTCCCGACAGAGAGCCCGAGGGTGTCCTGGGCGGTGCCGCTGGCGAGGACCTCGATCGACGAGGCCGCGCCCTTGGTCCGGGTCTGGATCTTGAGCTGGCCGTCGTTGTCGTCCTCGGCGAGGCCCGCCGCCGGCGCCGCGGCGAGCGCGTCATTGATGGCCCGGGCAACCGTGACCGTGTCGAGCGTGCCTGCGGGGAGCGTGACCGACACCGTCGCGCCGCCATCGACCTTGAGGTCGAGCTTGTCGTTGGAGCCGGTGATGATCAGGAACGGTCCGAAGCGCAGCCCGACGATGGCGGCCGGGCTCGGTCCCGTGCGGACCGGCACCGGCAGGTCGTCGGGGATGAGCGGCACCTTGACCAGCGGGATGCCGAGCGGGGCGATGCCGGCGCCCTGCAGCGCGTTGTCGCCGAGCGCGGTCTCGCGCCCCGACAGCACATCGAGCCAGTCGTCGGCGATGGTGTCGGCCACGAACCAGCGCAGGTTCGGGTCGTTCTTGTACTGCTGCGGGAGCATCCGCTTCATCTCGGCGAAGATCCCCTTCTGGATCTCCGCGCCGCCGGCGTCGAGGACGTGTGCGCCCTCGGTGCGCTTTGCCCAGCCGTCGAGGCGCCGCAGGAGCTTCGAGACCGGGTCGGTCAGGGCCGGCGAGATGGAGGTGTCGCCCCGGATGGCGAGCATCTCGAGGTCGGTCGAGATCCGCGCCGTCATCGCGCCCATGACGGTGGTCTCGAAGTTGTTCTGCTCGATGTTCGACTGGAGCGTCTCGG
>JAUIEM010000201.1 GCA_030428695.1 bacterium
CCAGCCGCCCGACACCGGCCTCTTCAACACCCGGCTGATCATCGCCAGCCAGGAGCTCGACGTCCCCAACGACACCGTCACCCTCACCGGTCGCGGCGGTCACGGCGTGCTGACCGCTCGCGCGGTCACCACCGCCGCCGCCAGTGACGACACCCTCGACTTCGGCACGGTGCGGGCAAGCTTCCCGCTCGATACCCTCGAGATCCGGGTCGGTCGGCGCACCGACGTCAACGACACCACCGTGGTGCTGACCGGCGCGACCATCCTCGGGGACACCGCCGGCATCTTCTCGATCGTGTCGATCGATCCGCTGCCCTCGACCCTGCGGGCGCCGACGGACACCGTCAGCGTGCGGATCACCTTCCAACCGAACGTGGCCGGTGACTTCGGCGCCGAGCTCGTGTTGACCGGCGCGCAGCCCTACAGCAGCGACACCATCGTCCTCGCCGGCACGGCGACCGCCGGCGCGATCGCGGTCAGCGAGAACACCCTGGACTTCGGGCTGCGGCCGCTCCTGCTCGGTCGCGGAGACTCGCTGTGCTTCGCGGTCACCCGCGCGGACGGCGACACCAACGTCACCGTCGCCGGCATGACGATCGTCGGCGACACCCTGAACGCCTTCTCGATCGACACGCTCACGCCGAACCTGCCGCACACTCTCGGCCCGGCGTCCGCGGACTCCGTCTTCGCCTGCGTCTCCTTCCTGCCGCCCGACACCGGTGAGTTCACCGCGCTGCTGATCGTGTCGGCGCAGCAGAGCGACGTGCCGTCGGAGACCATCAACCTGGTCGGTCGCGGCGGCAACGGCGTGCTGACGGCCTTCGCCGTCGAGACCCAGGGCGCCGACCTCGACACCCTCGACTTCGGGCTGGCCCGGGCCGGACTGGCCCTCGACACGCTCGACATCCGGGTGACCCGCCGGGCCTCGCTCAACGACACGACCGTCGTCTTCACCGGCGCGACCATCTTCGGCGACACCGCCGCGGTCTTCTCGGTCGTCTCCATCGATCCGGTGCTGCCCGACACCCTCACCGCGATCGGTGACTCCGTGCGGGTCGCCGTCAGCTTCCAGCCCGACTTCGCCGGCAGCTACGGCGCCTTCCTGGTGCTGACGGCGCCGCAGCCCTACAGCAACGACACCATCTGGCTCGCGGGCGACGCCTCCGCGGGGGCCTTTGCGGTCAGCGTCGACACCCTCGACTTCGGCACGAAGCCGCTGTTCCTTGCCCAGGGTGACTCGCTGTGCCTGTCGATCGCGCGGATCCTCGGGGACACCGGCGTCACGGTCAGCGGCATCGGCATCGTCGGCGACACCGCCAACCAGTTCACCCTCGACTCGATCAGCCCGTCCCTGCCCTACACCCTCGGCCCGGCAGGCAGCGACTCGGTCGGTGTGTGCGTGCACTTCCGGCCCGCGGACACGGGGATGGTCGAAGCCCTGCTGATCGTCTCCTCCGGCGAACGCGACGTGCCGCCGGACACCGTGGTGCTCCGTGGTCGCGGCGGCCAGTCGGTGTTGCAGGCCTTCGCCCGCGACAACGTCACGGGGAACAGCAGCGACACGCTCGACTTCCAGGTCCAGCGCGCAGACCTCGGCCTCGAGACGCTCGACGTGCGGGTGACGCGGCGCGCGGCCTTCGCCAACGACACGACGGTCGTGCTCAGCGGCGCGACGATCTTCGGCGACAGCGTCGGCGTCTTCTCGGTCGTCGACATCGCCCCGGTCCTGCCGGACACGCTGGTCGCGACCGCCGACTCGGTCAACGTGCGGGTGACCTTCCAGCCCAACGACGCAGGCAGCTTCTCGGCGCTGCTGGTCCTGACCGCGCCGCAGCCGTACAGCGCGGACACCATCGTGCTGACAGGTGTCGCGGAAGGGGGCGCGCTGCAGGCGCGCTCGATCAGCGCCCCGACCGCCGGCAGCGACAGCCTCGACTTCCTGATGAAGCCGGTCGGTCTGTTCCCCGGAGACTCGCTGTGCATCAGCATCGTCCGCGTGGCGGGCGACACCGGCGTGACCGTGTCGGGGCTGACCATCGTCGACGACAGCAACGGCGTGTTCACCGTGCTGTCGGTCAGCAGCGGGCTGCCGCGCACCCTCGGTCCGGCGAGCGCCGACTCGGTGGTCGCCTGCGTGCGCTTCAGCCCCAGCGACACCGGGGACTTCCGGGCGCTGCTGGTCGTCTCCGCGCAGGAATTCGACGTGCCCAACGACACCATCGTGCTCGTCGGCCACGGCGGCAGCAGCTTCCTCGAAGCCCGCGCCATCGACAACAACCCGGCGAGCGGCGACGACACCCTCGACTTCGAGGTCGTGCGAGCCGGCGTGACCAGCGGCACCTTCGACTCCCTGTGCGTGGTGGTCAAGCGCCGCTTCGTGGCGGGCGACACCAGCACCGTCCTGACCGGCGCGACGATCATCGAGGACACGGCCGGCGTGTTCTCCCTGCAGACCATCCAGACGCCGCTGCCCGACACCCTGATCACCGCGGCGGACTCGGTCGTGCTGTGCGTCCGCTTCTCGCCGCTCGTCGCGGGAACCTACGGCGCCCGGCTCGTGCTCGTCGGCACCGAGACCTACAGCCAGGACACCATCACCCTGGTCGGGATCGGAGAGATCGGCCGCTTCGAGGTCCGCTCCTTCTCGGCGCCGACGGTCGGTGCGGACAGCCTGCTGTTCGGTGAGGTGCCGCTCCTGACCCGCTCGGACTCGCTGTGCTTCAGCGTGCGGCGGGTCCAGGGCGACACCGGCGTGACGGTCGGCGGGCTGAGCATCATCGGCGACACGACCGGCGTGTTCAGCGTCGACACCGTGACGCCGGGCCTGCCCTTCGACCTGAGCGGCGCGGATTCGCTCGCCGCCTGTGTGTCCTTCCGTCCGTCGGACACCGGCGAGTTCCGCGCCCTGCTGGTCATCTCTGCGAACCAGCTCGACGTGCCGAACGACACGATCCTGCTCGTCGGCACCGGGCGCCTCGGCTACCTCGAGGCGGCCGCTCTGGACAACAACCCGATGACCGGAGCCGACACCCTCGACTTCGAGCTGCAGCGGGTCGGCGCGCCGGATCCGACCATCGACTCCCTGTGTGTAGTGGTCAAGCGCCGCTTCGCGCCCGGCGACACCGTCGTCAGCCTGACCGGCGTCAGCATCCACGACGACACCGCCGGCGTCTTCTCGGTCGTCGACCTCGGCAACGGGCTGCCGTCGACCTTCCTCGACGGCGGCGACTCGACCGTCCTGTGCCTGCGCTTCGAGCCGCGGGCGTCGGCCAGCTACGGCGCCCAGCTCGTGCTGACCGCGCCGGACGCGCGCTCGAGCGACACCATCCAGCTGCTCGGTGAGGGCCAGAGCGGCGCCCTGCGCGCCCTCTCGATCTCCGCGCCGACCGCCGGCAGCGACAGCCTCGACTTCGGCAACGTCAAGGCGACCGAGACCTCCGGCGACTCGCTGTGCGTCAGCGTGATCCGGACCGCGGGCGACACCGCGGTCACCCTCGCGGGCGTCTCGATCATCGACGACACCGCCGGCGTCTTCTCGGTCACCCAGCTCAGCGCGACCCTGCCCCACGCGCTCGGTCCGCAGAGCTCCGACTCGGTCGTGATCTGCCTGCGCTTCACGCCCGCCGACTCCTTCGCCTACGGCGCACTGCTCGTCGTCTCGGCCCAGGAGTTCGACGTGCCCGCCGACACGATCAAGATCGAGGGCCGCGGCGTGCGCGGCGTGCTCGCCCTCGAGGCGCTGGTTCCGCCGACCGGCTCCCTCGACTTCCCCGACACGCGCTTCCTGCACGCCAGCGACTCGCTGTGCGCGCTGATCCGCAACACCGGGGACACGACCCTGGTCATCAGCGGCGCGACGATCACCGGCCCCTCCGCCGGGAACTACGCGGTCACCGGGATCAGCCAGCAGCTGCCCTTCGTGCTCGGCGCGCAACAGAGCGAGACGGTCTGCGTCGTGTTCACGCCGCTCGACACCCTCGCCCTCAGCTCGCGGCTGACGGTCGTGACCCAGGAAGGCGAGAGCGCCTCGGTCGCCCTGACCGGACGAGGCCTGTTCGCGGACATCGTCGTCTCCGCCGACACCATCGACTTCGGGGACGTGTCGCTGACGCTCGACTCCGCGGTGCTCGTCACCGTCGACAACCCGGGCAACGACACCCTGTTCCTGACGACGCAGAAGGTCTTCGGGACCGGCTTCACCATCGAGACCGCCGGCTTCGGCCCCGGGATCGCGCCGTACGAGAGCGACACCTTCACGGTCCGCTTCACGCCCGGGTTCTACGGCAGCCACACCGGCGCCGTCGAGATCCGCAGCCTGGCCGACACCGCCTTCCTGGCGACCATCGGCCTACGCGGTGAGGGCGTGTTCGAGGCGGCCGACAGCCTGCGGGTCGAAGCGGTGCCCTCCGGAACCCTGGAAGGCTCCGCGACCGTGCTGAAGGTGACCGTGATCGACCGGCTCGGGAACACGGTCCCCGACTTCCAGATGAACACCGGCGACTCGCTGTTCTTCCAGCAGACCGGCGCCGCCGACTCGACGACGATCACCTACGAGCGCGGCTCGGTCGACATCACCAACGTCGAGGTCGGGCTCGATCCCTCCGGGCGCGGGTTCGTCGCGCCGTTCGGGCCGATCAACAACTTCACGAACGGCGAGCTGACGATTCTGGCGCGCGACGACAACAACGACACCAACGTCGTGTTCGTCGTCTCCCTGCCTACCCTGACCGGCGCGTCGAATCCGGTCTCGTGGGACCTGAGCTCCGACTTCATCTTCGACCTGTTCATCCCGACCGCGTCCGACACCGTGGTCGCCGGGGTGGAGACCGGCGTGCCCCCGACCGAGAGCCTCGCGATCGTGCTGCGCTCGGGCGTCTCGGGGAACCCGGTCCTGCCGCCGAGCGGCGTCTTCTTCACCGCCGTCATCCTCGCCCCGGACGACAGCTCTGCCGTCTTCAACGGCGCGGATACGCTGTTCCTGCCGCTGTCCTCGACCAGTGAGACGACGCGCTTCGCGTTTATGTCGACGATCGCCGGCCGGCCGAACATCATGGTGCTCGACTCCGCCCAGATCCAGTCGGGCGACGACGAGCGCATCGAGGTCGTCCCGAACGATCTGGACAACTTCATCGTCTCGGTCAACCAGACCCTGTTGACCGCCGGGGACTTCGCCCAGTTCACGGTCGAGGCCTTCGACAGCTTCGCCAACCTGATCCCGAACTTCACGATCGACAGCACGACGCTGCGGATCACGACCGACCGCATCGGCGGCGGACCGGACTCGAACATCGTGTTCGCCGCCCGCAACCCGGTCCTGGTCGTCGAAGAAGATCCGCCCGGGGCCGCCCAGGCGACCGCCGGCGTGTTCAACGCCAACGGCCAGATGTTCTTCGACATGACCGACCTGACGGCCGAGAGCGTCGACGTCACCGTCACGCTCGGCACCGCCACCGGTACCGTCGGCCTCCGCTTCGAGCCGGGCGATCCGGTCTCGACCGTCGTCGTGCTCCCGAACCAGGAGTTCGTCGAAGGCGTCGGGCTCCTCGGCGACCCGCTGTTCCCGACCCGGGTCGCGCTCGACAGCGCCGTGTTCGCGACCGTCGCGGTGCCGCTCGACGTCAGCGTCCGCGTGGTCGACGAGAACAACAACACCGTCCCGGTGACCTCGGGCACGGCGCGCATCGCGCTGAACGGCGTCGACGTCACGGCCGGCCTGAGCGGCGCGAGCAACGTCGATCCGGACACCCTGCTGTTCTTCTCGGCGCTGAACGCCGACACGATCGACATCGCCTTCGACAACAGCGGCATCGCCAGCGGTCCGGTCTCCTACCGGGTCGCGGCGGTCGATCGCTTCCTCAAGGTCGGCCAGATCACCGGCACCTCGCTCACGGGCCTGACCCACGCGCCCTCGACGGTCCACGAGGTGTCCTCGTTGCCCGCCGAGACGCTGCTGGTCGAGATGCCGGGTGCGCGGTTCCTGCCGGGCTTCGGCCTGTTCCGGCCGGCGGACACCCTGGTCGCCCAGACCCAGGGTGGTCTGTTCCGCGTGACCGTGATCGCCGTCGACAGCCTGAACAACGTCGACGTCGACTTCGCCCGCACGGGCTACCTGCTGACCGACGACACCTCGCCCAACGTCGGCCAACGTCAAGCGGCGAACGTCGGGGAGCGCAACGCTTCCGTGTCGCTGCTCGACAACCTGCAGGCGACGATCGAGGTCGACGAAGACCTCGCCGTGGTCGAGGCCAACCCCTCGGCTCCGGGCGACGTCATCGCGAGCCTGCTGCAGGCCAAGATCCAGGTCGTCGACCCGTTCAACGCCTCCTTCGCCAGCTCGGAGTTCCGCTTCTGGCCGGCGCTCAACCGCTACGTCTTCCGCGGCGGGCGGGTGCTCGAGGCCGCGACGGACACCAGCCGGGTCGTGTTCTCCTCCGGCCAGCTGGGAACCGCGCTCAAGCTCGACGACGGGGACCCGGACTTCGTCCACCTCGCGCGCTTCACCGCGCCGTCCGACACCGCCGACCTCAGCGACACGAACTTCGTGTTCACCAAGGGCCTCGCGCACTACTCGGTGATCGTCAGCGACTTCTTGACGCCCGAGGACGCCCGACGCCTGCGCGTCAAGGTCGACCCCGACACCACCAACGGCGGCTTCATGTTCGCGACCAACGAGGCGGTCAGCGACTCCTTCACGGTCCGCATCTCGACCCTGACCATCTCGCGCCTGACCTACCTCGGCGACGGCCAGGGTCGGATCAACCGCATGGAGCTGCACTTCAACCAGCTGCTGAACCCGGCGCTCCTGAGCAGCACGGTCATCGATCGCTTCAGCGCGACGCTGACGACGACCGGGACCATCGGCCGCGGCTCGGCCTTCAACCTCTCGAGCGTGCTCGCGGACTCGACCGACATCATCCTGGTCGAGGACGAGGCGAGCATCCTGACGATCACCCTGGACACCCCGCTGCCGACCACGGACACGGCGAACATCGTGTTCTCGATCGACAACACCGGGAACCTGGTGACCGACAACGTCGTCTCGCGCAACTTCGAGGGCATCGAGCTGCAGGTGAACAACTTCCAGCCGCTCGAGGTCGTCGACGGGGCCGCCCCGGTGCTGATCGCGAGCGAGACGAGGGACTTCGACCTCGACGGCGTCGCCGACGTGCTCGCGCTGGTCTTCAGCGAGAACCTCATCAGCGCGACGCTCGACATCGCCGACCTGCTCGTCCAGGGGCCGGACAACCAGAACTGGATCCAGGGCATGACGAGCAATGACCTGTTCATCCAGGACAACGAGCTCCTGATCCTGCTCCGGCCCGACCTGAGCACCTCCGGCATCGCGGCGCCGAGCTTCGCGCTGCTCAGCGCCGGTAAGCTCCTCGATGCCGCCGGCAACGCCACGACCGAGCTCCTGACCAACTTCGAGAACCTCGACTTCGACGCGAGCACGAACGTCGGTCCGCAGGTCAGCGGCCTGCTCGCCGTGCGCGGCGCGGTGGTCGACGAGGGTGTGCAGTCGCTGCAGGTCAACCCGGGCACCATCGTGCTCGACGCCCGCCCGTCCCTGCTCCCGATCGGAGCGGACGACACCAGCGGCGTCACGGTCTCGTGGATCGCGCCGAGCGGGGTCACCCTCTCGCCGAACAACGCGTTGCGCACCGAGTTCGAGCGCTTCGCGCCGGGCACGCTGACCTTCCGCCTGCTCGTCCAGGTCAACGGCGGACCGAACAGCAACTTCTTCGTCGGCGGGGCGGACACCGTCTCGGCGATCGTCGAAGTCGTCGTCAACAACGTGCCTCCGACCGCCGACGCCGGCTGCGATCAGCGGGTTCTGCGCGCGGGCGATCCGCTGTTCCTCGACGGATCCCGGTCCAAAGACGCCAACCAGCAGGCCCTGACGAACTTCACCTGGGACACCAACGGGGTCGTCATCGCGATCGGCGAGACCACGACGGTCAGCCTGCCGGCGGGTGTGCACGATGTCCGCCTGCGGGTGCTCGATCCGAGCAACCCGCTCGTCGACGGGACCGATCAGGTGACGGTGGTCGTCGCGGACGATCTCTCCGGAGACACGCCGCCGACCGCTGACGCCGGGCGGGACTTCCAGGCCTTCACCAGCAGCGCGTCGAACCCGCAGACGGTGTTCCTCGAGGGACGTGGTAGCCGCGATCCCGACGGCCACACCCTGAGCTACCTGTGGACCCAGCTCGCGGGGACCGACGTCAGCTTCGACTCGACCGCGGCACGCCCGAGCTTCACGACACCGACCGGCCCCGGCATCCTGCGCTTCGGGCTCGTCGTCACGGCCAACGGGATCTCGAGCCCGCAGGACGAGGTCCAGGTCATCGTCGTCACCGACGCCTCCGACCCGCGCCTGCCGCCGATCGCCTCGGGCGAGCTGTTCGTCCGCGATCTGACCGGCGACGGGATCGCCGAGCCCTACGGTCTGACCGGAACGGCGACGATCCTCTCCGGCGACGAGTCGGGCGACGACGACGGCATCGTCAGCTACTCGTGGGCCCAGACCGAAGGGCCGCAGGTGATCCTCAGTGACAACGGGACAGCACAGGAGTTCGAGGACGCCTTCCAGTTCTTCAACTTCACGCCCTCCCTCGCCGGCACCTACGGGTTCTCGTTGACGGTGGTCGACGACGAGGCGATCAGCGGCCTGAGCAGCGAGCTCACGGTCCAGGTCCTCGCCCCGGCCGACACGATGAACGGGCTGCCCCAGGTCACGATCGCCGGCGACACGACGGCGACGGTCGGAGCGACGGTCGGGCTCGCGGCGACCTCGACCGACAGCTACGCCGCGGAGCAGTGCTGGTCGCAGCTGCGCGGCCCGTGGACGCCGCTGCGCAACTCGGTCGCCGACTCGTTGGTCAGCTTCGTGCCGAGCGAGCCCGGCCTCTACGCCTTCCGCGTCGTGCGCTTCGTCCGCAACGGCGACGGGGACGTCTTCCTGCTCGCCGTCGACGATCATGAGATCTCGGTGAGCGGCGGCGCCAACACTCCGCCAGTCGCCGTGATCTCCACCGGGCCGGCAGAGGTCGGGGTCGGAAGCGAGGTCAACCTGTCCGGGTTCTTGAGCACGGACGCCGACGGCGATACCCTGACCTACATCTGGCATCAGACCCGCGGAGCCCCGGTCGTCCTTTCACGGTCGGTCTCTGGCGAGGACACCGATATCACGGTGCAGCTCGACCAGGTGGCGACCTACGTCTTCGAGCTGACCGTGTTCGACGGACGCGATTGGAGCCGAACCGTGAGCACGACGATCACCGTCAACAGCACGGCAGCCAACCCGGGCGGCGGCGGCGGAGGCGGCGGCAGCTCGAGCTGCGCCGTGCGGTCCGAGCGCGGATTCTCCCCGCTCGCCCTGCTCCTCACGGCTCTGCTCGTCCTCGCCGCGTGCTGGCGGCGCCTGCCCTGGGGGGCGCTGCGCGAGCGTGCGTGGAGCACCCTGCGGCTCGGCTTCGTCGCGTCGGTTCCGTTGATCGCGGGCTGCGGTCTCGGCTCCCTGGTGCCCCTGCTCTTCCTCAGCAGTGGTGGCGGCGGAGCCGCCGACGTCACCCAGCCCGACGATGTCGGCGTCCTGCTCCGCTACAGCTCGGTGTTCGAGCAGTCGACAGTCGACGGCACGATCGTCCTGCCCGACTCCCTCGGCATCGAGCTCTCCCTGATCAACCAGGGCGACGACGTGATCCCCGACGGCCGGCTGATCGCCTTCTACCTCTCCGCGGACAAGTCGTTCAGCGAAGAGGACGACCTGCGTTTCCTCGAGTTGACCGTCACCCAGGAGGTCGAGGATGGACGCAGCCTCGAGCTCGACGCCGCGACGGGGACCTTCCTGCCGCTGACGGTCGACGTGCGGGGGCCGATGTTCCTGATCATGCAGGTCAACGCCAACGAGGAGACCGAGCTCGAGGACGCGACCGCGAACAACACGGCGGTCGGCGAGAAGCCGGTGTTCGTCTACCCGCAGAACACCGCCCCCGTGACCACGCCGGACTTCACGATCCTGCAGGTGCGTGGGCCGTCCTCGGCGATCATGTCCGGGGCGACGAACGCGACCGCGGACAGCGCGATCATCCAGGGCACGGCCGAGCTCTCGGCGCTGGTCACCAACCTGGTCGAGCCGGTGACCACCGGACTCACCCTGACGGTCGATGTCTTTCTCTCCGACGACACGACGAAGTCGAACGACGACGACTCGCTCTCCGTCAGCCTCTTCGGGGGTAGCAACACCATCGCCTTCCCGCTCGGAACGAAGGTGTCCGACACCCTGACCATCGCCGGGGTGCGGGTCGAGCTGCCGGACATCTCGACCCTCGAGGCGGGGACAGAGACTCCCGTCCGCCGCTACTTCTTGATGCGGATCCGGAGCAGCGCCGGCGACGAGAACGTCCTCAACAACACCCGCGCCGCGGACGAGGCGACTTTTATCTACGACCAGTGGTTGCAGGCCAGCAACGGCGCCGTGCTGCCCTCGACCAACGACGGCGACCCGATCGCCCTGTCCGCCGTCGAGCTGCGTCCGGAGATCGAGAACGAGCTGCTGCCGACCGGACGGCAGCGCCTGCTGAGCTTCGAGATCCCCGAGCGGAACCTGACGCCCGAGCAGAGCCAGATCCTGCTGCTCTGTCAGAGCACCGGCTTCGACCCGATCCTCGAGATCTTCAACCCCGCGGGCCGCACGATCCAGGCCAACGACGACAGCAACTTCGGCAACACGGGGAGCCTGTACCTCAATGTCGCCAGCCTCGGAAGCAACCGGACCTTCTTTGTCGCCGTGTCGAGCTTCGACAACGTCGGCGGCACCTTCGACATGATCGTCGACATCAACCCTCGTGAGGCTGCGGACGGCGCGGCAGGACAGCTCTCCCCCGCGACCGTCGTCCCCCACCAGGTCGGCAACCTCGTCAAGCTGGAGCGCGGCAACGGCGACGGCAGGGACGTGCGGGTCTTCCCCTTCCGGGTCACCGAGGAGGGCAACGAGTTCCTGCTCTACGTGCCGGCCAATATGGCCCTCGGACTGACCATCGTCGACGGCGTCAACCTGTTGCTCGAAGCGGGGCTCGAGATCACCTACACCGAGTTCCTCGCGAACCAGGCTCCCCAGACCAACTCCGTCGATATCGTCCCCTCGGGCAACGACCTGATCATCAAGCCGCAGGGCGCGACCGACCTGTTCTTCAACCAGCAGCCGGGGTTCGTCATCCTGGTCCTCGGCTCCGGCGTGCCCGAGCCCGGACAGCAGGACTTCAGCCTGCGCTTCGACTATCTGTTCTTCCGCGAGAGCCTCGGCGATGCGCGCTTCGACGAGCTCAGCGAACAGATCGAGGCGAACCAGGACTGAGCCCGCTGCTCTGGGCCCCAGGCCCCGAAGCGCCCGGGATCGGCCGCCGCGGAGTCCGCCGCAGGATCCCGGTGGACGGTCACGACAGCGGGCCCCATGCACCGAAGCGCGGCGCATCCGGGCCGTCGCGAACACCGCCTCGCGCCGAGTCGGTATACTCCAGACATGAGCACCCGACCACCCGGCACCTGCTTCTCCCTGCGCGCACTGATCGCGAGGCGCGAGCGCTACGCGTGGTGGGCTGGCGCGACCCTGGTCTGGGTCGCCCTGCTCGCGGCGGTCGCGGCCCAGCTCCCCCGCCCGGGGAGCGGGCCTGGAGCCGGCGCACCCGGCCTGACCTTGTGGCTGAGCGCGATCCCGCGCTGGGCCTGGCTCAACGCGATGGTCCTGAGCGCGGCGCTCGGCTGCGGTGGGGGCGTGCTCGCCTACCTGCGCGAAGGGCGCCACTGGAGCGATGAGCTCCCCTTCCTCGCCTTGACGGTCGCGATCGTCGCAGGCGGCACGCTGCTGATCTGCCTGCTCGGGCCGCTCCGACCGGCGGCGCCCCCGCCTGAGCTGTTCCTTCGGCCCTGACAGGCAGACCCCGAGGCTCCTCCGCAAGAGTGCCCGCCGGCGGGCGCTTCAGCCGGCGGCCTTCTCGAGCCGACGCAAGGTCGCCGCAACCGGGGCGATCAGACGCTCGAAGCCGGTCAACCCGAGGCTGTTCTGCAGCAGGCTGCGCTGCCGCTCGACCTGCTCCCAGGCCTGGCGCGCGAGCTGGAGCGCCTGTTCGGGCCGTCCCTCGACCTCTTCGACCCGGGCGAGACCGAGCTGCGCGCGCCAGAGCTGGTGGGAGTGCAGCTCGTCGAAGGTCGCGAGGGTCGCCGCGTAGTGCGTCCGCGCCCGCTCGTGCTGACCCTTGGCGAAGTACGCGTCGCCGAGCTGCAGGGCCGCCAGCGCGGCGTACTCGTGGCGCTGGGTCTGCTCGCACTGGGCCCGGCCCTGCTCGAGCATCGCGATCCCCTCGTCCGTGCGCTCCCGCGCGAGGAGCACCCGCCCGATGTTGACCCGGCAGTCGCCCTCGCAGGCCTTGTCGCCGATCTCCTCGAAGATCGCCAGCGCCTCGTGGAAGTGGTCCTCGGCCTCGGCGAAGCGCTCGAGCTCGAAGCAGCCCTCGCCGATGTTCGCGAGGCAGATCCCCTCCCAGCGACGCATCGGCAGCTTCCGCAGGAGCTTCAGGCTCTTCTGGTAGAGCCGGATGGACTCCGCCGGGTTCCCCGACTCGCCGAAGATCGCCCCGAGGGTGTTGAGCGCCATCTGCTGGGCGACCGGGTCGTCGCGGCGGCGCGCCATCTCGAGCGCCTGGTGCGCGAGCCGCTCGGCGACCTCGAAGTCGCCCTGCTTCATGTGTGCCCAGGAGGACACGTGCAGCGCCCGGGAGCGCGTCGCCGGCTGCTCGGCGAGCACCGGGGAGGCCAGCACCGCGTCGAGCGCCTTCGTCGCCTCGCGGAAGCGCCCCTGGCGCGACATCGCGTTCGCCCGCAGCACCTCCGCCCGCAGCCGGCGCGGCTCGTCCCCCTGCGCCGCCGCCAGCTCGCCGGCCTGCGCGGTCAGCGCCAGGCATGCTTCCCCGTCGCCCTGTGCGAAGGCCGTTCCAGCCAGGTCGATCAGGAGGTCGATGCGCAGGCTCGTCGCGGCCGCGGCGCGGGCGATCTCCTCGGCCCGTCGCTGCAGCTCCGCCGCCTCGCGCAACCGCCCCTCGTGGGAGAGCACCTGCGCGGCGAGCCGGTCGAGCCCCGCGCAGGCCACGGCCAGCCCCGGATGTCCCGCCTCGTCGAGCCGCTCCCGGGCGCGCCGGGCGCGCTCGAGGCAGGTCTTCGCGGTGTCGTCGTCGTGGTAGGCCAGCGCCTCTTCGGCCGCCTGCAGCCCGCTCGCCAACGCCGAGGACCAGTCGCCGACCGCCGTGTAGTGGTAGCACAGCACCGCGGGGATGCGGGAGCGCTCGTGGATCTGCGTCAGCCCCTCGACGACCCGCTGGTGCAGCCGCCTCTTGCGCCGGGGTGGTAGCTCGGCGTAGAGCACGTCGCGGGTGATCGTGCGCGCGAAGCGGTAGGCCTCGCCGGCGCTGTCCAGCTCGCGCACCAGGCCGTCGTGCAGGGCAGCCTCGACCCGCTGCTCGAGCTGCTCCTCGCCGAGACCGGTCGCGTGGACCAGCGTGTCGAAGCGGAACTCGTCGCCGATCACCGCGGCGACCTCGAGCATCTGCACGAGCTCCGCGTCGAGCTGGCTGAGCCGCGCCCGCACCACCTTGTTCACCGAGTCGGGCAGGGCGACCTGCTCGAGGTCGCCGCACACCCAGACCCCGTCGTCCTTGCGCAGCTCCCGCTTGGCGAGCAGCTCCCGGACCAGCTCGCGCAGGAAGAAGGGATTCCCCGCGCTCGCGCGCTGCAGGCGGCGAATGCTGGTCGGCCCGATCGACACCTCACCCAGGCTGCCCCGCAACCACTGGCGGACCTCCTCCTCGCCGAAGGCCGCCAACGAGATTTCGACGGCGAGCCGCTTGTAGCCGACCGCGAGCAGCCAGCGCTCGAGCTCTGCGTCGCGCTGGGGCGCCGCTCCGTGGGCGGTCGCGACGATACACACCGGGTGCTCGGCCAGCGCCTGGAGCAGGTACTCGATCAGCTCGAGGTCGCGCCGCGACGCCCACTGGACGTCGTCGAACAAGAGCAGCAGCGGCTGGGGCCCGAGCTGCTCGAAGGCCCGCCCGAAGCCGCCGAGCACTCGCCAGCGGTCGGTCTCCCGCTGCTGGTACAGCTCGAAATCCGCCTGGGTGCTGGCCGGGTCGGGATGGCTCGCGAGCATGCGCGCGAAGGTCTCGTAGGGCGCCGGGCCGCTGCCCCCGTAGTCGTAGAACCGCCCCCACAGCACCCGCGCTCCGCGCACCTCCGCCTCCGCCGCGAAGCGCTCGACCAGGCGGGTCTTGCCGATCCCCGGCTCGCCACGCACCAGCACGATGCGCCCGCGCCCTTCGAGGGCCGCGGCCTGCTCGTCGAGCAGCCGGCCGAGCTCTTCCTTGCGACCGATGAAGGGCTCGTCGAGCAGCGCCGCGGTCGTCGTCCCGGACAGGGGACGGACCTGCCGCCCCCGCGCCACCCGTCGGGAGAGGTGGCTCGACCGCTGGAGCACCCGCGTCTCTTCGGGCTCGACCGCCTCGCGCACCGGGACGGCCTCGGGCAGGACGGTCGGCTCGTAGCCGAGCAGTCGCTGCAGCGCGCGGGCGTCGGCCGGGCGCCGGGCGGGGTCGAAGGACAGCGCCCGGACCACGGCCTGGCTGAGCTTCTTCGGCGCCTCGGGCAGCAGCTCGCGCAGGCTAGGGATCGGCGTCTCGCCGCTGTAGAACGCGAGCACCGCGGCGGCCTCGCGTGGATCGGCCGGAAGCCGCCCGGCCAGCATGCGCCACAGCAGCATGCCGAGCGCGAACACGTCGGCGCGTCCGTCGACCTCCGCGTCCCCGTGGAACTGCTCCGGCGCCATGTACATCAGCGTGCCCATGCGCGTGCCCCGGCGGGTCCGGTCGACGTCCCGGCTGAGCAGCTTCGCGATGCCGAAGTCGGCGACCCGCGGGAAGCCTGGCCAGGCCTGGCCACGCGAGCGGTCGAGCATCACGTTGCCCGGCTTGAGGTCGCGGTGCACCACCCCGCGGGCGTGGGCGTAGGCGACCGCATCGAGGACCGGCTGGAAGATCCGCACGGCGTCGGCCAGGCTCCAGGGACCCGGGCGCTCTTTGCGCAGGGCGGCGAGCAGGGTCGGACCCTCGACCAGCTCCATCACGATCCCGAGCACGTCCTCCTCGAGCAGGTCCGACACCCGCACGATCGCCGGGTGCGCGAACTGCGCCTGGACCCGGGCCTCCTGGCGGAAGCGCGCGCGCACCTCGGGGTCGGCGCTGAAGCTCTGGTGCAGGACCTTCAGGGCGACATCGCTCTGCAGCCGCAGGTGGCGCGCCCGGTAGACCGTCGCCATCCCGCCCGCCGCGAGCTTCGCGAGGATCTTGTAGGCGCCGATGATCGAGCCGGGCTGCAGCATCTCCCTTCCCTGTCGGTGACGGTACCCGATGTTGTACCCTCCCCGGCGCCGCGGCGCACCGTTCAATCCGGGTTCTGCCCCGGCCGCCGCCGCCGACAGAAATACCGGCCGGGAAAGCTCTCCACCCAGCCGTCGAGCTCGAGCCGGGTCAGCGCCCCGAGCACCTTCCCGACCGGCGCCCGCGCCCGCGCGATCAGCTCGTGGCTGGAGCACACCCCCGCACCGAGCAGCTCCCACACCTCGCCGACCGCTCCCCCACGGGGCGGATCGGGCGGCGGCGCGGGAGGCGGGCCGTCGAGCTCGAGGGCCGCGAGCACGTCCTCGGCGGAGCGCACCAGCGGCGCCCCGTCCTGGATCAACCGGTTGGCCCCGTCCGCATCGGCGCGGTCGACCGGACCGGGCACCGCCAGCACGGGCCGCCCCTCGCCGAGGGCCCAGTCCGCCGTGATCAGCGCGCCCGAGCGCTCCCCCGCGGCGATGACCAGGACCGCCTGGGACATGCCCGCGACGACCCGGTTCCGCCGCGGGAACAGGAACGGCCGCGCCCCCTGCCGCGGCGGGTGCTCGGACAGCACCGCCCCGCCGGCCCGCACGATCGCTTCCGCCAGCTCCTCGTGACCCCGCGGATAGAGCCGGGCGTGGCCGGAACCGAGCACCGCCACCGTGCGGCCGCCGGCCTCGAGCGCGCCGCGGTGCGCCTCGGCGTCGATGCCCCGGGCCAGGCCGGACACGATGCACACCCCCGCGGCCGCGAGCTCGCCCGCCATGCGCCGCGCGACCGCGCGGCTGTAAGGCAGCGCCGCCCGCGAGCCGACCAGCGCCACGCAGGGCTGGGCCCAGGCCTCGGGGGCCCCGCGCGCGAAGAGCACCAGGGGCGGGTCGACGGTGCCGCGCAAGAGCCGGGGGTAGGCCGGATCCCCGAGGCCGACGAGCCCGACGCCCCGGCGTCCACATTCCTCCGCGACGAGCTCCGCCGCCTCCCGCGCCGCAGCCCGCGGTGTCGGCAGCCGGGCCGCCCGGCGCAGATCGACCCGACGCCGGCGGTTCGGGCGCTCGAGTGCGTGGGCCAGCCAATCCTGTGTGGTCGCTTCCATCATCCCCTCCTCTACGGTTTCACGTGTCACCCGGATTCCACCCATCCGCCACCATCCCGCGGCAGGTGGCGCGGGCAGAAGGACGGAGGATGGCGGGCTCGACCGCCACACCAGGGGGGAAGTGCACAGGGCAGGCCAGACGGCCCGCGCAACGAGAAGGGCGTCGAGAGGGTGGGAACGCGCGGGAAGGGCCCGCGAGGCTCTACGCAAGCCGGCTCAGATCAGTAGCGGAAGACCGCCGCGCAGGGGCTGACCGCCGGCATGTCCTCGGCCGGCACGGCGTAGACCTCGCCGCCGTGGTAGAGCGTGTAGAGCGCGGCGACATTGAGCAGGTCGTCGTCCCCGGCTTCGCGCTCCTCGTGGGGCACGACCGCGTCGAAGCTGGCGACGAAGCGCCCCCAGACCTCGCGGTCGAGGGCGACGAACAGCCGCTCGACCCGCCCGCGGTACGCGTCCTGGACGACCTGCTCGATGCGCGTGCTCGCCCGCTGGCTGCGGCTGAGGTTCGCGAAGCTGTCCGCGGCCTTGCGACGCCGCGCGTCGAGCTCTTCCTCGACCAGCGCCAGGGCCCGGTCGTGCAGCTCGTTCTCGGTCATGTGGTCGGGGTTGCCGTGGATCCCGGCCGCCAGCAGGTGCGGGTAGTGGCTCGCCTGCCGGTAGGCCGCGCAGATGCGGCGCACCCCGGCGAGCACCAGCGGCGCGTTGTGGTCGTCGAGCAGCTTGCGCACGCCCCCGTCGAGATGCTGCAGGTGCTCCTGCAGCTTGCGCTCGAGGGAGTGGTCGTGGCCGGCCCCGCCGTGGCCGTGGTAGATCGCCCCCGGCCGGCCCTGACCGCCGGTCGATGCGGTGTGGTGCTGCAGGGACTTCTCGAACACGTCGAAGCGGAAGCTCTCCGCGAAGCTCGCCGCGAGGTCGGACAGGTCGATCTCGCTCATCGTGAAGCGGCTCGCCTGGTACAGCCGCGCGGACTTTTTCGAGATGGCGAGGATGTAGAAGCGCCCGTCCCCGGACAACAGCGGCAGCAGCGGCTTGATGTGGAAGGCCTTGGCGACGACGAGCTGCTCCTCGAGCTCGACCGGGACCCACCACGCGCGGAAGGTCTCGGACGAGGCGAAGATCGCGAGCCCGTGGGCATCCTTCGCCCAGCCGTCCTCATCCGCCAGGAGCTCCCGCGCCGGGGCGAGCAG
>JAUIEM010000202.1 GCA_030428695.1 bacterium
TCGAGGACGCCCGGCTCGCGGCCGATCCGCTGCCCGCCGGCGGCGTCGCGCTCGCGCTCGCGGGGGACCGGCTGTACATCGCCGGGAGCGAGGGGCAGCTGTCGTGGGCGCCGCTCGAGGCCGGCGGGGGTGCGGCACTTGTACAGGATCACCTGCTCCTCGTCGGGGCTGAGCAGGAAGGGCCGGACGCCGACCGAGGTGCCGAAGATCCAGGGGTTGATCTCGAGGAACTGATGCAGGGACAGCGCGAGCCGCTCCTCGAGATCGGGCCGCGACACGACCGGCAGCTCCATCGTCACCCCGGCGCACTGGGTCGCGACGGTCCGCTCGAGGAAGGACAGGTTGCTCTCGGCGATCTCGAGCTTGGTGCCGAGGTCGGCGACGAAGGAGCGCGCGATGCCCTCGGCGCGGATCCGGGCCTCCGCGTCGATGGCCTGGGCGGTGTTGCGACCGAGGGTCAGGAGCAGCACGGCGATCGTGACGAGCAGCAGCGTCATCAGGCTGACCTGCCGGTGCTTCTTGATCGCCCGCACCGCCCGCAGCCACAGCGGCGCGCCGCGCGCGGTGATCGGCCGGCCCTCGAGCCAGGCGAGCAGGTCCTCGCCGAGCTCGGCGGCGGTCGCGTAGCGCTCCTCGCGGTCTTTCGCCATCGCCTTCAGGCAGACCCGTGACAGGGCCGGGGGTACGTCGGCGCGGACGAGGTGCGGCGGGTCGACATCGTCGTGCAGGATCGCGTGCAGGACTTTGACCGGCGTCGGCCCGACGAAGGGGCGCCGCTCGGTCAGGATCTCGTAGAGGATCGCCCCGAGGGCGTAGACGTCGCTGCGCGTGTCGATGTCGCGCCGCCCCTCGGCCTGCTCGGGAGACATGTAGGCCGGGGTACCGACGACGTCGCCGGTGCGGGTCAGGGCGTCGTCGTCGCCGTCGGTGCTGCTGGCGAGCCCGAAGTCGAGGATCTTCACGCACAGGGGATCGGCCTGGACCAGCAGGTTGCTCGGCTTGAGGTCGCGGTGCATCACCCCCTGGCTGTGGGCCTCTTCCACCGCGAAGCAGGCCTGGGCGAGCAGCCCGACCTTGATCTGCAGGCTCGGCTCCCGGGCGATGTAGGTGCCGAGCTCCTCGCCCTCGAGCAGCTCCATCGCGAGGAAGGGCTGGCCGTTCCAGCGCCCGACCTCGTACAGGGTGACGATGTTCGGGTGGCGCAGGTTGGCGACCGCCCGGGCTTCGCGCTGGAAGCGGGCGAGCCGGCTCTCGGAGACCTCGGTGACCACCTTGAGGGCGATCTGCCGGCCGAGCTCGAGGTGCCGGGCGCGGAACACCGTGCCCATCCCCCCTTTGCCGAGCACGTCCTCGACGAGGTAGCCGCCGACCCGGGTGCCGGGACGCACCACTTCGCTCGCGACCGGCTCCACTCCGGGCCGGGTCGCGGTGTCTGAGGGGGCTGCGCCCGCGGCTGCGGGGGTCGCGACGGTTTCCGCCTGGGGCGAAACCTCCTCCGGCGCGGGTTGGGGGTCTTCCATGGTCGGACCTGCACGAGCGATCCCGCCAGCTTAGGGCCTGGAAAGGAATAAGTCGAGCACCGAGGGTGCGGATGCGGCAGGAATTGTGTTGCTTGGCGAACGACGCATACCTGCGCCAACAGCGAGGTCTCGGCACCGAGGAACGAGTGGTGGCGGTGGAGGTGGAAAGAGGCACGTGCCACCATTATGCCTCAGAGCCGGATGGAGACCAGCAGCGACAGGATGAACACGCCGGCGAAGGTGCCGACGCCGATGGTCCAGGAGCCGCTCCACCACCCGACCAGCGCGGCGAGCAGGGCCTCGACGAAGATGATCCCGCCGACGAAGGCGCAGCCCTGCAGGGGGCCGTCGCGGCCCGCCTTGCGGGGCGACCGGGCGGCGCGGTCGTAGCGTTCGCTGAAGCCGTCGTCGGGCAGCGCAGCATCCTCCTCTGCGGACAACAAATGCGTGAGGCCCCTCCCGAGGAAGGGGCCTCGCGGAGCCACGGTCGGCTACTCGATCGCCTTGTAGCTGCCGCCGTTCTGCTCGGCGAGATCCTTGAGGAACTGGACGAAGTCGCCGCCGCCGCCGAAGCCGCCGCCGCCACCACCACCGCGCCGTCCACCGCCGCCGAAGCCGCCCGGGCCGCCGCCCATGCCGCCACCGCCGCCGAGGCCTCCGCCGCTGCCTTCGAAGCCGAAGGTGTGGATCACGACCTTGCGCAGCCGGTTCCAGTTCTGGACGTTGGCGAGGATCTGGTCGGTGGTGATCTCCATCCCGCTGTCGTCCGGCTCGGTCGGGACGCCGTCGCTCAGCAGGTAGTAGGTGTCGGCGTCGGGGATCTGGAAGGCCTGCTCGATCACGCTGTTGGTGAAGGTCGCGCCGTCGGCCTGCAGGGTGTCGACCCACTCGATCGCCGAGCGCTTGTTGCCGTCGCTCGCCGACGAGAGGCTGTTCTTCCAGACCTGCATCCACTGGTCGGTGTTGCTCTTGTCGATGCCGCCCGAGGCGTTCATGATCGCCGCGCCGTTGTAGGCGAGGATGGTGAAGCGCACGTCCTTGGCGAGCAGCGCGACGACCTTCTGCAGCTCGTGCTTGGCGCGGTCGATGCGCATCCGGGTCTGGGCCTCGGGGCGCAGCCCGAACTCGGCCAGGGCCTCCGCCTGGGCGTCGCCGGTCGCGACGCGGCCGTCGCCACCGGTGGTCGGGGCGGCCGGGTCGATCTGGCTCATCGAGCCCGACGTGTCGATGATGAAGCAGATGCGCTTGCTGCCGATCTCGGTGCCGAAGAAGTCCGGGTTGCGCAGCTGGGTCGCGTCGTCGGCGCGCGGCGCGGGGCCGCCGGTGACCTCGCGGGGGTCGAAGTCGCGCTCGGCGACGCTCCACCAGTTCCGCCAGTCGACCGCCGCGTCGAAGCGCTCGCCGGTCAGGGTCTCGAGGAACTCCCGCGCCATGTGGAACAGGATCCCCTCGTCCTTCTCTTCGGACTCGAGCAGATCGATCACGCCGGACACGGCGCGCGGATCGTCGTGGCGCTTGACCGCCATCAGCGCCGAGCGCCGCACGATGTCGTTGCGGTCGCCGAGGCCGGCGATCAGGATGTCGAGGGCCACCGAGTCGTCGCGCATCGCCATCGCGTCACAGATCACGACGCGGGCCTTCCACGAGCCCCGGCTCCGGTCCATCTGCTCGAACAGCTTCTCGTCGGCCTCGGCGCTCGAGATGCCGGCGATCGTCTCGATGCAGGCCTGCTGCACGCCGGCGTCGTCGATCTTGACGACGACGTCGAGCAGAAGGTCGATCGCGCGGTAGGACTCGTCGGCCCCGAGCCGCTCGATCGCGGAGATCGCGGAGTAGGTGTCGCCGGCCTTGAGGGCGCGGGAGATGTCTTTCTTCAGGTCGGAGAACTCGCCGGAGCTGAGCTGACCGTCGCGCGCCGTGACGACGGCGCACAAGAGTCCGATCAGGACCAGGATGGGGAGTCTACGCATGGCTTCTCCTCGGTGGGAACTCGTCTTGTCCCCACTGTAGAGCACGCTCGCCACGTGTTTGTCAGGGAAATGTATACCGACGTGATTCGGCGACGAATCGCACGCCGCGCGCGGTGGAAGGCCCCGCTCAGGCCGACAGGATCTCGGGGTCGAGCAGGCGATGCTCGACCAGGTAGTCCCACACGATGTCCGGGACCAGCGCGAGCAGCTTGCGGTGCTCGTACGAGCGCCCGCGCTCGCGGACCAGGGTCGAGGAGATGTTGCTGGTCACGATGTCCTCCCGGAGATAGAGGTGGCGCTCGTCCGCGAGCAGCGAGGCGGCCTTGTCGAAGTCGTAGCCGAGGCGGTGGATGATGAACACGCGCAGGTTCTCGGCCAGCCACTGCGCCCCTCGCCATTCCCCGAAGCTCTGGGCGACGTCGGAGCCCATCACCCAGCAGAAGCTGTGGTGGGGAAAGGCGGGGAGGAAGTGGTCGCGCAGGATCGGCGCCGTCTCCATGGTCTGCGCGTAGATCTCCGGTCCGTGCACGACCTCGAAGTCGCAGACCTTGAGCCGCGGGTAGCGGGCGGTCGCGCGGCGGGCCATCGCGACCCGGTGCTGCGCCGGGATCAGCTTCTTGCCCCAGGGATGTTTGCCGACCAGGTAGTACCAGACCTCGTCGACGTCGGTCAGGGCGAGGATCTCCAGGCCCATCGTCAGGTGGCCGTTGGTGATCGGGTTCGCCGACGTGCCGATCAGCGCGACCCTGCGCCCCTCGACCCGCCTCTGCACCCGCGCCGCCGTGTGCTCGACCAGGCTGGCGAAGTCGACGTCGAGCTCGTTGCACAGCTGCAGGACCGCCCAGCCGACATCGCCGAGCTCGCGCCGGCGGGTCGTCCCGTCCTCGGCGTGGACGAGCTCGGCGACCTGGTGGGAGAGGTCGCGCAGGCGCTCCTTGAGGGCGGTCGTGCCGTAGACGGCGTCGTGGCTGGCGGCGACGAGGCGGGCGAGCTCGGACAGGGTGCGGGGCATCGGGGGCTCTCCAGGTGGTACCGGTCTCCTGTTCCTCGGCTGGCGCCGGCGAACAGCAACTCGTGAGAAGGCAACTTCGCGCCTCTCGTTTCACGGCTTCGCGTTTTGGAATACTATACCCGGCGTGCCGCGACGACCCCCCCGGAGGACGCCATGCCCCAGCCCCCCCGTGCCTACACCGACTTCATCCGCCGCTTCCCCCAGCTCGGCGAGGCCTGGGACAAGATCCGCGAGGCGGAGGCGGCCGGCCCCTTCGACGCGAAGACGCGACGCCTGCTCAAGCTCGCGATCGCGGCCGGGGCGCTGCGCGAGGGCGCGGTCAGCTCCGCCGCCCGCAAGGCCCGTGCGGCCGGCGCCAGCGAGGCCGAGATCGGCGCCGTGATCGCGCTCGCTGCCAGCACCGTCGGCCTGCCGAGCGCGGTCGCCGTGTCGACCTGGGTCGGCGCGCCCCACGAGGGTCCCTGACCGGTGGAGAGCGTCCCGGCAGCGGGCCCAGGACCCCGGCCGAGCCCCCGCCGGCGCTGGTTCCGCGTCGCCGCGGTCGGCCTCGGAGCGCTGTTCGTCGCGCTGGCCTGTGAGGCGGCCCTGCACATCTGGCCCGCGCTGCTGCCCGGCTGGTACACCCGCACGCTGCCCTTCCACGCCCTCGAGCGCAGCGCCCCCGAGGAGTGGCGGACCGCGCCCCTCGAGGGCTTCCCCTTGCCGGCCTGGCCCGCGCCCTCCGAGCGGCGGCTGCCGGTTCCGGCCGACCTCGCCGCCTTCGGGCTCGTCGCCCCCGGCGCCCTCGAGCGCCATCCCGACTCGACGCTCGTCCTGCCCTGCGACGAGGCCGGCTTCCCCAACCGCTCCCGCCCCGACTCCGCCGACGTGCTGCTGGTCGGAGACTCGTTCGCGGTGCACGCGGGAGTTCGCTCGCCGCCAGGCCTGGTCGCGCGGCTCGAGGAGCGTACGGGGGGCCCGATCTACAACCTCGGGGTGCTCGGGCTGTGTCCGAGCCGCGAGGCCTGGGTCCTCGACCGCTTCGGCTACGTCCTGCGGCCCCGGGCGGTGATCTGGCTCTTCTTCGGCGGCAACGACATCATCGAGGAGGGACGGCTGGACCGGGCGCGGGCGCGGGGGCTGCGGCTCTGGCACGAGCAGTTCCCGCGCCCGACGAGCCATCTCTTCGCCATGATGGGCCAGCTCGTCTCCGCGGAGGGGCCCGCCGTGCGCCCGCTCGAGCCCTTCGCGCTCGAGGTCGGAGGCCGGACGGAGCCCGTCTGGTTCTCGCCGCGCTCGACCTCGCTCCTGGCCTGGGATGCGGACGTCTGGCGCGCACGCGCTGGCTGGGAGTCGACCTGCGCGGTGCTGCGCGGGGTCGCCGCGCGCGCCGCGCGGGAGGATGTGCGGCTGCTGCTCGTCTACATCCCCTCGAAGGCCCAGGTCTCGATCGAGCACCTGCGGCCGGAGCCGGAGAAGCTCCACGCCTGCGCGCGGGTCCTCGCGGACCACGCGGGGGACGACCCGGAGGAGTTCTGGCAGCGCGCCGTGCGCAACGCCGACGCGCTCGAGGAGCTGCTCGCGGCCTTTGCGGCCGCGGAGGGCATCGACTTCCTCAGCCTGACCCCCCGCCTGCGCGGGGCGCTCGCGGGCGGCGTCCCCGGCTTCCACGCCGCCGACACCCACTGGGACCACCGCGGCCAGGCGCTGGCGGTCGAGCCGCTCGCCGACTGGCTGCAGGAGGGCGGGCGTTGACTACGGCGGGGGCGGTACGATCTGGCGGATCTTCGACGGCAGCTTGTACCAGCGCTCCGGCTCGAGGCGGGTTTCGGTCTTGAAGCACTTGATCGCCTCGTCGGTGCGTCCGAGCTTGTACAGGAGCGCGCCCTTGTTCCGCCACACGACCACCGCCCCGGAGTCGCGCTCGAGGGCCTTGTCGTAGGAGGCGAGGGCGTCGTCTACGCGCCCCATGCGCTCGAGGATCACGGAGCGGTTGCACCAGGCGGCCGTGTAGCGCGGCTTGAGCTCGAGCGCGCGCTCGACCTGCGCCAGTGCCTCATCGTGGCGGCCGGCGATCATGTGCGCGGTCGCCTGGCAGTTCGCGCCGGCGGCGACATCGCCGGCCCCTTCCTGGGCGCGCCCCTTGAGCAGCCAGGCATCGACGTCGTCCCGGTCGCGCTCGCTCAGCTTGTCCGCCAGGGTCAGCGCCGGGCTCCAGCGTTGGGTGTCGAGGGCGACCTCGCCGGCGTCGAGGCAGAGCTGGCGCTCGACCCTGGTGCCCTGCTTGCGGACAAGCTCGGACAGCACCCGCCAGGCCTTCTCGAGCTGGCCGAGGGCGCGCAGGCACAGGCCCTGCTCGTGGACCGCGTCGTCGTAGCCCTGGCGCACCACCCCGGACTTGCGCGCCGCCGCGAGCGCCTCCTCGTGACGGCCGAGGGCGCGCAGGGCCTGGGCCTTGCGCAGGAGCGGCTGCCCCTCCCGGGGCTCGGCCTCGACCGCGGCCTCGAAGCGGGCGAGGGCGGCCTCGGCCCGGCCGAGCTCGAGCTCGCACAGGCCGGCGGCGAGCAGCAGCCCGACGGCCCCGGGGCTCTTCGCCAGGCCGGCGTCCGCCCGCGCCAGCCCCTCCTCGGGGCGGCCGAGGCCGAGCAGCGTCTTCGCGCTGTTGACGAAGGCGGTGCCGTTGTCCGGGTCCTTGCGCAGCACCTCGTCGAAGCGCTCGAGGGCCTCGGCGAGCCGCTCGCCCTTGAACAGCATCACGCCCTGCTCGAGGTCGAGCGAGAAGGAGGCGGGGTCGAGGGCCCGCGCCTTGTCCATCTCCTTCATCGCGAGGTCGAGCCGTCCGGCCTCGAAGAGCTTCCAGGCCTTGTTCCGGAACATCTCGACCCGTCGCACGTCGACCATCCGTCATCCCCCATACAGGAGCGCCCGCAGGCCTCCCGGCTCGTAGAACAGCACCGTCAATAGCTCCGCGATCGCGACCAGCACCGGCAGGCCCAACAGCGCCGCGATCAGGCCGAGCCGGCTCTTGATCCCGCGCAGCTCGGCGAGGATCTCGAGGTTGCTCGGCGGCTCGTGGACGAAGTCGCGGCCGAACTCGTCGGAGGTGTCGGACATCGGGTCCTTCCCTCGGCAACCGCCGGGAGGACCGATCGCCCCCGGCGTTCTTCGGCACCAGTGTAACGGGTCGGGGGCGATGGGGCACGCGCGGGGCTCCGGGCGCCGCTCGCGAGACGCTCCGCGTGCTCTCCCCGCCACCACGGCCGGGCTGGGCGCGGCGGAAGAGAGGCCGGCCCTGCGCTCAAGGCAGGTCCGCGTAGCGCTCCCAGAAGCGGACGATCTCCACCGACGCGTGCATGTCCTTGCACAGCTGCAGCTTGTTCTCGCTCCCATCCGTCCGCGGGTAGTGGTGGCCGCCCCCGACGATGAAGATCGAGGCGACGGCGAGACCGAGGCTCGGCACGGGATCGGCGTAGCTCTGGCCGACCGCAACGGTGTGGTCGTCGACCGTCGGGTTGTCGGCGTAGACGTGCTCGCTCAGCCAGTCCGGGTTGAGCGCGTAGATGTCGAGCCAGGTGCGGATCGAGGTGTGCGGGTCGGAGTGGCGCCAGCCCGGGAGCCCGACCGCGTCGAGCCCCTTGACCCAGTTGTCGTCGGCGGTGCCGTGGATGTACATCAGCGGCTTCGGATGGGCGCTGTGGTAGAGCTCGTGGGTGCGGGCGACGTCCTCCTTGGCGAAGCCCATCGCGCTCGACACCGGCGCGAATCCGCGGAACAGCTGGTTCGTCGAAGGGCGGATCAGCAGCTCCCAGGTCATGCCTCCCCCGCTGGAGAAGCCCGTCGCGTAGAAGCGCCCCGTGTCGACCAGCGGATGGTTCAGCAGCACCGCGTGGATCGCGCGCACGAAGTCGATGTCGTAGGGGTCGGGGTTCCGGTTGCCCGCGTTCGTCGTCAGCCAGGCCTTGCCGTTGGCGGGCGAGGCGTTCGGGAACACGAAGATGAAGCGGTCGAAGAAGTCGGCAGTGTCCCAGCGCCCGAACATCGCCGTGCCGGAGTGGCCCTTGCCGTGGAAGGCGAAGATGACCGGATAGCGCTGGCCGGGCACCGCGTTCGGGGGCACGCTGAGGTAGAAGCTGCGGGTGTGGACGACGGTCGCTCCCTGCGGATCGGTCGACGAGACGTCGATGTCGTGGAGCTGGGGATCGCTCCAGCCAAGGGACACGAGCACGCAGGTCCACAGCGCGGTCCAGGAACTTCGACGGGCGGGATGCATCGGGGCTCTCCTTCTTCGGGGGGGCTGGCCTCCAGGGACCGAGGTCCGCGAATGGCGTGCCAGCCGCCGGAGGGGCCTGTCGCGCCGATCCTCGCCCAGGGAGTGTCACGTTATGGCTGACACCGCCAGCTCGCTGTTGCCAGCGGGCAGGAGCAGCCCTGGCCGCGCTGCGGACCCGGATGCCGCAGATCTCGGGCAGCTCGAGCGTCTGCGCTCTCTATTTGATGGAGTGACAGGGAACGCTCAGACGATCGCCTGTTTCGGGGCCGGCTTGCCGAGCACCGTCAGGTACACGACGACGTCTTCCTCGGGCAGGTCGAGGAGCTGGTTGACCTTGTCGTCGAGGAAGCCCCCGATCCCGCTGACCCCGACCCCGAGGTGGACCGCGGCGAGGTTGAGCCGCTGGCCGATGTTGCCGGCGTCGACGTGCAGGTAGCGGTAGGCGCGGTCGCCGAGCAGCGCGACCGCCTCGGGCAGGCGGGCGATGTGGAAGAGGGTGCAGGCGGCGTCCCGCCCGAGCTCCTGGCCGAGGGTGATCTCGTAGAGGGCCGCCGAGGGATTCCCGCGCCGCACCCGCGTCAGCGTGTTGTCGGCCGGCGCGTAGGAATAGATCCCCGGCTCGAGCCCCTTGACCCGGCTGACCGCCAGGTAGCTGCGGAGGAGCCCGGGAGCGGTGAACTGCGGCAGCTCTCCGCTCGGGTGGTAGGCGAAGTCGAGCACCCGCGCGAGCAGCTCGCGGCTGAGCTCACCGCCGGTGAAGGCGCGCGTCGAGCGGCGCTTGAGCATCGTCTGGCAGAGCGCCATGCCGCCGAGGATCAGCCGCGGCGGGTTCAGGCTGTCGCCCTCGCCGGGACGCGGCCCGGGGAGCTCGACCGGGGCGAGCTCGGCGAGATCGTCCGCGCGGATCGAGGAGCAGCTGTGCAGGGCGGTGAGCAGCCCGTCGTCGGTCGCCGCCTCGGCGCCGGGGGTGCGCCGCGAGGGGTAGGCGCTGCGCGGGTCGAGCTTCGGATAGCGGTCGGGCAGGCCGACGCCGACGACGACCAGCGCGCCCTCTTTGGCCGGGTCGAGGAACAGCAGGTCGTTGACC
This sequence comes from bacterium, assembly GCA_030428695.1. The sequence goes on from JAUIEM010000202.1 coordinate 9,839, forward strand.
CCGGGGTCGAGGAAGCCCGCGAGCGGCGAGGCCTTCAATCCCTCCGACTGCACGCTGAGGAGCAGGTTGGCGAGCACGTGCCCGGTGTCGAGGCAGATCCGCCGGTAGGCGCGGTCGTGGTAGCGCCAGCTCGAGCGGAAGTAGATGCCGGTCAGGATCACCGAGAAGGGCGCGGCGGCGTGCATCCCCTTCTGCATCGTGTAGCGGTCGAGGTCGGCGGCGAAGCTTCCCTCCCACACCACCACCAGCGAGTGGTCGCGGCACTGGTAGTTGTACAGCCCCGGCTCGAGCCCCTCGACATCGTGCACCGCGACGTAGAGCTCCGTCGGATAGAGCCCGCCCGCGCTCGGCGCGGAGCGCATGTAGAAGTCGTCGTGGGCGCTGCCGCTCTTGACGACGCGGGTGACGCCGTAGGTGTAGAGCAGGATGCGCGAGAGCACGTCGCGCGACAGCGGGCGCGACGGCTTCTTCGTCTCGGGGAAGGGGTTCTTCTGCAGACAGCCCCGCAGCTTGGTCTTGCGGGGCTCGTGGAAGTCCTTGAAGGGCGAGGGCTTCTGGTTCCAGTCCGGGCGCGGCAGGCTCTGCAGCGTCTTGAGGGAGTACTTGGTGCCCTCGTGGAACAGCTCGGAGATCGACGCCTCGGTCATCGCATGCCTCAACGCTTCCCGGGAGGGGAAGCCGTGCCCGCATTGTCATCGAGCGGTGCCCGGCCTGCAAGGGAATCGTCGCGGCGGGGGAGGGCGCCCGCGACGACCCGCCACTCGTGCAGCTCGTGCTCGACGCAGCCGTCACGGATCAGGGGGTCCTGGGCGACGATCCGCTCCGCCTCGGCGCGCGACTCCGCCTCGAACAACAACATCCCTCCCCCGCGCTCGGCCCAATAGCCGGTGATCGCCCGGCGCTCCAGGTGCAGGCTGCGCACCCAGGCGAGGTGGGCGGGCACCGAGCGGTCGAAGACCGGCTTCGGGACGATGCCCCGCTCGATCTTGACGAACCACGGCATCGCACTCCCCCCCCGCGTCCTCGGTCCGGCCAGCATACCACCTGCGGGGGCGGGCTGTCGCGGAGAAGCGCTCCGCGCTCGTCGCGCCGTCCATCCCGGGCGCTCCCCCGGCGTTCGGGGCGATGCCCGTTCCGCTTGACGGGAGGGCAGGCGGTGGAAGATACTCCGTCCCATGGACACCTACTCCCCTGCAGCGGTGCGCGGACTCTTCGCCCGGCTGGACGGCTGGCTGCCGGAGAGCCTGCGGACCCCGTCGGAGCAGCGGCGCCGGGCGCGCTCGGTGCTGCTCGCCTCGCTCGCGATCGGCACGCTCGCGGCGCTGATCGGCCTCCTGCTGCTCAGCGACCTCGGGCCCGGGCCGACCTTCACGCTGTTCGTGGCCGGCACGGTCCTGATGTTCGGGAACGTCTTCGTCCTCCGTCACAGCGTCGAGCTGGCGGGGACGCTCGTGTGCGTGGAGCTGCTCGTGTTCCTGCTCGGGATGGCGGTGTTCCAAGGCGGGGCGGCCTCGGCCTCGCTGCTGTGGAACCCGGCGGTGCCGCTGCTCGCCGCCTTCCTCGTCGGTCCGCGCCTGGTCTGGATCACCGGCGCCATCGTCACCGTCGAGCCGTGGGTGCTGTGGTGGCTCGCCCGCAGCGGCGTCGCCTTTCCCAGGCCCCTGGACGATGCGGCGATGGACTGGTGGCACGTCGTCGGGCTCGGCAGCTTCTCGCTGTTCACCGCGATGTTCGCCTGGTACTACGAGCACGCCCGCCGACGGGAGCTCGCCCGACAGCGTTCCGACCTCGACGCCCAGCGCCTCCTCTACGGCGAGATGATGGCCGCCCGCGACCAGGCCCAGGATGCGACGCGCGCGAAGTCCCAGTTCCTCGCCAACATGAGCCACGAGATCCGCACGCCGCTCAACGCCGTGATCGGGATGGCCGGGCTGCTGCTGGAGACCGAGCTCGGCGAGCGCCAGCGCGAGTACGCGAAGACCATCCAGAGCAGCGGCGACGCCCTGCTCGACGTGATCAACGACGTCCTCGACTTCTCGAAGGTCGAGGCGGGCAGCATCGAGCTCGAGGCGGCGTCCTTCGACCTGCGGACCTGCGTCGAAGACGCCCTCGACCAGCTCGCGCCCGCCGCCTCGGGCAAGGAGCTCAACCTCGCCTACCTCGCCGCGGCGAGCTGTCCGCGCAGGGTCATCGGGGACCGCGCGCGGGTGCGGCAGGTGCTGGTCAATCTGCTCAGCAACGCGGTCAAATTCACCCCGACGGGCGAGGTGGTGGTCGAGCTCTCGGCGGAGTCCCTCGGCGGAACCGCGCGGCGGGTGCAGATCGAGGTCCGGGACACCGGGATCGGGATCCCGGACGACCGCCTCGAGAGCGTGTTCGGCTCGTTCTCCCAGGTCGACGCCTCGACGACCCGGCGCTACGGCGGCACCGGCCTGGGGCTGACGATCAGCCGGCGACTGGCGGAGCTGATGGGCGGCGAGCTGACCGTCCAGAGCGCCGTCGGGGTCGGCTCGACCTTCACCTTCCGCTTCCGCTGCCAGGTCTGCGACGAGGAGGTGGAGGAGCCCCACGACAGCGCCGTGCAGCCGATGCTCGGCGGGCGACGGGTGTTGATCGTCGACGACATCGCGACCAACCGGCGCATCCTGAGCCTGCAGACGACCTCGTGGGGGATGGAGCCGATCGCCGTCGCCTCGGCGGCCGAGGCGCTCGAGCGGCTCGACGGCGAGACCTACGACCTGTGCATCCTCGACATGCAGATGCCCGACATGGACGGTCTCCAGCTCGCGGCGGTGATCCGGGAGCGGCACGGCGCGAGGCTGCCGCTGGTGATGCTGACCTCGATCGGCATGATCGATGACGTCGAGCTGACGCGGCTCGGCTTCGCCGCCTCCTTGACCAAGCCGATCAAGCCCTCGAGCTTGTACGAGACCCTGCTCTCGGTCGTGGCGGGAACGGGGCGGCGGCGCCGCGTTCGCGAGCCGATGCCGGCGTTCGACCTGCGGATCCTGCTCGCGGAGGACCATCCGGTCAACCAGAAGGTCGCCCTGAAGCTCCTGCAGACCCTGCGCTGCACCGCCGAGGTCGTCGGCGACGGCCGGGCCGCGGTCGAAGCCGTCGCGCGGGAGCCCTTCGACGTCGTGCTGATGGACCTGCAGATGCCCGAGCTCGACGGGATCGAGGCGACGCGGTTGATCCGCCAGTCGTGCGGGGACGGGCGGAAGCCCTGGATCATCGCGATGACCGCGGACGTCACCACGCAGTCGCGCGAGGCGGCGCTCGACGCGGGCATGAACGACTACCTGAGCAAGCCGGTCCGGCTCCGGACGCTCGCCGACGCGCTCCAGCGCTCGCGGGGCGGCACCGGGGAAGGGGCACCGGCTGCCCGCGCACCCGCCGGAGTGGCGATCGACCTCGGGCCCCTGCTCGAGGATGTCGGGGCGGAAGGGGTCGCGCACCTCCTGCAGATCTACCTGGACAGCCTGGCCGGCTACGTCGACAAGATCAGCGCGGCGATCGCGGCCGGCGATCCGAACCTCCTGCAACGCGCCGCCCACACCTTGAAGGGCAGCAGCCAGGCCATCGGCGCCGGACCCGTGGCGGAGCTGTGCCTCGCCCTCGAAGAGCTCGGCAGGGCAGGATCGACGGAGGGGGCCGCCGAGAAGCTCGAGGCGTTGCGCGCGAGGATCGCGCAGCTCGAGGCGAGCCCGGCGTTGCGCGCCGCCCTCGAGGGCTGAGGGCTCAGAACGTGATGTCGTCCCCGCGGCCGCCCTCGTCGCGGCCGTTGGCCCCGCGCGAGTAGAACCGCACCTCGGCGCCGTCGGCCTCGACGACGTAGGCGTAGCCCCACGGGTCGTGCAGCACGCCGTCGCGGATCGCCCCGTCGCCGTAGGGGAAGTCGGGGAGGGCCTCGACCAGCGAGGGGTTGTCGCGGATCGCCGGGTCCTGGCGCAGCTGCACGAGCAGCCCGAGGCTGCGTACCTCGCTGCGCGCCGCGGCGGCCTGGCTCTCGTTGCGGGCCTGGGCGATGGTCGCGTAGCTCTGGTAGGCGAGCACTAGCAACAGCCCGGCGGCGATCGCGATGATCGCCCCGACCGTCCGCCAGCGGATCGGGCCGCGGGCGGGGAAGGGCCGGGCGCAGGCGCGCATCACCGCGTCGAGCACCGGCGCGGGCGGCTCGGAGCGCACGAAGGCGGCGGTCAGCGAGGACACGAGCGCGACCTCTTCGCGGCAGGGCTCGCAGTCTTCGGCGTGCAGCAGCAGCGCCGCGCGCCGCTCGGCGGGAAGAGCGCCGAGCAAGAAGGCCGAAGCGTCCGAGGCGTAGGAACAGCGCATCATCGTTCTCCAGCGAAGTGGCTCGCGAGGGCCGCGGGCCGCGGCCGGTTCTTCAGGATCGCGAGGGCACGGTGCAGACGGGCGGCCGCAGTGCCTTCGGGGATCGCCAGCCGCGCGGCGATCTCGGCGTAGCTGAGGCCTTCCCGGAAGCGCAGCTCGAGCACCTCGCGGTTGACCGGCGTCAGGCCCGCCAGCAGCGACTCGAGGCCCTCGCGCGACTCGAGGGGCTGCGCGGGCGCCTGGCACTTCGGATCGGGGAAGCCCTCGCCCCGCAGCTCGGTCAGGTGACAGAGGCTGACCGACGGGCGGCGGGTCTGGCGCCGGAACCAGTCTTTCGCGCTGCGCAGCGCGATCGGACGTAACCAGCCGCCGAACTTCGCCGGATCGCGCAGCCGGTCCAGGGCCTGGTAGGCCTTGATGAAGGTCTCCTGGGAGAGGTCGTCGGCGGTGTGGGCGCAGCCGGTGACGCGGCGCAGCAGGGCGTTGACCCGCTGCCAGTAGCGATGGACGAGGTGGCGGTACGCGGACGGCCGCTTCCGCACCTCTTCGACCAGCTCTGCGTCGGACCTCGCGTCCACGCTCGACTCCTCCTCCACAGGGTAGACGTCGCACCCGGAGCAAATCTTGCACTTTTCTCGGAGCGACACCATACTTGTCGCCTGCGTGGCCCGGGGGCCCTCGTCACGGGCCCCTCGCCACCCGGCTGCTGGCGTGCGGGAGCTCCGTGCGCCGGTCTGCCACCACCAGATTCCCCGGAGGAGCCCGCATGATCCGTCGCGTCATCTTCATCCTGGCTTGTGCCACCTGGGTCGCGGCCCAGGACCCCGGCGAGGACCTGCGCATGGAGGGCGAGGTCCACTTCGCGAACCTCCAGCAGCTCAGCTTCGGCGGCGAGAACGCCGAGGCGTACTTCTCATTCGACGGGCAGTCGTTGATCTTCCAGTCGACCCGCGATGCCCTGGAGTGCGACCAGATCTTCACGATGGGCATCGACGGCAGCGACGTGCGCATGGTCTCGACCGGGAAGGGCAAGACCACCTGCAGCTACTACCTGCCGGACGGGCGGATCATCTACTCCTCGACGCACCTCGCCGACCCGGGATGCCCGCCGCGCCCGGACTACAGCCAGGGCTACGTGTGGCCCCTCGACGCCTACGACATCTTCGTCGCCAACCCCGACGGCAGCGGCCTGTCGGTGCTGTTCGGGCGCCCGGGCTACGACGCCGAGGCGACCGTCTCGCCGAAGGGTGACCGCATCGTCTTCACCTCCGACATGGACGGGGACCTCGAGATCTACTCGATGAACATCGACGGCAGCGACGTCACGCGCCTGACCGACCATCCGGGGTACGACGGCGGTCCCTTCTTCAGCCCCGACGGCAGCAAGATCGTCTACCGCGCGCAGATGTTCGAGACCGAGGAAGAGCTCGCGGACTACCAGCGCCTGCTCGCCGACGGCCTGGTGCGGCCGTCGGCCCTCGACATCTTCGTGATGGACGCCGACGGCAGCAACCGGATCCGCCTGACCGACAACGGCGCGGCGAACTTCTGCCCCTACTTCCATCCGTCCGGAGAGAGCGTGCTGTTCTCGTCGAACCTCGCCGACCCGACCGGGCGCAACTTCGACATCTACCGGGTCGGCCTCGACGGCGGCGAGCCGGTGCGGATCACGTACTCCGAGGCCTTCGACGGCTTCCCGATGTTCAGCCCGGACGGCACGAAGCTCGTGTTCGCCTCGAACCGGAACGCCAAAGAGCGCGGCGAGACCAACGTCTTCATCGCCGACTGGGTCGAAGAGCCGGCGCCGGCTGCCGGTGAGCGGATCGAGGGGCACGCGGCCTTCCTCGCCGACGACGCCCTGGCCGGGCGCGCGACCGGCAGCGAGGGCGAGGCCCGGGCCGCCGCCTACATCGCCGAGCAGTTCGCGGCCGCCGGGCTGGAGCCGGCCTTCGACGGCAGCTTCCTCGGTCGCTTCGAGGTCGTCGACGGCGTCGCGATCGGCGCGGGGGAGAACTTCCTCCTGGTCGAGAACGGGGGCGAGCGTGCGGTCAGCGGCGTCGGCGGCAGCTACGCGCCGCTGCCCTTCGCGGCGAGCGCGCGGGCCGAGGGCGCGCTGGTCTTCGCCGGCTACGGCATGCGCGGGCTCAAGGCCGCCGAGCGGGAGCAGGACTTCGACACCTACGCCGGCATCGACGTCGCGGGCAAGATCGTCGTCGTCCTCTCCGGGACCCCGAACGATGCCTGGCCGCAGAGTCCCCAGGCGGGGACCCGGTACAAGGCGATCCTCGCCCGCGAGCTCGGGGCGGTCGGCATGCTGGTCGTCGATCCCAAGGCGCCCGACGCGCTGCCCGCCCTGGATGGCGCCCGCGGGCGTCCGGGCGACGTCGGGATCCCGGTCGCGCACGTGCGCTCCGCCTGGGTCGAGGCGGCGACGGGCTGGAAGCTCGGCGAGTGGCAGCGCGAGATCGACGGCGGCCTGACCCTGATCTCGGCCGAAGAGCCCGGCCTGAAGGCGGCGTTGGCGACCTCCCTCGAGCCCCAGCTGCGCACCGCGTCGAACGTGGTCGGGTTGCTGCCGCCAGCGGTCGGCGACGGCGAGAGCGAGTGGCTGGTCGTCGGAGCCCACTACGACCATCTCGGGCTCGGCGGCCACGGCTCCCGCGATACGAGCGGCACGCCGGCGATCCACAACGGCGCCGATGACAACGCCTCGGGTGTCGCGGTGATGCTCGAGCTGGCGCAACGCCGGGCCGCGGGGCGTCGCGGCGTGATGTTCTGCGCGTACAGCGCCGAGGAGATGGGGCTGCTCGGCTCCCGCGCGCTGCTCGAAGACAGCCCCGTGCCGGTCGGCTCCCAGGTCGCGATGCTCAACCTCGACATGGTCGGGCGGCTGAGTGACTCGCTGATCGTCGGTGGAGCCGGGACCGCCGAGGCCTTCGCCACGCTGCTGCCCGCCGCGTCGCGGACGAGCGGGCTCGGGATCGCGCGGGCCGGCAGCGGCATGTCCGGCGGCTCCGACCACATGTCCTACCACCAGGCCGGCGTCCCCGCGCTGTTCCTCTTCACCGGGCTGCACGAGGACTATCACCTGCCGAGCGACGACGTCGAGAAGCTCAACGTCGAGGGCATGGCGCGCATCGCCTCCTTCGCCGACGCCCTGCTCGACGGGCTCGACGGGCTCGAGTCGCGGCCGGCCTTCCTCGCCGAAGGCGCGCGGCAGCGCGGGAGCGGGGGCCGGGTCGCCGGCGCCAGCCTCGGCACCGTGCCCGACTACGCGCAGCCCGAGGGCGTGGAGGGAGTGCGGATCAGCGGGACCCGGCCGGGCTCCGCGGCCGACAAGGCGGGCATGCAGGCGGGCGACATCATCGTCGGCTGGGGCGACGCCCGGGTCGGGGACATCTACGACTTCGTCCACTGCCTGCGCACGAGCAGCCCGGGCGATGAGGTCGAGATCGTCGTCCTGCGCGACGGCGCGGAGCTGCGGCTGACCGCCGTGCTCGACGCCTCCCGCCGGCGC
>JAUIEM010000203.1 GCA_030428695.1 bacterium
GCGCGACCGCCACCTCGACCCCTTGCGGCTCCTGTCCCACCAGCTGTTCCGCAAAGAGGATTCGACCGATGCCCTCGACCGGCTGATCAGCGAGAGCTTCCACGAGACCTCGATCCTCAAGGAGGAGCAGTACAAGCTGCTGACCTTCGTCTCGACCTACTCCGGGCCGGAGATCAAGAGCTTCCTCGACGAGATCCACCACGCCTTCCCGATGCGTGTGCACCGCCTGTACAACATCTTCAAGGCCGCCCTCGAGCGGCTGTTCGTCCTGCTTCCCCAGGCGCTCTTCCGGGAGGACCGCATCTTCCTGCGGTCGCTGTACCTGTACGGGGACGACCTGCTCGCGGACTACTACGAGGAGACCCTCGAGGAGTTCTGGAACCACGTGTTCGTCGACACGGGCGCGCCCGGGGGGTTCCTCACCGTCGCCGAGTCCTTCCGCGATTCGGGCTTCTACGACCGCGCCTTCGAGGCGACGAAGAAGGCCAAGGTCGCCCTCGAGCCCCGCGACCTGGAGGACCAGAAGATGCGCGCGACCGCCGCGGCCATCGAGAGTCTCGAGCTGTCCCTGTCGCTGCGGGGTAGGAAATGATCCTGTTTGCCAACGGCGCGATGGTCGAACGGGCGACGGTCTCCATCCTCGACCACGGCTTCCTGTTCGGCGACAGCGTCTACGAGACGATGCGCACCTACGCCGGGCGGCCCTTCGCGGTCGAAGAGCACCTCGACCGGCTCGAGTCCTCGGCTCGCCAGATCTCCCTGGCCCTGCCCTGCTCCCGCGAGCAGCTCGCGGCGGAGATCGACGCGGCGATGGCGGCCTTCCTCTCCGCCGAGCCCGGTCAGGAGGCGAAGATCCGCCTGATCATCACCCGCGGCGAGGGGCCGTTCAGCCTGAGCACCGACGGCTGCGACGACCCGCAGCGCTTCATGATCGTCGCCGCGCTGCCGGTGCCGCCCGAGGACATCCTCGAGCGCGGCCTCAAGCTGCGCATCGTCAAGCGCATCCGCAACCCCCTCGAGGCGATGTCGCCGAGCATCAAGAGCGGTAACTACCTCAACAACGTGCTCGCCTACATGGAGGCGCGCAAGGGCGGCGCCGACGACGCGATCTTCCTCAACCAGCGCGGGCACCTCGCCGAGGGCTCGACCTGCAACCTGTTTTTCGTCAACCGCGGGCTCCTGAAGACGCCGTCGCTGGCCTGTGGGATCCTGTCCGGGATCACGCGCTCGCAGGTGCTCGAGCTGTGCCGCGAGCACGAGATCGAGTTCGCCGAAGGGAACTACCGGCGCGAGGACCTGCTCAACGCCGAAGAGGCCTTCATCACCGCGACCACCAAGGGCATCCTGCCCGTCGGCCAGGTCGACGACGCCCCCCTGGAGCACGTCTTCGGGCCGGTGACGAAGCGCCTGCACGGCCTGTTCCGCGCCTGGGTGGGGGCCTGATCCCAGGACCGGACGCGGAGGGGCCGTGAACATCCCGCTGCCCGGCTTCCTGATCGGGAGCTTCTACCACGTCGACCCGGTCCCCGGCGGTCTGCGCGTCGCGCTGCGCCTGCGGGGCTGGATCGAGGTGCTCGTCGGGCTGCTGCGCGTCGTCCTCCCGCTCGCCCTGCTCGGGCTGATCGCCTGGGGCACGAGGGAGCCCCTCGCCTACGTCATCTGTGCCGCTCTTGGCCTCCTGTTCTGCTCGTGGACCGTCCCGCTGCTGCGCCACCCCTGGTCCTTCCGCGTCGTCCTCGAGGACGGCGTGGTGCGCGTCGGGGGGCACGAGCTGCGCCGCGAGGACGTCGCCTTTCTCGGGGTGCTCGCGCGGCCCTTCACCCTCGGGCACACCTACTACGGGCTGACGGTGCTCCGCCGGGGCCAGCCGCCGCTGCTCCTCGCGCGGGACAGCGGACCGCTGGTGCTCAGCCTGATCGCCTGGGAGATGCGGGGGGCGCTCGGTTTCGCCGCGCCGGAGACGTCCGCCGAGGAGGTGCAGACCCTCGAGGGCTACACGATGCGCACCCGGGACGGCCAGTTCGAGGTGCTGCTGACCGACGACCACCTGGAGATGGTGCTGCGCAAGGGCCTGTTCCAGCCGGCGCTGTCCTTCCTCTGGCTGCTCGGCATCGGCTCGGGCATCGGCTGGGGCCTGCTGACCGGGCGCCCGCAGGTGGCCCTGCTCTTCGTCATCCATCCCTTCCTCCTGGTCCCGAGCATCTACGCCATCGCCGTGCTCGTCCGCTTCCCCTTCGACCGGAAGCTGACGATCGGCGCCGACCGCTCGGTCTGCATCGAGACCGGGCTGGCCGTGCTCTCCCCGAAGGTCGAGGCGTTCACGGCCGCCGACTTCGAGGTGCGGGCGACCGGCACCGGCGACGGCCTCGCCGTCTACGCCCGGCTGCCGCACGGCCGCGGCGAGCGGCAGCTGTGCGGCACCCGCGGCTCGGCCGGGGTGCAGCGCCTCGCCCGCAGCCTCGAGGCGCTGACCGGGGACGAGGTGCACGGCAACACCGTGCCGCCGGTCGCGAGCCTGCGCACCGACCTCGACTTCGGCGACCGCGTCGCGCGGCTGTCGCTGCGCCTCTCCGAGGAGGGACCGCGCCTGCGCTGTCGGATGACGGGACGCGCGCTCTACGACTCCGCCCGTGAGGTCGCCTGCGGCGTGCTGCCCTGCCTGGCGCTGCCCTGGCTGGTTCCGCTCGCGGTCGGCCTGGTGCTCGCGGGGCTGCGCAGCCGCTGGCTGCTGCCGCGCTGGTGCTGGGCGCTCGACTGCGAGGACGACGCGCTGGTCCTGCGCCGCGGACAGCAGCGCGTGCGCCTGCCGCGCGGGCAGGGCGCGCGGCTGGAGCTCGACTACCTGCGCTTCTATCAGGGGGCGCGGCTGGTCGTGCGCGACGGCCGGCGGCGCTTCCCGATCGCCCTCGCCGAGCGGGACGCGATCCTCGAGCTGATCGAGCGCGCACTGCGCCCGTGGACCGTGGTCGAGTAGCCCGCGCCGCCGGGATGCGCTACGCTGCGGACAGGAGGTTCCCGATGCCCCGTCTGCCCGCCCCTGCACCCGCCCCCGGCGCGCCGCGCGGCTTCGTGCCCGCGTACCGGGAGCGCTACGCGAGCGGCCGCCTGCACGCGCAGGTCGAGGAGGCGCTCGCGGCCCTCGGGAGGTGCCGCATCTGCCCGCGGGACTGCGACGTCGACCGGCTCGCGGACGAGACCGGCATCTGCCACATCGGGCGCCGCGCGATCGTCTCGAGCGCCTTCCCCCACTTCGGGGAGGAGGACTGCCTGCGCGGCCACGCGGGCTCCGGCACGATCTTCTTCGGGCTGTGCAACCTCAAGTGCGTCTTCTGCCAGAACTGGGACATCAGCCAGAAACAGGCGGGCCAGGCCCTCGACGCCTCCGGCATCGCCCGCGTGATGCTGCGCTTGCAAGAGCGCGGCTGCCACAACATCAACTTCGTCAGCCCCGAGCACGTCGTGCCGCAGATGCTCGAGGCGGTGCTGGTCGCCGTCGAGCAGGGGCTGATGCTGCCGATCGTCTACAACACCAGCGGCTACGACAGCCTGCACAGCCTGCGGCTGCTCGAGGGCGTCGTCGACATCTACATGCCCGACTTCAAGTTCTGGAAGAGCGCGTCCGCGAAGCGGCTCGCCAAGGCGGAGGACTACCCCGAGGTCGCCCGCCGCGTGATCAAGGCGATGCACGCCCAGGTCGGCGCCCTCGAGATCGGGCCGGACGGCCTCGCCCGGCGCGGCGTGCTCGTGCGCCATCTGGTGATGCCCGGGCAGACCGACGAGAGCGCGGCGATCTTCGACTTCCTCGCCCGCGAGGTCTCTCCGCGGACCTACGTCAACGTGATGGGCCAGTACCGCCCCGAGCACAAGACCCGCTTCTACCCCGAGGTGCACCGCCGCCTGCGCGCCGACGAGCTCGCCGCGGCTTTCGCCGCCGCCGGGCAGGCCGGCCTCGAGAGGCTGGACGAGCGCTGGCAGGCTTGACTACCGGCGCCGGCGGCGCGGATCCTTGGCGGGCACGGCGTAGAGCCCACGGGCCTCGAGGAAGGCGAAGATGTGCCGCCAGCACTCCCGCGCCTGGCGTCGCCAGATGAAGGCGTAGAAGGCGTGCACCTCGCCGGGATAGTAGCGCTCGATCGCATCGACCCCGAGGGCGCTGGCGGCCTGGTAGGCGCGGCGGGTGTCGTCGAGGATCGGGTCCTTGGTGCCGCAGGGGAAGAACATCGCGGGCAGCGGCCGGTCGGGCGCGCGGCCTTCCTCGAGCACGAGCAGCGGGTCGGCCAGGCTCGGCGTGGGGTGCGCCCCCGGGTCGGGCAGGTAGCCCCGCGAGACCTCCCGGATGCGGTCGTCGATGAACTTCGGCAGCTTGTCCTTCCGCGCCGCGAAGCGCTCGGGCGCGCTGACCTGGAGCATGCCGCACACCGCGAGCACCACCTTCGGCACCAGGCCGAGGGCGAAGATCTCTCGCGCCCAGCTCTCCTCGCGGCGGTAGCAGCTCGCCAGCGCGAGGCTGAGGCAGAGGTTGGCGCCCGCCGATTCCCCCGCGAAGATCAGCCGCTCGAGGTCGCCGCCGTAGTGGGCGGCGTTGCGCTGCAGCCAGCGCAGGGCGTCGCCGCAGTCGATCACCGCGGCGGGGTAGGGGTGCTCGGGGGCGAGCCGGTAGCTGATGTTGAACACGACGTAGCCGCGCCGGGCGAAGGCCAGGCCCATCAGCCAGTGGCTGTCCTTCGACAGGATGCGGAAGCCCCCGCCGTGGATGAACAGCACGCACGGAGCCGGACCCGTGCGGCGCCGCGGACGGTAGACGTCGAGGCGGTGCTCCCGCAGCTCACTGCCGGTGTACGGGATGTCGCGGAGCACCTCGACCCCGTGCCGCGCCGGGCTGGAGCGCGGATGCAGCTTGCCGAGGGCGGTCAGGCCGTTGAAGAAGGCGCTGATCAGCGCCCGCCCGACGCGCCGGCGCAGCCGCACGGTGAGGGCTGCTTCCTCCTCGGCTTCGTCAAGCGTCGTCGCCATCGGCGGCGCCCTCCGCGGCGTCCGTGGCGGCGGGTGGCGGGGGCAGACCGTCGAGCAGGAGCGGGCGGACCTCTCCGGCGTTCGGGCAGATGTACTCCTCGCCGTTGGCGAGCTGAAAACAGATGGTCAGCGTCGCTTCGGCGGCCTTGCGGAAGCGCCCCATCGGATAGGCGCTCTTGACGATGTGCGCGCCGTCGCGGGTCTCGCACAGGCTGCCGGCGGGCAGCTCTTCGAGAGTGGTCCAGTCCCCATATCGCCAGGTCGTCATTCCCTTCCTCCCTGTAGTGCATCGATTATAACAGGGAGGCTTCCTCCGGACAGTGGCTGCCACGGCCCCGCGTGGGAAGCGGAGGAGCGCGATGCCGAGCGAGCTGGACATCTTCCCCCTGGGCACGACGCTGTTTCCGCTGCAGCCGCTCCCGCTGCAGATCTTCGAGCCGCGCTACCTGGCGATGATCAAGCGCTGCTGCGACGAGCGCAAGAGCTTCGGCATCTGCGCGATCGAGTCGGGGGCCGAGGTCGGCGCGCCGGCGATTCCCCACAAGCTCGGTTGCGAGGCCCGCATCATCGTGTTCGGCGAGGTCAGCCCGCAGCTGTACACGATCGCGGTGCTCGGCGGCCGCCGCTTCCGGCTCGAGCGGCTCCTGTGCGAGCAGCCCTCGATCCGCGCGCAGGTCGCCTGGCTCGACGACGAGCCCCCCGAGCACGTCAGCGACCCGGCGCTGTTCGGCTACCGCCTGCAGCGCGTGCTCGGGAAGCTCCCCGGCCAGACCATCGAGCTCCCCGACCGGCGCGACCAGCAGCTCGCCCTGGCCGGGCAGCTGCTGCGCGGCGTGCCGACCGCGCGCCGCCTCGAGCTGCTCGCGCTGCCGGGGGACGAGCTGTGGGACGCTGTCAGCGAGGCCCTGGAGGCGTTGTAGGAGGACGGAGCGTCCGGCGGGCTCAGCTCTCGAGCGCCTGCCGCACGGCCTCGGCGATCTCGAACGGGCCGAAGGGTTTGGTGAGCAGCGGCCAGTCTTCGCCGCCGTCCTGGGTGCGCTCGAGGGCCTCCTGGGAGTGGCCGGTCATCAGCAGCACCTTGCGCACGACGCCCCGACGGGTCAGGTGCTCCGCGAGCTCGTAGCCGCTGACCTCCGGCATCACGACATCGGTCAGCAGCAGGTCGAAGGGTCCGGTCACCTCGAGGGCCCGGCGGCTGTCGCCTGTCGACTCGACCGTGTAGCCCGCGGCGAGGAGGAGCGACTCCGTCACCCTGCGCACCCGCGGCTCGTCCTCGACGATCAGCACGGTCTCGCCCCCCCGCGCGGCCTCCGCGCGGCGGACCGGGGTCTCGATGGCGGGCGCCGGGGCGCTTCCGGCCGCCGGGAGCAGCACCTCGAAGCTCGTCCCCTCGCCCGGCTCGCTCTCGACCCGGATGCTGCCGTGGTGTTGCTCGAGGATGCCGAAGCACATCGACAGGCCGAGGCCCGCGCCTCCCGGCCGGGTCGAGAAGAAGGGCTCGAAGATGCGGGAGGCGAGCTCGGGGCCCATGCCGCAGCCGTTGTCCCGGATCTCGAGCCGGACCTGCGCCTCGCTCCCGGTCCCGGCGGGAGAGGTCGTGATCGTCAGTCTGCCGCCGCCCCGCATCGCGTCGCGGGCGTTCAGCACCAGGTTGAGGACCACCTGCTCGATCTGTCCGGGATCGACCAGCACCGGGCGCCCGCTCCCGAAGCGGGTATCGATCGCGATGTTCTCGGGCAGGACGCGGCGCAGCATGCCGAGCCAGCCGATCAGGAGCTGATCGAGGTCGGTCGGCCGCGGGCGTGAGATCTGGCGCCGCGCGAAGCCGAGCAGCGCCTGGTTGAGCCGGCCGGCCCGGTCGCAGCTCTCCTCGATCAGCGCGAGGTACTCGGCGAGGTTCTTCCCGTGCTCCGCGTCCCGGCGCGCGAGGGCGGCGAACCCCCGGATGGCGGTCAGGAGGTTGTTGAAGTCGTGCGCGATGCCGCCGGCCAGGCGCCCGACGCTCTCCATCCGCTGGCTGCGCTCGAGCTGCTCGGCGAGGCGTTTGCTCTCGGTGATGTCGTGGGCGAGCAGGACGACCCCGTCGATGCTCCCGTCGGCGGCGCGGGTCGGGAACTTGTCGGTCCGCACCCAGCGCTTCTCGCCGTTGACCACGACCTGCTCGACGATGCCGAGCTTCGGCCGCCCGGTCTGGATCACCTCGAGGTCGTCGGCGTAGTAGTCCTCCGCCTCGTCGGGGTACCAGCGGGACGTCGGCGTGTCCGCCATGTCGTCGGGTGTCACCCCGAAGGAGTCCGCGACGGTGCGGTTGACCCGGATGATGTTGTTCCGCGTGTCCTTGTAGAACATCAGAAAGGGCATCGCGTCGAATACGGCGGAGAGAACGTCTTCCTGCATCGGGTGCTCCGTAGATTCCCAGACTAGCAACCCTTGTCCGTTACCTGCAAGTTACGCTGCCGCAGCTCCGCCCACCGGGCCGGATGTGGGCCGACGACCGGCCTTTTCCCCGTGGCGGGCATGGGCCGCGCGCCGTCCTCAGGACGAGCGCCGCGGTGTCGCTTCCCGCGTGCCCTCACGGGCCGCGAGATGCCGGGCCTGGCGCCGGGGAAGCCGCGCGTCGGTCGGGAGCGTCGGGCCGTGGGCAGTGCCGACCCAGGGCCGCAGGAACGCCGGCACGTCGCGCCGGCCACCGCCTCTGTAGTCGGCGAGGAAGCGGGGCGCGAGGGCCGCCGGGTCGCCGCCGCGCTCGTCGGTCAGCCAGCGGAACAACATCCCCGCGAGCCGCTTGAGCGCGATGCCGTGGGTGCGCCCGCTCGCCTCGTGGAGCCAGTCGCTGAGGGCGAGGAAGGCGGGGAAGGGGCGCTCGCCGGTCCAGAGCGCCGGCAGCACCGTCGGAAAGTTGCCGCTGTTGGCGATCAGGTCCCAGTAGCGGGCGAAGCGCTTCAGGCGCTGGACGGTCGGAAAGTCGAGGTCGCGGTTGCTCAGCAGGGCGTAGGGCGGCTCCGGATCGTAGCGCATCGCGAACGCCTCGGTGTGCCGCACGATCGGCGTGCCGCGGAGGCGCTTGAGGATGCCGACCTGGATCTCATGGGGCCGCAGCGCGACCAGGCGGTCGAAGCCGCGGCCGAAGCTCTCCAGGCTCTCGCCCGGCAGGCCGACGATCAGGTCGGTGTGCAGGTGCACGCCGGTCTCTGCCCGCAGGAAGCGCAGGTTGTCCTCGAGCCGCGGGACGTCCTGGGTGCGGGAGATGCGCCGGCCGACCGCGGGGTCGAAGGTCTGGATGCCGATCTCGAGCTGCACGGCGCCGGGGGGAAAGGCCGCGAGCTCGGTCCGCAGCGCCGCGGGCAGGCGGTCGGGGATCATCTCGAAGTGCAGGAACAGCCCCGGCCGGTAGCGCTCCCGGAAGAAGCGCAGGATCTTCCGGGCGAAGGGCAGGCTGAGGTTGAAGGTGCGGTCGACGAACTTGAAGCGCAGGAGCCCGCGCCGGAGCAGCTCCTCGAAGGCCGCCAGCAGCGCCTCCTCCGGAAAGCGCCGCAGCGGGATGTCGAGGGCGGACAGGCAGAACTCGCAGCGGAAGGGGCAGCCGCGGGAGGCCTCGACGTACACGACCCGCCGGGCGATGTCCTCGGCGTCGTACAGGGCGTAGGGAAGCGCGAGCGCGGAGACATCGGGCAGGGGGGCGTCGACGACCGGTCCGGGCTGCTCGCCGGCGAGCAGCTGTCGGCAGACCGCGGCGAAGGCGTGGTCCGCCTCGCCGCGGATCACGACGTCGGCCGCGGCGCACAGGGGCTGCGCCTCGGTCTCATGGCTGACCTCGGGGCCGCCGAGCACGATGCGCAGCCGCGGCGCGACCGCCCGCAGCACACCGACCAGGGCGGCCGTCTGGGTCGCGTTCCAGATGTACACCCCGAGCCCGAGGATGCGCGGCCGCTCGGCGAGCAGCGCCTCGGCGATGTCCGCGGGCCGGGTGGCGATGCTGAACTCGCGGATCACCGCGCGCTCCCGCAGCCCGCCGAGGTTGGCGTACAGGTAGCGCAGCCCGAAGGCGCTGTGGATGTAGCGCGCGTTGAGCGTCGCGAGCACGATGTCAGGCATCGCCCCGACCTGCGAGGGCGCGCTCGGCGGCGCGGCGCATCTGCCCGAGGGGAGCCTCGAGGCCGGTCCACAGCGTGAAGGCCCGGGCGGCTTGCTGGACGAGCATGCCGAGGCCGCTCAGGGTCTGGCACTGCGAGCGCTCGGCGAAGCGCAGGAAGGCGGTCTGGCGCGGGTTGTAGACCAGGTCGTAGACGACCATCCCGCGCCGCATCGGCACCTCGCTGTCCCAGGGGCTGCCGTCGATCGCGACCATGCCGAGCGGGGTGCAGTTGACGATCAGGTCGCAGCGCAGCGACGCCTCGTCGAGCGCCCGCGAGGGCAGCCCGTTCAGCCGGCAGTCGGGGAACAGGGCGGCGATATCGAGGGCGAGGGCCCGCGCCCGGGCCGGCGTGCGGTTCAGGATCTCGATCTGCGGGCAGCCCGCCTCCGCCAGGCCGTACACCACCGCCCGCGCGGAGCCTCCGGCGCCGAGCACCAGCACCCGCAGCACCGCCGGGTCGAGGCCGTGGGCGCGCAGGTCGGCGACGAAGCCGGGGGCGTCGGTGTTGTGTCCCCAGAGCTTGTCGCCGTCGAGGCTGATCGTGTTGACCGCGCCGATGCTGCGGGCGGCGTGGGAGAGCTCGTCGAGCAGGGGCAGCACGAGGCTCTTGTAGGGAACCGTCACGTTGGCGCCGCGGAAGGACAGGGCGCGCAGCCCGGCGATGGCCTCGGCGAGGCGCTCGCGGGGCTGGGGCCGGACCGGCAGCAGGCCGTAGCTCCAGTCGAGGGCGTAGGAGTCGAAGGCGGCCTGCATCAGCTGCGGAGACAGGCTGTGCCCGACCGGCCAGCCGAGCAGACCGAGGCTGCGCCGGCCGAGGGCGGTGATCTCCGCGCGGGGATCGGGGGGTGTCAGCTTCATCGTTCTTCCCGGAGGGCTGCCCCGAGCCCGCGCAGGGTCGCGACGAAGCCGGGGAAACTGTCGGCGGTCACCGCGGCGCCGTCGACGACGGTCTCGCCCTCGGCGCACAGTCCGGCGACGGCGAGCGCCATCGCCAGCCGGTGGTCTCCGTGGCTAGCGACCCGCGCGCCGCGCAGCCGGCAAGGGCCCTCGACGACGAAGCCGTCCGGGGTGGCCTCGATCGCCGCCCCGAGGGCGCGCAGCTCCGCGACGGTCGTCGCGATACGGTCGGTCTCCTTGACCCGCAGCTCGGCGGCGTCGCGCACCCGCGTGCAGCCTTCCGCCTGGCTGGCGGCGACGGCGAGCACCGGCAGCTCGTCGATCAGGCTCGGGATCTCCGCGCCGCCGATCTCGCAGCTCCGCAGACTTCCTCCCCGCACGACGAGGTCGGCGACCGGCTCGCCCCCGCGCATCGTCTCCGCCTCGCGGCCGAGCTCCGCCCCCATCCGCGCGAGCACCGCGAGCACGCCCGCGCGCCGCGGGTTGACGCCGACCTCCCGCAGCCGCACCGCGCTGCCGGGCAGGCAGGCGGCCGCGACGAGGGGGAAGGCGGCCGAGGAGATGTCCCCGGGCACGGTCAGCTCGAGCGGCGCCAGCGGACGCCCGGGCCGGCGGGCCTCGACGGTCGCGCCGCGCACGGTCAGCGAGGCGCCCATGCTGAGCAGCAGCAGCTCGGTGTGATCGCGGGTCGGGGCCGGCTCGGTGACGCGCGTCTCGCCGCCCGCGAACAGCCCGGCGAGCAGCAGGCAGCTCTTGACCTGCGCGCTCGCGACCGGGAGCGTGTAGTCGATGCCGCCGAGGGGGCGGCCTTCGATGGCGAGGGGCGCCCGGCCCCCGGCCTCGCGCCCGAGGATGTGGGCCCCCATCCGGCGCAGGGGCTCGACCACCCGCCCCATCGGTCGGCCGCGGAGCTGGGCGGTGCCGGTCAGGAAGCTCGTGAAGCCCTGGCCGGCGAGCAGCCCGACCAGCAGGCGCATCGTCGTGCCGGAGTTCTCGCAGTCGAGGAAGCCCGCCGGCTCGCGCAACCCGGACAGGCCCTCTCCGCGGACCCGGACCTCGCCTCCCTCTTCCTCGACCTCGACGCCGAGCGCGCGCACGCAGCCGAGGGTCGCCCCGCAGTCGCCTCCGGGGAGCAGGTTCCACAGCCGGCTCTCGCCGTCGGCGAGCGCCGCGAACAGGAGCGCGCGGTGGGAGATGGACTTGTCGCCGGGGACCGTGGCATCCCCCTGCAATCGACCGCCGCCCGCGATGACGAGACTGGACATCGGCACCTCCGGCCCCGAGTGTACGCGAGGCGCGCGGCCCGGGCCAGATAGAGGTCCGTTGGGAGAGAGACGGGATGCCTCGTCGAGGCGTGCGCACCGCTGGCGGAGCGTCCGCCGCAGGCCCTGCAGCGCCGCCCGCCGCCCGCGCCCCGCGCGTTCCCCTTGCTCCTCCGCCCGCGGCCGGTCATCGTGTCGGCACATGGGAGGCGGATGATGCAGCGGGAAGAGGTCCTCGAGCAGGCGCAGGCGCTCGGCGCGGCGGCCTGGGAAGACGAACAGGCCGGGCGGCTGGACGCGGCCGGGCAGGGCTACCGCGAGGCCCTCGCGCTGCTCGCGGCGGCGGGGGAGGGGGAGGGCGACGACGCCGCCTCGTTGCTGCACGACCTCGGCAGCCTGTGCGCGCGGGGCCTGCAGCCCGCCGAGGCCGAGACCCATCTGCGGGCCGCCCGCGCGATCTTCGAGGCCCAGGGGGATGACGGCGCCGCGGACACCGGCAACGTGCTGCTCGCGCTCGCGAACCTCTACCAGTCCCTCGGCCGCTACCGCGAGGCCCACGCCTCCTGCCAGCGCGCCCACGGCCTGTTCGCGGGCCTGGTCGCGCGGCTCGACGGCGGCGAGCAGGTCCCGCCGGAGGTCGAGGCGACCGTGCGCGGGCTGTTCCGCCGCAGCCTCGGGGAGCTGAGCGGCGTGCTGGTCGAGCTCGGCCGCTACCCGGAGGCCGAGGAGGCCGCGCGCCAGGCCCTCGAGCTCGGCCGCGCCCAGCTTCCGGCCGAAGATCCCGAGCGGGTCGGGTTGTGGAACACCCTCGGCGTCGCCCGCAAGTACCGCGGCGACTACGACGGCGCCGCGCAGGCCTACGCCCGCGCCCTCGAGCTGCTGCAGGAGCGCGAGGGGCCCGAGGCGGCCGCCCTCTACCACAACCTCGCCGGCCTCGCCCACGCCCGTGGCCGCTTCGCCGAGGGCGAGGAGCCGGCGCGCCAGGCCCTCGCCCTGCGCACCGCTCAGCTCGGCGAGGACAACCCGGGGCTGGCCCTCGACCTGCACGGGCTCGCCTCCATCCTCGGCTCCATCGGCCGGGAGGAGGAAGCGACCGCGCTCTACGAGCGGGCGATCGCGCTGGCCGAGAGGGCGTACGGGGAGGTCCACCGCGAGGTGGCGGTCAACCTGAACAACCTCGCCGGCCTCGCCCGCAAGGCCGGCCGCCTCGACGAGGCCGAGGCCCACTACCGGCGGGCGCTCGCGATCAAGCTGCAGCTGTTCGGCGACGGCCATCCCGACGTCGCCCTCGCCCAGTACAACCTCGCCCGCACCCTGCAGAAACGCGGCACCCGCGAGGAGGCGCGGCGCCTGCTCGAGCGGGCCCAGGCCATCGCCCACGCCACCCTCGACCCGAGCCATCCGCGGCGGGTCGCGATCGCGAAGGCCTGCGGCGAGCTGCCGCCGCCCGGTTGAGCAGGGAGGAGTCCGCGATGCACCCTGCTCTGACGCCCGCCCTCGCGGAGGTCTTCGGGCCCGCCGCGCGTGACGCGACGATCACCGTCCTCCGCGGCGGGATCACCAACCGCAACTTCCGCGTCGACCTGGCGGGCGCATCCTACGTCGCCCGGGTCTACGGCGACCGCTCCGAGCGGCTCGGCATCGACCGCGCCGCCGAGGTCGCCTGCCAGGAGGCGGCGCACGCCCAGGCGATCGCCCCGGCGGTCGTGCGCTTCCTGCCGCGGCACCGGGTGCTGCTCAGCCGCTTCGTGCCCGGCGAGACCCTCGACGACGAGCGCGCCCGCGACCCCGCGCGGCTGCCCCGCATCGTCGCGCAGCTGCGGCGATGTCACCGCGCGGCCCGCTTCCCGGGACGCTTCTGCCCCTTCGCGACCGTGCGCGCCTACCTGCGCGACGCGGTCTCCCTCGGGGTCGACCTGCCGCCGGCGTGGGAGGCCGCCCGCGCCCGGCTCGCGGGGCTCGAGACGGCGCTCGGGGAGGGGGAGACGGCGGCCTGCCACAACGACCTGCTCGCCGGGAACTTCATCGACGACGGGCAGAAGGTGTGGATCGTCGACTGGGAGTACGCGGCGATGGGCGACCCCTTCTTCGACCTCGGCAACTTCGCCGTCAATCAGGGCCTGGACGCGACGGGCCGCGCCGAGCTCCTCAGGCTCTACCGCGGCGCGGTCCGCGCCGAGGACATCGCGCGCCTCGACCGGATGCGCGCGGTGTCCGACGCCCGGGAGGCGGCGTGGGCCTTCCTGCAGGTCGGCCTCTCCTCGCTCGACTTCGACTACGTCGCGTACGGCGAGAAGCACCTGCACCGCTTCCTCGAGGCGACGGGCTGAGCTGGGGTTCCGGTTTCCGGCGCGGTGTCCGTAGCCGCCGGTGGATCCTCTGGAGGAGGAAGCATGACCGTCCACTGCCTCGCCTGCGGCGCCGGGGTGTCCGCCTCCGCGCCCTCCTGTCCCCACTGCCGGACGGCCCTGCGCGGCAGCTCCCATGCCCGGCGCGTCGTCGTCCAGGCCGGCCGGCCCCTCTCGCTGCCCCGGACCTGCTGCTGTTGCCTCGGCCCCCAGGAGCTGCTCGATCGCCACTCGATCACGCTGGGCAAGCGGGGGAACAAGCGCTACGCGGTGCGCATCAGCCTGCCCTGGTGCCGGACCTGCCAGTGGACCCGCTGGGCGTACCTCGCCGCGATCACCGTCGTCTTCGTCGCCCTGCTCGTGCTCGGCGGCGGCCTGGCGCTGCACTTCGAGCTCGGCCTGTGGGGTTGGATCGGGACCCTCGTCGCCGCGCTGCTCGTCGGGGGCGTGGGCTCCCTGGGGGTGCAGAAGATCCCGGCCTTCGACCGTCCGGGGCATGTCCCGGGCTGCGACGCCTTCGAGGGCCGTCGGCACGGCGTGCTCGACGCGCAGACCGTCGAGCTGACGTTCCGGAACCGGGCCTTCGGCGAGGCCTTCGCGGAGCTGAACGGGCGCTGTGGCGGGACCTACCCCCGCAGACGCCGCGCGAGCCCCTTCAGCCCGCGGTAGGCGAGCCGGATGCGGTTCGTCGTCGGCGTCCCGAGCCGCGCGTAGAGCTGCTGCTTGAGGCTGGCGACCAGGAAGTGCTTGGCGCTGCGCGCCAGGAACTCCGCCCGCTTGCCGGGCTGGTGCTTGTAGAAGCGCCGGTGCACGCGCTCGGCATCGACCGTGCAGCGCCACAGGGCGGTCGAGGAGATCCCGCAGTCGCGGTAGGTGACAAGGTCGCGCCCGGTCGAGACGAACAGCACCCCGGCGTCCAGGGCCCGCAGCAGCCACTCGTAGTCGAAGGCGATCGGGTGCTCCTCGCCGAACAGCCCGACGCCTTTGTACACATCCCTGTGCACGAACATCGCCTGGTGGCAGATCGACATGCCGAGGTGGGCGTCGAGGCTGGAGCGGCAGGGCTTCTCGGTCTCGAGGCCGACCTCGAGCATCGTGTAGTCGCCGTACACGACGCAGGGCTTGCCGACCCGCAGGTAGGTCGCGGCGACCGCGGACAGGGCGCCGGGGGCGAGGAAGTCGTCGGCGTTGAGCAGCTGGATCAGGCTGCCGGTGGCGAGCGGCAGGGCCTTGTTCATCGCGTCCCGGATGCCGCTGTCCGGCTCGCTGACCCAGTAGTCGATGCGCTGTCCGTGCTGCTCGATCAGCGCGCGCGTGCCGTCGTCCGAGGCGCCGTCGACGACGATGTACTCGACGTTCTCGTAGTCCTGCGAGAACACGCTCGCGAAGGTCTGGCCGAGGGTGGCGACGCCGTTTCGCACGACGGTGATCACGGAGATCAGCGGCAGCCGGGGGTCGTCTCGCTTGTACAGCCCGCGGCCGCGCAGCCCGCCCGCGGCGATCCGTCCCGGATGGGTCGGCAGGGCCGGCACCTCGGCGGGCGCGGTGCGAAACAGGCGGCGGGTGGTCGCGTCGGCGACGTCGAGGCAGATCCGGTCGGCCATCCTTCCTCCTCAGCTGCGCCAGAAGCGCCCGGCGCCGTAGTGGATGCGGGTCGCCTTGCCTGGGTAGGCCGGCGTCTTCTCCTCGTGCAGGGCGTCGCCGGGGAGGATGATCCGGGTCGTGTCGCCCTCGTAGTCGAGGAGCGGCCGGCAGACCGGCGGCGTGCGCGCCGCGGCCCAGGCGAACAGGGCGTCGACATCGGGCTGGGCGGCGAGCTCTTCCAGGGTGTAGAGCGTCGGCGGAGCGAGGAACTCGCGCCCCTCGTCGGCGTCGCGCAGGACCTCCTCCGGGAGGAACCAGGCCCCCTCGCTCGCCTCGGCCGGGTGCGGCCGCAGGGCCTGACCGGCGGGGGCGCGGGCGAGCAGGAACCAGGTGTCGTAGCGCTTCTGCTCGGCCTCGGGGGTGACCCAGCGGCCGAAGGGCAGAAAGCCGTCGAGGGCGGGGACCAGCCCGTGGGCGGCGAAGAACTCCGGCAGCGGAGGCTCATCCTCGCGGAACTGGTCGCGCAGGCCGAGCACCTCCTCCGGGACGGGCCCGGCCGCGAGCAGCAGCCCGACCTCCTCGAAGGTCTCGCGGATCGCCGCGACGATCGCGGCCAACGGCAGGCCGGCGCGGGGGGCGTAGTCCGCTTCCCAGGCAGGCGCGATGTCCGCGAGGTCGATGCGGCCCCCGGGATAGACGCGCACGGCGGGCATGAAGCCGGTCTTCCGGCTGCGCCGCATCATCGCGACCTCGACGCCGGCGGCCCCATCGCGGACGAGGAGCACGGTCGCGGCGGGCTTCGGTTCGGGCACGGCGGACCCTCCTGGGCGTCGTTCGGCCGGGTATCTTGCGCGCTCGCGGGGGGCGGGTCAAGGGCGGGCTGCGCTCGGCGCACGACCGACCGGGCAGGGGACGAGTTTGCATCCCACTCCCTGCCGTGCACCGTCGCGAGCGGAAGGCCCACGAGAGCCACACACCGGTCTTGCGGCTCCGGCCCGCGGGCTGATAGTCTGGGGGCCCGAGCCCCATCCCTCTCGCCGCGGCCGGTGCCCGAGCTTCCGCGGACAAGGAGTCACGATGATCCAGATCGAGAACTATGTGTGCGGCGCCTGGAAGAGAGGCGCCGACCCGCAGCTTCCGCTCGTCGACCCGGCGACCGAGGAGGTGATCGCCCAGACCTCGACCGCCGGCCTCGACTTCGCCGCCGTGCTGGCCCACGCCCGCGACGTCGGCGGCCCCGCCCTGCGCGCCCTCGGCTTCGCCGGGCGGGCGGCGCTGCTCAAGAAGATGAGCGCCGCCCTGCACGAGCACCGCGAGCGGCTGATCAGCGTCGCGATGCAGAACGGGGGCAACACCCGCGGCGACGCGAAGTTCGACATCGACGGCGCGACCGGCACCCTCGCCTACTACGCGAGCATCGGCAAGAAGCTCGGCGAGGGCAACGCCCTGTGGGATGGTGACAGCGAGCAGCTGACCCGCTCGGCGCGTTTCCACGGCCGCCATCTGTGGGTCCCGCGGCGGGGCGTCGCGCTGCACATCAACGCCTTCAACTTCCCGGCCTGGGGCACCTTCGAGAAGGCGGCGGTGGCGCTGCTGGCGGGGGTCCCGGTGGTCAGCAAGCCGGCGACGGCGACCTGCCTCCTGACCTATGAGATGACGAAGATCCTGGTCGACTCCGGGCTCCTGCCGGAGGGCTCCTTCAGCCTGGTCGCCGGCCCGGCCCGCGCCCTCGTCGAGCACCTCGCCGCCGAGGACGTGATCGCCTTCACCGGCTCCGCCGACACCGGCGCGCGGCTGCGCGCCAGCGCGGCGGTCGTCCAGCGGGGGGTGCGGCTCAACGTCGAGGCCGACTCGCTCAATGCGGTGGTGCTCGGGCCCGACCTCGAGCCGGGCAGCCCCCTGTACAACCGCGCCCTCGGCAGCATCGTCAAGGAGCTGACCCAGAAGGCCGGCCAGAAGTGCACCGCGGTGCGCCGCATCTTCGTGCCGGCCGCGATCGCGGACGCCCTGCAGGCCGACCTGAGCGAAGAGCTCGGGGGCTTCGTGCTCGGCAAGCCCGGCGAGGACGGCGTGACGATGGGTCCCCTGACCAGCGCCGCCCAGCTCAAGGACTACCGCGACGGCGTCCGCGAGCTGATGGCCGAGGCGAGCGTGGTCTTCGGCAGCCACGAGTCCTTCGAGGCCCGGGGCGTACCCGCCGGCAAGGGCTTCTTCGCGGCGCCGGTGCTGCTGCGCTGCGAGCGGCCGCTAGTTCGCCGGTCCCTGGCTGGCCTGGATGTGGTTGCGAAGCGCGCCGAATTGCTCTTCGCTCAGATCCTCGAAGCGGATCGCCATGTCGCTCTTGCTCGAGCGCACCACGACGCCCTGCAGCGGCAGGTCCTCGGCCAGCTCGGGGAAGCTGATGACCATCT